>JAITFI010000041.1 GCA_031281485.1 Chitinispirillales bacterium | reverse complement strand
CAGAGGCGGAAGATTTTTGAATCGCTGAGGGATGAGCCTCGGACGTTGATCTTCTATGAAACCCCTCACCGCATCGTTAAATCTCTGGAGGACATCAAGGCGGTACTAGGCGACGTGCGGGTGGTTATCGCTCGGGAGTTGACGAAGATACACGAGGAATTTCTGCGCGGCAGCGCGGAGGAGCTGCTGGCGCACTTCGCGGAGCATCCGCCGCGCGGGGAGATGGTGGTCTTATTTAACGTTCGGATAAGGTCAAGCGATAATAATCAATGCAAAAAAATGGGCGGCCAAGACGACCGCCCTCTTTCCACGCCAACATAAATACCAAAATATGCCTATAATAAATATTTACTAAAGAGAATTTTCTTCTCCCCTTTCTTAACATCAATATTGTCGAACGACTTCCTGCCTATAAGCCCGCCCAGTCTGTCATGAACGTCTAACCTCACACTGTGGGTACCCGGTTCCACGGGGATGCGGGTTACTATTATCCTTTGCGGTAACATGAAGCACATGCGCACGTCGGCTTGTTCCACAGCCTCGTTGTATATCATTGAGCCGACACCTAACATCAGATTCACCCCGGCATTCCCTGTGTCCGCTCTTTGGATTTTTTCGGTGGCTACGGCGCGGATAATCGCCCTTAACGCCGTCCTTGCCACTATCGCGCCGAAATCGTCGGCCAGCGCCTTTTTGGCTTGCAGGTCGATGTTGTTCACCACTACCGACTCAAAGACCCTGTCGGAACCGTCCAACCGCGCCGAGAAACGATCCACCCTCGAGGACGCGGTCACTAATTCCGGCAGTGAAATCTTTATGTTGTGGGCGACACCGGCCCTCACCTTTCCCCTATGGCTATCCGGAATCATCGGCGCCGCCGAGGAGTACGTCCCCCTCCTGTTTTTGCCGTACATGGTAATTTGCAGACCACCGCCCGGGGTCATCGTGCCACGCCAATTCATCTCCACCATCTTTGGTCCCTTGCCGGCGTACCCGACTATCAGAATCTCCGCCTGACCGGACTTCGCGTTCCATTTGTTGGGGCCGTTGTCGGGCTTAAGGCCAAGTTCCGACACATCGTTCTCCCTATCCCCCGCCATCAAACGGTCGTAGGCAAAGCCCTCAACCTCAGGAGCCAGCGGTACCGGGCCTTTCTTGTAGGCGTCGGCGGATTTATATAGAGATATGAGCGAATTGTCAGACTCGCCCGTCCTCTCGTAGGCCAGCGACGTGAAGAGGTGGAACATCCCGTCGGTATGGTACTTCTTGTCCTTGGTGCGCTCCCACTCGTTGAAATAAATCTGCATCTTGCGGCTCTCAACCAAGGACTCGTCGAACTTGCCCATAGCCATATAGTTCAGCGCGACAATCTGGTGAAGCAAGGTGAGTTCGTACGGCTTGCTACGATACGGCCTCACATTGTCGTTCGTGAGGATCGCGGCGGCCTCGTTTGATACCGACTTCGTGAAGAGATCGTCGAAAATCTCCTCGGCCCTCATCAAATAGACGTTGCTTGAATCGTACATTTCCGCGTAGTGGAAGAGGACGCCGACGTCCATGCAGTACAAAAAAGCGTTCGTCACGCCGTCCCCGTAGAGCTTCTTCTTTTCCTTCCTGATTTCGGCGATTCTGGCAATGTAGTCGTCGTTCAACGGCTTATCCAACACCTTTTGCCGCTGCATACCCTTCGTGGTACAAGACGGCAACAAGAAACAAGAGAACAGTATTGATAAGGCCACCGCCAAAACGGATAACTTGCGACTTGCTGTTTTTACTTTCACGGATAATTTCCTCTTTGAAGTTGTATCTTTAAAATCTTTAAAATCTTTTTTTAGATGGAAGGGCGCGATAAATCGCGCCCTTCCATAGCTTTACAATCTCGCTCCAGCGCGCTCTACATATTTTTTGATTTTCTTCTCCCCTATCCAAACTTTCTTTTTGGACTCAAGCTCGATCAGTTCCATATTCACTTGATAGAATATGACCGACTTCTTGCCCTCTTGGTCAACGATGGTGCTGATGTTTCCGGTCATCATCAACTGGGCGCCTTGCTCCTCGCCGATGTCGTTTCTGGTGTCTACCGAGGCGTTCTCCTGCTGATCCTCAACCTCGTCGCGGAGCTGCTGGCGCTCTACCTTCGACGCCACGAACTCAACGCTGCCGGAGTTCAAGAGCGAACGCTCTATGTCCTTCACAAACGTCTCCACGCTGATATGCTCGTGGCTCTTGTTGGTGATCTTGCCTACGATGACCGTGGGCACCTTCTTAGCCTCTTCATACTTGTAGATCCAACGCTGATTAAGAGCGTCTTTGACCATCTCCTCGGCCACAAGCCTCGAGTCGGTGTCGTTCCAACGCCCGGAAAGATCAATTGTTGAATCGGACTGCACACGCGCCACCTGCGTACTGCCGCCGCAACCCACGATTACCAGCGACAACAAAAGGTACGCCGCTAAATTTGCCTTACGTTGCATTGCTACTCTCCTACGATAATATGTTTAACGGATCCCCCCGGCCGGCGTCAGACCAACCGGGGCTTTGAATTATGATTTATAGAAAATAATATACGCGCCCCGCGCGTGTCAAGAACTTTCACTATTTTCCTACTGAACAGAGTACGTTTTGCTGCTGCCCCACCCAAATCTGCGCCCGCTTCTTAGCGTTGTCCGCGGCGGCCTCGGGCGACGTGTAGTAGTACTTTCTGTTGGATCGGCCCGCAAAAACGTTCCCCTCGCCCGGGTCGGACTCGAAAGGCGGCGTCTCCCTCATAACGATCCGCTCCTCCTCCCGGGTAACCGGGGCCGAAGCGTCCAGCGTGTTTTGGGTGATAATGATGAGTATCTTCTGCCTCACCTTGTAGCTCACCCGAACAGTGGCCGTGTAGACCTTCATTTGATCGTTCTTGCCCTCCTCGCCGTTTATCGCCTTCAAAACCTCCGTGCGCGCCGTTACATCGGCCTCCAACTCCTTGAACGACGGAAGCGCCACTATGCACTCCTCCAACAGCTTCTCAGTGACATTCGTCTTCCCGTCCACGCTGGAGCTGCCCTGCACAACGACAAGCTTGCCTCCCTTGTTCTGTTGAGCGAACGCCCCCCCCGCGGCCAACAACACGCTCAAAGACGCCACCGCCAAAAATCTCCCTTTCATAAGTACCCTTTCCGTTAATGTTATATTTTTATTAGTATTCCATCCTCTTTATGTTGCGCAAGTTACTGAAAAATACCACGCCGACCTCCACCCCTACCCTCATATCCTTCATATCGTTGATGAGCGCGAACTGAAACGGGGCCCGAACCCTTACTTCCACCGTATTCGTAAGCTCCAACGCCATGCCGAGGCGGACGAGCGCGCCGCCGCCTACGGTTCCGCCGGATGTACCGCCCAAGTCATAATAACGGGCGCCGACGCCGACCCCCAAAAACGGCTTGACTCGCCCGGACGAAAGCATAAAGTCCCCGCCGAGGTCTAGCCCGAAGTTCGTCATGCTCTCGCCGATGTACCAACTGATGTCCGCAAACAGGGCGAAATTATCGGTAAAATCAAACGAATTCAACCAAATAACCTCGCCAAAACTCTGCCCGCACGAATCCTTGATCTCATCGCTGAGGGTGTAGAGCAACCCGCCGCCCACTCCCGTGCTCCAAATCTTCAGCGGCGACGTCGGAATCCCGCTCTCGGTCGGATCCCCTCCGGCCGCAAATCCGGCGCCCGCAAAAACGCAGACCGCCGCCAAACAAACACATAACTTTTTCATACTACCTCCTTAAACGGTTAAACGCCCAGACGATACCATGGCCCAACATTTCACAATTAGAATTCGCTTGCGTCCGATTTGTTACCGTTTTTTTAACCGCCCCGCCGAAACCGCCGCGTTACCGCGACGAACCCCCCGGTTCCGCGCTCTTCGACCTGCCGCTGTCCGCCTCGTTCACCTCGTCAAGCTCGATTGCCGCCCCCTCGCCGCCGCCCGCCGCCTGCCGCCGCCGCTTGCGCACCTCTATCGAATCACGGGCCACCGCCACGCGGGGGGCGGCGTTGACCTTGCAGTACGCAGACTCCGGATACTTGGCGCACAACTCCTCGTACAAGGTCAGGGCGGCCCTGTTCTTATGCAGGGTGTTGTCCGTGTACCACGCCGCGGCGAATAGGCTCTTGGGGGCTATGTCCAAATCAGGGTACTGCTGATAGACTCCGTAAAACGCCTTGACCGCCTCCACCGGATTCCTCTCCATCATCGCCTCGGCGACCCGGAAATCGCGTTCGGCCAACTCCTGACGCGTCACCACCGTGACCTCGACGTCAAGCTCTATCTGGGCGCGCCTCGCGTACTCGGTCGCCCCGTACTCGGCGGCGACCACCCGCAGCAAACTGTCCGCGAGCGCCTCGTTTTTGAGCCCGTCCCGAGCCGTGAACGCCGCCGCCAGCAGGGAACGCGGACGGTAGGTCGAGTCCGCCGCGGTATCCGCCGAGAGCTCTAAATAGTATATGTACGCCGAATCCGGCGACTCAAGCTCGAAGCGGAATATCTCCGCCGCAGAGTAGCGGGCAGCGGCAGGGACCTTGCCCGTGGAATCCGGAACGCGTAACTCCCGCAGCTTCTTAAGGGCGGCAAACCGCGCCGCCGCCCGGCCTCCGACCGACGCGGTTCCGAACTTAGACGCCTCCCCGAACTCCGCTTCCGCCAAATCAAGGTCGCCCTGCCCCTCATATATCAGCGCAAGCTCGTAAGAGGCGCGCCCGCAGAGACTCATGGTGTCGGCCTTGCCGGCCCCCTTCTCCAAGACGCCGGAACACATATCGTTGATCTCCTCAAGCAGCGCCATGGCCTCGTCCATACGCCCCAGACGGCGCAAAACGCGGGCGGTGTAGTACATGATCTCGTACTTCTGCTTCGAGTACGCGCGGTTCTTCCTCATAACCGTAAGATGAGCCAAGGCTTCGTCAAGCGAACCGACGGCGTCAAGGCAAAAATAGATCGACCGGTCTACCCGGAACATCAAGTACGGATGCCTCTTGCTGCGCGGCGCGGCGCGCAACAGACCGAGCGCCCTCTCGTACTGCCTGAGCTCGTAGTTCAAATCGGCCATTTTCAGTATTATGTCGAGCCGCTTCTCCAAAGGAAGCGACGACAGCCCGCTGATCCCCTCAAGCAACCCGAGCGCCTGAGAATGCCCGCCGCGCCTCAGCGCGATCTCCACAAGGAGCAGCGTAATCTCCTGATTTTTATCCAACTCCGGATAGTTCTTCAAAAGCTCCGTCAGTATCTCTTCGGCAAGCCCGAGATTGTCCATCATTATATGCGCCTTGGCCACGTAAATCCGCGACACCGGCACAAGCCGGCTGTTCGGATAGAGCGTCTGCAAATCGTACATACGCTCCACGGCCACCGGGAAGTCCCTCTTGTAGAAGGCCGCCCGCCCCATGAGATAGTGCGCCCGATCCTGATGCTTCTTGTCCCTCGGATAAACCTCCATCATCTTGAGCGACTTCTCCACCGCCCTATCGTACTTGGCGGCCATTTTCTCGGTAGGGGTCACGACCAAACTGTCCGGAAAGACCCGCATCAGCTTCTTGTGATCGCGCCAAGCGATCGTGTAGGCCTCCTCGGCGTTGTAGAACGTGTTGTAATAGGGATGACAGCCTACGACTATTATAGCCGTCGCCGATAACAACAGTATCAGGAATAACGGTATCAATATCAAGGCAAACGCCCGATTTTTTGGATCATCTTTTGTTGATTTCACGCCGAATCCTTACTGATTTTTTTCCGCAACCATCAAGCCATACCCCTCGGAATCAGCCGCTTTCTGCGGATATTTCTCCGGGCGTTTGTCCGTTATGGTGCCGTCCGGCCAGTGAAAATATATTTTTCCGCCCTTCGAAAACGGAACGGCAAGCCCCGCGGCGTGCGCCCGTTCGATGGCCTTGCGTACACCGCGATTACCAAGACGCGTGATTCTTGCCGTTGATTCACGTTGTTCATCGCTCATTCCTTCCGTTCCATGTATTTCTTTCATTGCTTCAACCCTCCTTTGAACCGTTCATATAGATCGTCGTCATAAATATAAATTTTGACGCCGTCACCCTCGGCGATTAGTTCGAAATCATCGCCGCTATTATAATATAATTTCCAAGAATCCACAATATCAACAATATCCCAGAAATTTTTAATGCTTTTATCAAAGCGCCTGATAACATCCTCATCCGGCACGTTATGCCCTCCGAGCGACACACGGTTCTTTATCCTCTCGATGTTCAAATTCGAGGAATCCAAGAACACAAAGGACAAAGTTACCTCATAACCTTTATTTTTAGCCTCTTTCAAAACCCGCTTGTGATAGTTGCCGGATATTGTGGACTCCAACGCAAACGATTTTCCGGAGTCCAGCATCCTGTCAATCTCTTTCAAAATAATCCTTCCGGCCGCCAGCCCCACGCTGTCGCCGATTTTGGCGGCGGTTTCGTCGGCGTTCAGAAAAGCCAACCCCTCCTCGTCGCTCAACAGTTCGTGCGCCAATGTGGTCTTGCCGCTGCCGTTCGGACCGGCTATTAGATAGAGCATCTTTTTCATTGTATCAATAATATAATATATCGAAGGTGTGAAAAACAAGGATTTTATCCGACCATTTGTAAAAAACCTTGATTTTCAATACCGCCCCGATATATATTTGATACGGTAATGGTAATGTTCGCTATAAATCAAAACCAAAGGATATTTACATGCGCAAAAACAAAATCGCCCCATACTTGGCCATAGTAGCCGCCCTGATCGCAACGCTTGCCGCTTCCGGTTGCGGGGGGCCGCAGAGCAGACTGCAATCGGCGACGGGCGCCGAGAACAGCGGGAAGTACAAGGAGGCGGCGGCGCTCTACGCGGCGCTTGTTCTCGAAACCGCCCCGTCCCACAGACTCCCGGAGGCGCAGAAAAGCAAAGTCGTACAGCCGGTACTCTGGCAGAGCGAGATGGAAAAGTACGTCAAATGGCTGACCGAACCCTCCGCCCCGTTCGGCGGTATGCTCAAAAACGCCTTAGAAGGGCTCGAACGCTGCGCCCCGCGCGCCGAAGCCGACAACTCCGCAACCGTGTCGCCGCCCAAACCCATAGACTCCCTGCCTGCCTTCACCACACTCTGGAACACGGCCTTCAACCCGCCGCCGCCGAACACGCCGAACCCCATAGACTGGGACGCTATCGTCAAAAGCGCCTACAGCAAAAAATTCTCGATACTCCAAATATTGGCGCCCATCAACTACACCTACGAGGTAAACATAGTAAGCCGAAAAACATCGCGCCGAATAATCTTCACCCAATACCCGTCGTCGCCGGACGAAAAAAGCCAAATCTCCGTCCCGCTGCCGGAAGGAGAATATACCGTGATCGTGAAAAGCTCGGTGGACTTTCAGAGAGGGCAATACTGGAATTCAGAATATACGGCATTTCCGGTGTTGACGGTGGGAGGAGAGCCTTCAGTTATTAGTATGAATTTGAAAACTACGGTTAATAGGAAATAAATGGTTAAAAAATTAAAGTCAAATTCTTTTTTTTAGACGAAGCCTTCGGCTTCATAGGCTATGCGGGGCTAAACCCCGCATAGATAAAATCAAAAGACTGTCTGAACTAGGATTTGTAGGATTTAAAGGATTATAGGATTAAAAAGAAAAAAGCCGTTGAAGTTGATTTTGACTTTATATGCGGGGTTTGGCTTCGCATATCCTATGAAAGGGCGCGATTTATCGCGCCCTTTCGTCTAAAAATGATTTAAAGATTTTGATTTAAGCGCCCTTTCGTCTAAAAAAGAATTTAAAGATTTTATATTAAATATAAAATACTATTGACTTTTCGCCTGATTTATATTATCTTTACTCTAAGGGAGGATTTAACCATGATCACCGCGGAAATGGAAACCGAGACCGGTCTCGACGTCGATTCGGAAAATGATTCTGAATACGAATGTTCACCGGAATTAATTCAAATATTTGACGATATGGATTCTGAAATCGCGAGCGGCGCGCTTAAACCGCAGACCGTCGAGGAAGTTGCGGCTGAACTAGGGATTAAATTAGATTAATATGTATAAATTATATTTCGGCAGCATTTTTAAAAGAAATGTCAAAAAATTCGATCCGACATTGCAAAAATTGATTTTTGATAAGATCAATCTTTTAAAACAAGATACCGATCATCCGTCATTACGAACCGAATCCCTATATCCTCGTCATGGAATTTGCTCAAGCAGTGTGAACATGAGTATCCGCATATTTTGGAGATTACGGGGCGATACGCTCGATATCGGCGACGTCGGCAAGCATGACCTTTATAGACGGTACGAAAAAGACAAGGCAAGGAAAGCGTTTTTAAAGTCGTTTCCTCCGGAAAATAAATAACTTACGATTTAAAAAAGGTAACCCCCGCCGAGGCCGCCCTAACAATCGATTACTGCGGGTACGCGCCTACCTAACCAAGATCCGCGCCCGACCCACCCGACGTCCCCCCCTCAAATCCCCCACAAACTTACTAAAGTATTAAGCCGCCCTTGCCGATAAATATAAACAATGGGGGGAATCACCCGAAAAAAGCAGGTAAACCATGTTTTATCAAGTCAACACCGGAGCGACCGGCGCAAACGCCCTAACCGGCATAAGGGCGGCCAACAGCGCGCTCATCAAGCGCCCCGACCCCACCGCAGACACAAAAACCGTCTCCGACAACGGAAGCGTCAAATGGCAGCCCTCATCCGCGGGGATCGCCGCCGCTAGGAGACCAGCCCAAGCGATACAAGCCGCCCAAGCCGTCATAGACGCCGCAACCGCAGCCGACGCTACACCGGCGACGACAGCGGCTGCGACCCAACCCGCCGCCGTACTCGACACAGTCGAAATCAGCGACGAGGGGCGCGAACTCTCGGAACAAATGAGCGAATCTAACCCCGTTTACACCATAAGCGGATTTAGATTCGTCCCAGACGGCGATAACTCTTTTAAAATCGTCCCCGACGAGGCTAAGGTCTTCACAATCTCTGCTGATAGTAAACCTAGAATCATCAGAGAGGGTGATGAAACCATTTTGATGTTACCCGAAAACTTCATCGAAAGCCATCGCGAGGCAAAGGCGCAACGCTTGGCTAACCCGCCCGTTGATGAGTTGGGGGAGTTGATGCGGGAGGCTATGGCCTACAACGTGGATAATACGCTCTTATTTTCTCTTTACAGCAACACAGAAATGGACAACACGACCGCGTTCAAACTCGCCAGCGAACTCGGACGCTTATTAAGCGACCCACGCGAAACTCTTGAAACGCGCGTCGCAAATCGGGAAAAAGGTCTGAAACTCGCGGAATACATAGCGGAAAACTATATCGACGATCCCGCCGCCAAACAAACGTTTTTAGACAGGGCGAAAGAAGTAGCCAACCTTTACGAAATGCGCGATAAAGGCTATAACATCTATTGGACCATGGATGAAAAACTTCATATAGATAAACCGGATGATAACCTGCTGGTTATAGCCGGAAAGCCGACCGTAAAGGCCGCCACCGACATTATTGATCGTGTAAAGAACTCATTGAATATGAACACCGTCAAGGAAGACGCTCTGAACATACTCAAGAAGATTATAGCGACCGCCGGAAGTCATTACCTATATAATCCGGATGGTACTTTTATAAACACGGAGGAGTTCCGGAAAGCCATGTTATCTAAACTTGAATAATCCGGATGATACTTTTGCAGACAACAAAAGTCTAACTCTCCTACCCCAAACAAGGGCGGCGTCCAACCCCGCCGCCCCGTCCCGCCCCCGCCTAAACTTTTTTCGGCAATCCCCCCGCCCGTAATGTATATTATTAATCATAAAAAGATTGACTTTTTACGTGATTTAGATTATCTTTATATCAAAGGAGGCCTTAGCCATGATTACCACAGAAATGGAAGCCAAACCCGTCGTTGACGACGTTGACGACCTTGACGGCGTACCGGGGAACGACCCCGATTCCGAGTACGAGTACCCGCCGGAGTTACTTAAATTTTGGGTGGAGAGAGGTAGGATTATGGACGAAAAGATCGCGAGAGGCGAACTCAAACCTGTGTCCATCCGAGATGTGGCGGCTGAATACGGAGTTATATTAGATTAAAATGGGCTATGAACTATATCTTGAAGATACTTTTCTTAAAAATATCGAAAAGTTTCCATTGGCGATACGAAGCGTAATTTTCAGCAAAATTGATTTTTTAAAGGATAATCCTAATCATCCGTCGTTACGTACCGAAAAATTGTATAAGGGGACGAAAGATGAAACGCGAGCGAGCAGTATAAACATGAGTATTCGTCTAATTTGGAAACTTAACGGCGACGAAATTAAAATCATCGACGTCGGCGGACACGATATTTACCGGAAGTATAAATTTAAGAGGAAAAGTCAATAACTCTTTTACGCGAGGCGCACCGCCCAAAAACAAAAAGGACGGCCCCCAACCGAGACCGCCCTAACAATCGATTACCGAGGGTACGCAACTACCTAACCAAAACACGCCTCTCCATCCCGCTCTTCCCGTCGCCCACCCTGAGAATGTAAGACCCCGCCGCAACGTGAGGCAGGGCGACCGTTATCATACCGTCAGTATGATAAACCGGCGATACTCTTTGACGCTTGCCGGAGACGCTGTAGAGTTCCACGCCGTACCGAGCGGCGGCGCGGTTAGGCGTTGATATTTTCAACTCGCGACCGGTTTGACGGACGGCGATGTTGGCGGTGTTCGGGGAGTTTTTAACTAAGACGGACGTGCTCGATGTCCACTTGGCGATGAGTGTCATGTCGGACTGCACGACGGTACTGAAATCCCAAGCACTAGGCATAACCCCAAGGAACGGATTCGACGGCGGCGCATCCAAATACCAATATTCAAAGACAAAGCCGTCACGGACGGGATCGGTGGGCTCATTTATGGTGTCCCCGTAACTAACCAACTGCGTAGTTGGAGTAACATCATTTTGCGCATAGTTAAACGTTACGGTGGACGGGTTGATATAGCCGAAGTTTTTCCACACATCTTTGGCACGATAAGCGTCTATACTGCCTTGCGGGACGCGCAAAACAGCGGTGTTTATAGGCGTCATATTGAACACAGAAACGTTAACAGCGGGAGGACTCACCGCAGAAACGTCTACTGATTTCAATGAAGATATGCCGGAAAACGCACCTATCCCAATACTAGTTACGCCACTTCCAATAACGATACTATCTACCTGACCCCACGGGGTGCACGTTTCGGTTGCGCACATGTAATCCGCCATCCCCCCCGTCCCGCTAACCGTAAGCGTCCTGTCTGTCTTTGTACACGTAAGGTCCGTCGGAGCAAGAGCGCGAGCGAGAGTTAAAGGCTGATTTCCACTTGACCCGCAAGGCCAAGACTCCGCCCCCGCCCCCGAAACCGACACCACCACGGCGACCGCAACCCCCGCCGCCCAATACTTGACCGTTGCAATCATAACGGCCTCCTTTCTAAAAAGGTTAGGTTTTTATGACGTGTTATACCCCCATATTATATGTAACACCTCAACGGCGGAAATTTGTCACTATTATTTTATAAATATCCTATTTAAACTCAAAAATAATGGAATCCGTCCCAAAAACCAACCCATTTTTAAGTCCCAACCGACCGCCCAGCCCCCAAATCCCCCACAAACTACTAAAGTATTAGGCCGCCCTGCCGATATATATAAATACTGGGGGGGAATCACCCGAAAAAAGTAGGTAAACCATGTTTTATCAAGTCAACGCCGGAGCGACCGGCGCAAACGCCCTAAACGCCTACCACAGGCGCGACGCCGGTATCGCGGCGGCCAACAACAACCTCACAGGCATAAGAGCCGCCCGCAGTCAGTTCATCAAGCGCACCGCCGCCCCCGCCGACGCCGCCGAGCAGGAAACGCCGCCCACAGCCGTCAGCGTGGGGATCGCCGCCATCAAGAGGCTTGCCGACGCCCCGAAAGCGGAGACGTCCGTCATACAGAAAGCAACGGGGAAGCCGAGGAATGGGTCATACGCCGACCTCGCCGTATTTGAACGCAGCGAAGAGGGGCGCGAACTCTTGGCCAAAATAAAAGCGGCAGACCCCGACCGAGAAATTGCTACTTCGCCGCATAACGGGCGCAACTACATCTACACGGGCGACGTTCAGCATGAACTCGCAAGAATCCGTCAAATCGAATGGGAAAGAGAGTACGGCAAGACCGCCCAACCCGCTGCCATTGTCGAAATCAGCGACGAGGGGCGCGAACTCGCGACGAAAATGAGCAAATCAAACACCGCGCGTCCCGTCCCTACCGAATTGCGCGTCTACTCCGGCACTGACGAAGCCCCTGCTGAGTTGAAGAAATTCTTCGACAATGAGGCGTTGGAGATAGAGCGCAAGGCTGTCAAGGCGGCTAACCCGTTCTCATACACTCATTCAAATGACGCTATGGATTATGTATACGCGGATAGTACGCTCTTATATGCTCTTTATTCCAA
>JAITFI010000093.1 GCA_031281485.1 Chitinispirillales bacterium | reverse complement strand
TCCCCGCAGGGTGGGTAGCGGAATAAAAACGGGCGAAGCCTGTTTTTATGGAGCGAGGGAGGGCGTAGCCCTCCCCTTATATGAATTTGATTTTAACACTTTAACACGAAGAAAGGAGGTGCGAAAATGGCGATAGGCAGCGTTAGTCAAAGCGTAGATAGTCTCTTGGCTCAATCAGCCCCGTACAGCGTCACTTCGTCTATTTCGGGCGACAGTGAAAGCGGCTACGGAGTGGGCGGGGCCGTCTATACCGGCAGTACTACCGGCCCGTTATGGGAAGAGACTAATAAGATGGGCAAGGACCAGTTCCTGCATTTGCTGACTATTCAGCTGAAGTATCAGGATCCTCTGAGCCCTATGGACAACACCACGTTTGTGTCGCAGCTTGCCCAGTTCAGGGCGCTTGAGACGAGCGAGAATACGGAGAACGCCATACGGGAACTCGGCCGCGCGTTCGATGAGAATTTGGCGGCGCAGATCGTCTCTTCACAGTCCATCGCCAACTCGTCGGCGATGTCGCTTATCGGGCACGAGGCGCGTATGCGCCAGACGTCGATCTCTTATGACGGCAAGGCCGATACCAAAGTCCCCATCAGGGTGCACCTTGGCAATTCGGACAAGGTGACGGTGGAGATCAAGGACGACGACGGCAATGTAGTAAGGACGATGGCCGCGTCGGGCAAAGACGCCCAAAACTCCGTGACCATCAGCTGGGACGGCGTGGACGATCATGGGCAGAAGGCCAAGGCGGGCAAGTACTCGCTCAACGTGGTCGGGTCGGATAAAGACGCTTCGCTCTACTGTTATGTGCAGGAGGTAGTCGAGGGCGTACGCTTTACCGGCGAGGGCGCGATGATCAAGATCGGCGGGAAAGAGATCTCTATCGGCGAGGTACTCGACATATCTATGAATGATAGCGGCGAGGGCGGCGGTTACATCACCCCGTCGAACGCGTTGTCGATGCTCGGCAGGACGGTGAGGGCGCGGTACAGCGAGATCAGGCATACGGCCTACAGTATTGCCGAGGGCGTCGATTATCCGATCAACGTAAACGCGAGCCGCGGCAGCGCGGTCGAGGTGGAGATCAAGAACGGTCGGGGCGACGTAGTGGCGACCCTGAAGGGGACGGCGAATGATTTCGGCGAATTGCAGTTGAATTGGGACGGGCTGACGAAAGAGGGCGACATGGCCGGCCCGGGCGTGTACACGATTAACGTGGTAGGCTCGGACAAGGACAAGTCGCTGTACGCGTACACGGAGGGTGTAGTAGACGGTATCACAAGCCTGACCGGAGACTTCAAGATGAAGGTCAACGGGCAGGAGGTGGCGCTAAGTGATATTATCAGCGTCACGGCGACATCGTCCGCCAACGCTCTTAACGCTCCGGAGAATATCGGTATAACCTCGGTGTCGTCTAACAGCGTCACGCTCGGCTGGTCGGCGGTTCCCGGCGTTACCGGATATTATGTGTACCGCAGTACGAGCCCCGACGGTAACTACAACCTTGTGGGCAGCACAAAGTCCGCGTCGTTCACGAATCCGGGGTTGACGGAGGGCACGACGTATTATTACAAGATCGCCGCTTACAATAACGGCGGCGGCGAGAGTCCCAAATCGATGTATATAAGCGCCACAACGAGCGCGGCGTGAGGGGAGGAACGATGAATACGATAGATCAAAACGATATTCAAAGCAGAATTCTCGCGAGCCGGGCCGGATTGGTTGGGGGAGTAGGACGTAGCGCGGATATGAAGGCCGTTCCGCAGACGCAGGCGGAGGGGGCGGTAGGGAGGAAGTCGTTCGGCGACTTGCTCAAAACAAAAACGGAGGAGCTCAAGTTTTCGGCGCACGCCTCGTCGAGGCTCAAAAGCCGCGGCATAGATGTGACGCCGGACGTTATGGGAAAACTTGAGAAGGCGGTAGCAGGGGCGGAAGGCAAAGGCTCCAAGGATTCATTGGTAATAGTGAAAGACTTGGCGTTCATTGTCAACATCCCGAACAGGACAATCATTACCGCCATGGACGGCGACAGTATTAAGGACAATATTTTTACAAACATCGACAGCACGGTCATAGCAAGCTGATAACCCGCAGGACCTGCCCTTTCACGAATGTGGAGGGAGGGTGCGCCGAACCGCCGAACGAATGAGGCGGTTCAAAGCTTGCCGATCCGATGCGTCAAAACCAAAGGAGAGGTATTATGGTACGGTCACTTTACACAGGAATCAGCGGCCTTCGCACGCACCAAGTCGGTATGGACGTAACGGCCAACAACATCTCCAACGTCAACACCGTGGCGTTCAAAGCCGGACGGGCGACGTTTAAGGAATCCATGGTTCAGATGCTGCAAGGCCCCTCGCGCCCCGCCGGTAACCAGGGCGGTAGGAACCCGCTGCAGATCGGGCTCGGCGTGGCGGTCGGTTCCATCGACACGATGCTCAGGCAGGGCAATATGCAGACGACCGGGCAGATCACGGATATCGCGCTTGAGGGTAGAGCGTATTTGGCTTTCTCGAACGGCACCGGCACGTACTACAGCAGAAACGGCGGTCTCCAGTTGGACGATCAGGGACGCCTTACCTCGCCGACCAACGGGTTCAGGTTGCAGGGCAAGATGGCGCAGCCGGACGGGACGTTTACGGGGAAAGAGATGATCAGCGACATCAGGATTCCGTGGGGCGAGAAGTCGCCGGCTAAGGCTACGGAGAATGTGAAATTCGGGTGTAACTTGAACAGCGACTCGGAAGCGCTCGGGACGGTTACGCATACAAGCAGGTTCTTGGCGAGCGCGGCGACTCTTTTGGCCGGCGGTGTCGGCGGCAGAGTCGGGCCCGCTATGTATGATAGCGCAAGCGGGGCCAGCCGCGCCAAGCTCACGGATCTTTTTGACGAGTACGGGAACAGCCTCGGGATTAAAGAGGGCGATACCATTACGATCGCCACAGGCGATAACGGCGTGCCGATGTTTAGTTTTAAGGTGGAAAAGTATCCGCTTACCACAACGTCGGGAACTCCCGCCGTAACAACGCCGGTGCTTGACGCTAACGGCAATCAGGTTATGCAGATTCCAACGCTGCAGGATTTTATGGACCAGCTTGAAGGGTATCTGAACGCGATAACAGATCCAACATTGGGACCGCAGTTAAACGGTACCTCGACCCCTGTCTTGGAACAATCCGCAAAAAGATTAGAGTTGTCTAACTACATGCGGAGTTATGTTCCTACGAGTAAAGGAGGAACACACCCTGTAACGGTCAGCATTAATCCCGCTACCGGCGGTCTTTTAGTAAATAATAACAGCACCCCTCCCGCCGGCGGGGCAATCAACGGTTTGCAGGTTACATCCTCGCGTCCGGGCTCCAAGTCCTATGTCGCCAATACGTTCTTGTTCCCGTCTACGATAGATTACAGAGGCAATCCTATCTATACCGCCACCAATCCCTACACTCCCACCCCCACCCCGAAGATTCTTATTCCGGCTTCCGCCATGGAAGAGCCGACTGCCGCCAGCCATCCCAATCTCACTGTCGGGGAGCGCGCTGCGTTATGGGCGGCGTACAATGATTATTTGGGCGACCTATATGACACTGTCGGCAGGCCGCTCGGTTTCACGAACGGCGACCAAGTTAACATAAACGGCCAGGTCGGCAGCAGGAACAAGAACGATAGCTTTGAATATAGGGAAATACGGCCGACCGGCGGGGGGGATATACAACCCGGTTCTACGACTATGCAGGATCTGCTTGATTGGTTGCAGCGTACGCTTAGCCTCCCCTCAAACGACGGCACGGTCTACAAGCGCCCCTCCGTCGCGGTTAAGAACTCGAGCGACCTCGTAAGCGACGGCATCCCCCCGGGATCCATCGTGCTGCGCGGTCAGCAAGAAGTCGCGTTCGCCTTGACCGGCCTCTCCGTCTTGGGCAAGCAGGCCGACCCCAACCAGCCGAACGCCCCGACGCGCTTCAACACCAACATGGTGTTCACCGAGGTGCAGGCCGCCCGCAAGACCGGCGAGAAATCCACCGCCACCGTCGTTTACGACGACTCCGGCGCCGAGCACCAGCTGACCATGACTTTCACTCACACCGGCACCCCCGGCGAGTGGCTGTGGGAGCTTGAGCTTGTCGGCGGCGAGGAGATTATCCTCGGCGGCAACAGGGGAAAACTGACCTTCGGCGTAGACGGTACGCCCGCCTCCTTCACCTTCGACGACGGCACCAACCAGTTCCGTTTCGACCCCCGCAACGGCGCCAGCGAGGTGAACATCGCGATAGACTACGGCGCTCCCGGTTCCAACTTGGGCATCACCCAGTACAAGTCCGAGAGCACCACGGCCTTCAAAGATCAGGACGGATACCCGATGGGCAAACTGACCGAGATCACCATCGGCGAGAGCGGCGAGATTTCCGGCCTCTACTCGAACGGCATCAGCAAGGCGATAGCCCAAATCTACGTGGCCGAGTTCAACAACCCGGCGGGACTTCTGAAGATGGGCGACAGCATGTTCGGCGTCTCGAACAACTCCGGCGAGGCCGCGATGTACCAGCCCGGCGTAGGTTCCACGACGAAGATCAAGCCGGGCGCGATAGAGATGTCGAACGTGGAGCTGGAGACGGAGTTCACGAACATGATCACTCAGCAACGCGGCTACCAGGCCTGCGCCCGCGTGATCACCACAAGCGACCAGATGTTGCAGGAGCTTGTGCAGTTGGTGAGGTAATGATTTAGGGGCGGACCTATGTGTCCGCCTTATTTTGGGAGGATGAACATATAAAGATGCCGCAGGCCGGAATGGATTCCATAAGACCTGCGGCATTTTTTTTATAGGGCGCAGCCCTCCACTTAAATGAATTTGACTTTAATCTTTTGATTTTATTTTTTTGACTTTATCATATATCATTATATATATTTATATTGATTTATAGGCTATAGGCGCGTAAAGAGCGCGTAATCATGGAAGGCCGGGACTGTTATGATTGCCTTGCAGAGGTTAAACGGCGAGCAGTTCATCCTGAACGTCGACCATATCGAGACCGTCGAGGCAACGCCGGACACGGTCATTACGCTCAATAGCGGCAAGAAATACGTGGTTGGCAACACCATAGAGGACATAGTGCGTAAAGCTATAAAATACAAGCAGTTATGCGGTCAGGCATTACAGGTGGTGAGTACGGACAGGCACCCGGAGGCGGATGAATCCGGCGACGGGGAGACACGTTAGTTAATAGGAGATTTCTGAATGGATCTGGCTACTATAGTAGGCCTTGTGGCGGCGTTTGGGTTGGTCTTGTACGGTATGGGTATCGACCAGTTGAACGCGTTTATCGACATGCCATCCGTCTACATCACGGTTGGCGGTTCCGTTGCGTCGACGATCGCGTCGTTTCCGCCCGCCCGCCTTATGAATACGATATCGGTCGCTAAAAACGTTCTCTTTGTAAAGAGCCAGGCGCCGGTGACGGTGATCGCGCAGATCATAGAGTTCGCGGAGCAGGCGCGCCGCGAGGGTATCTTGGCGCTGGAGTCGCGGGCGTTGGAGATCACCGACGAGTTCATGAAGCAGGGTATAGGGCTGGCGGTGGACGGCACGGAGCCCGACCTCATCAGGGAGATTCTTGAGACGGAGATAGGGCACATGGAGAGCCGCCACGAAGACGGCGCGAAGATATTCGACTTTTTGGGGGCGGCGGCGCCCTCGTTCGGTATGATAGGAACGCTGGTCGGCCTCGTGCTGATGTTGGGTAACATGAGCGACGTGGCCTCTATCGGCCCGAATATGGCCGTGGCGCTCATCACCACGCTGTACGGGTCGATTCTGGCGAACATCGTTTGCATACCCTTCGCGGAGAAGCTTAAGGCGTATTCCGCCAAGGAGGTTATGATAAAAGAGCTTATGTTGGAGGGGATAATGGCGCTGCAGTCCGGCGACAACCCGCGTATCGTGGCGCAAAAGCTGAGCGTCTTCCTTGAGCCGGTGAATCGGGCCTCGGTCTTGAAGGACAAGAAGTAAGGGGCGGCGGTGGCGAGACAGAAGAAGCAAAAGGAGGGCCCCAAGGGGGCGCCTGCGTACATGAACACGTGGGGCGACATGTGTACGCTGCTGCTCTGCTTCTTCGTTATGCTCTTGGCCATGTCGACCATCGACCCGACCAAGTTCATGGTGGCGGCGAGTTCGTTCCAAAACGCCTTCAGCGGCGTGCTGGAGTCGTTCCCGACCATACTCATCACGAAGGACGTCTTCATCCCGAGGCTGGGCGGCCAGCAGCAGAACAAGCGGATGGCAATAGAAGCGGTGACGAAGATGCGCGAGAAGGTGAAAGAAGAGGGCTTGGAAGAGGCTATAAAGGTGCAGGTGACGGAGACCGGGATAGCGATAAAGATAGCCGATCCGGTGGGCTTCGAGTCGGGGAGCGCCGACGTGAACCCAAAGCTGTACGGGGTGCTGAACGATTTGGCCAACGTCATAAACGCCGCGCCGACGAGCCAGATACGGGTGGAGGGGCACACCGACAACGTGCCGATACACAGCGCGAAGTATCCGTCGAACTGGGAGCTATCGTCGGCGCGGGCGCTGAACGTGGTGCGGTACATGGCGAACAGCGGCGACGTGGATCCGTCGCGTATGAGCGCGATAGGCTACGGCGAGTACAGGCCGATAGCGCCCAACACGACGCCGGAGAACAGGAAGACTAACAGGCGGATAGAGGTATATGTAGACTATGTTCAGAAGAAAGACGGGGATATGCCGAAGGGATCCGACGAGAGCTACTCGGAACCGGGGGCGGGATACTGACGGAATCAGATTACAAACGATAAAACGTATTACGGAGTGACTTATGGCGGACGACAAGAAGAAAGACGCGGCTCCCGCCCCGGGCGGGGACGGCGGTGAAAAGAAGAAGGGCGGCAATTTGATCCTTACCATAGGGATCGTGGTCGGCATTTTGATTATCTACGCCCCGGTTACCTATTTGCTCGTGCCCAAGCCGCCGGCCAACGAGGAAGAGATCGCCCAAAAGGCGAAAGAGGACTCGCTACGGATTGCCTCCGAGGCCGCGACGAAGGTGGGGGCCACCACAGAAGACACGCCGATAGAGTTCATTGTGAACATATCGGGGGCGGAGGATCGTTTTCTCAAAGCGACGGTCATCTTTGAGTACGAAGAAAAAAACGAGAAACTTGGGGCGGAGCTGCGTAAGAGGGCGCCGACCAAGTACAAGGATATGCTGATAAAGCACATGTCGAGCCTCTCGCTCACGGAGATTACCGACCCGTCGGAGCGCGACAAGATATGCAAGGATCTGCAACGTATGGTAAACGCGTCGTTGCCGAAAGGTATGGGTGAGATACGGAGCGTGATGTTTACAAATTATATTACGCAGTAATTCTTTAACGGAACGGTAAGAATGAGCGACATACTGTCACAGGAAGAGGTTGATGCGCTGCTCAACGCGGTGTCGTCCGGGGATCTTGCCGATCAATCGTTCGACGATGTGAAAGCCGACACGCCCATTGAAGACGAAATACCGTTGTCGCTCTACGACTTTAAGAGGCCCGACCGCGTTTCAAAAGATCAGATGCGTACGTTGCAGAACTTGCACGAGGGCTATGCCCGCCAGTTCTCCACCACGCTCACAAACTTTTTGCGCACTTTCATCGAGACGCAGCTTGTCAGCGTCGATCAGTTGACATACTCGGAATTTGTGATGTCCATATCGAACCCGAGCTGCATTTACGTGTTCCGTATGGAGCCGCTTGAGGGTTTGGCGATCTTGGAGATAAACCCGTCGCTGGTGTTTTACATCATCGACAGGTTGTTCGGCGGGCAGGGGCGCCCGTTTGAGGGCAACCGCGAGCTGACGATGATCGAGCAGAACGTGATAACCCGCATAGTGCAGCGCGGCCTCTCGGATTTGTGCACGGTGTGGGAGCATATCGGTTCGTTTACCTCCAAGATAGAGGCGTATGAGACGAACCCGCAGTTTGTGCAGATCGCGCCGCCCAGCGAGACGGTGATCCTGATAAGCTTGGAGGTGCGTATGCAGAATGCCTCGGGGCTTATGAGTTTGTGTTTTCCCTACATGGTTCTTGAGAGCGTCATCAACAACCTGACGGTCGAGAACTGGATGTCGCTTCAGGGGCAGGCGACGCCGGAGACGCGCGAGCTTATGGAGCGGGAGCTCAGCGACGTGACGCTCTGGATTTCCACGGTGATAGGGAAGACGACGCTTACGATGAGGGACTTGCTGCAGCTGCAGCGCGGCGACGTGATATGTTTGGATAAGCGGCATGACAGCGATCTGATGGTGCAGATAGGCGGCAAGACGAAGCTTGCGGGTCGCCCGGGGCTTATAGGGCGCAAGAAAGCGGTGAAGATCACAAGTATTATTGAGAAGGAGGTGCCGGGTTGTGAGTGATTATCTATCCCAGGACGAAATTGACAGTCTGCTGAACGGTTTGGGCGATGGCGGGGAGGGCGGCGCGTCGGATGAGCGCTACAAGGCCATAGCCCCGATATTCGAGCTTTTCTGCAAGCAGGCCTCGTCTGTGCTGGGGACCGCCGCGGCCAGAACGGTGGACGTCGTCTCCGAGTCGTGCGCCAAGGCGGATATCAACGCCGCCAAGGGAAAATTGCCGGGGAATTTGCTTTCCCTGACGCTCTCGCTTGTCTCCGGTTTAGTGGGCGATATGTACCTGATCATAGACAAAAAGGTCGTAGGTATATTAACGGATCTGATGATGATGGGCGACGGTTCGGCGCCCTACTCGGACGACTCGAAAGACGCGGCATCGGAACTGTTCAACCAAGTTATGGGCGCGTTCAGCACGGCGCTGGGCGGGGAACTCGGCGAATCCGTCTCCGCCGGAAATGTCTCCGTGTCCGAGTTCAACTTCGCCTCCCCGCCCTTCGACGCCGCCTCGGCGGATATGGGAATGGCGAAATTCAACGTTACAGGTTTGGTCAACTCCTATATAGCGGTGATGATACCGAACGCCTTCGGCGACAATATAGTCGCGACGAAGGTGTCAAAGTCCTCGCCCGCGATGGCGGATCTGAACGTAGGTATAAGCCAGAGCGAGATGGACGCTCTGACGAACATGTCAATGTCGAACCTCAGCGACGGTGGCGGCGGCGGCTCGTTCGGCATGCCGCAGTTCGCACCGCCGCCTCCGCCGCCGCAGAGCACCTACGACGGCCCGAAAGAAAATATAGCCATGCTGTTGGACGTGGAGTTGGACATCAACATAGAACTCGGCAAGTCGGAATTGTCAATAAAGAGAATCTTAGAGTTAGCCCCGGGGTCTATTGTGGAGCTTGACAAGATGGCCGGAGAGCCGGTTGACCTGATAGTAAATAATAAGGTTGTGGCCAGAGGCGAGGTGGTTGTGGTGGATGAGAATTTCGGTATAAGGATAGTATCGTTAGTGTCGACTGAGGACAGGGTCAAGAGTTTGAAGTAATAGTGTGGCTTCGACTTCGCTCAGCCACCGGTCGCTCGCTCGTTGAGCGAAGTCGAAACGAGGGTAACTTAAGTTAAAGAACGGCGTATCAATGAAACTTTTTAAAACATTTATCTATACTGCGGTAGTGCTATTAATATCAATAGCCGCTACGTACGCCCAAGACAGCAACAGCGGCGGCATAGGGAATTTTGATATTGACAAAGTCTACGAGGACGCCACAAACGGCGACGACGACAGCGCCATTGCCCGAGGCGGTTTAGGTTCTCAATCCGGCCAATATCCCCGCCGTTCCGAGAATTACGCGCTTGTCCTCCTCCGTATCATAGGCTATTTGGTTGTGGTGACCGCCATCATACTCGCGGCGGCTTGGGGAGCGCGGCGGCTTGGCGTGGCCGGCGTCTCCAAGGTGGGCGGCGGCAACAACATGGACACGATAGAGGCCATCTACTTCGGTCAGAATCGCGGCGCCGTGCTGATCCGCGTGGCCGACGTTGTCTATCTTCTGGGCCACACGCCGGAAAACGT
>JAITFI010000055.1 GCA_031281485.1 Chitinispirillales bacterium | reverse complement strand
CTGACCGCGCCGGGGCCGCTCACGCCCACGTTTATCACGCGGTCGCCCTCGCCCACGCCGTTGAACGCGCCGGCCATGAACGGGTTGTCCTCCACGGCGTTGGCGAAGACCACGAACTTCGCGCAGCCTATCGCGTCGCGCTCTTTCGTGAGTTCGGCGGTCTGTTTGATGATCTCGCCCATGCGCTTCACGGCGTCCATATTGATGCCGGCGCGGGTGGAGGCCGCGTTCACGGAGGAGCATAGACGTTCCGTGGTAGAGAGCGCCTCCGGTATGGTGTTCAGGAAGGCGTTTTCGCTCGCCGTCGCCCCTTTGTGGACCAGCGCCGTGTAGCCGCCGATGAAGTTGACGCCGCAGGCGCGGGCCGCTTCGTCGAGAGCGGCGGCGATACGCAGGAAGTCGGCTTCGCTCTTTCCCAAGAGGCTGACCGGCGTTATCGATATGCGTTTGTTGACGATGGGGACGCTGTACTCGCTCTCGATTTCGCGACCCACGGAGACCAGATTCTTGGCGGATTCGGTGATCTTCTTGTAGACGCGCTCGGACGTTCCGGCCCCGGTGTCGGCGACGCAGTCAAAGAGGGAGATGCCCATGGTGATCGTCCGGACGTCGAAGTTGTCCTTGTCGATCATCTCGTTGGTTTCGATAATTTCTTTTCTGTCTATCATATCAATAGTTTTGGAGTTTCATCATTTTTTCAACGTCATGGTGTCCGACACGGAGCATATAAATTATTTGAGAACTATCCATATCTCACCACGCTTAATCTCCATAGAAATGCTCGCCGATATTGTTGATGTAGTCCATCATCTCGTTCTCCGAAACAAAAGAGGATATCCTCTTCTCCATCTTAGGCCTCAAAAACGTGATAATGACCTCGTATTCGCCGTTGACCGGGATCGATTCTTCTGGAATTATCGAACTGCCGTCATAAACGCCTTGTATTGATAACATTGTCTAAACCCCTTTCCGTTCTTTCAATATAAAGATAATTCATGGCGACCGACAATGTCAAATTAATGTTATGGATGATCCGCCGACCACAGCCGACCCCACGACACAGAGACGGCGGGAACGTGGGGGACGGTGGGGTTCGTCGGGTCGGTCAGTGTAGTCATCCCGCCCCCAAGATTAATTTGACTTTGTTCGTCCCCAATAATTATCTTAATTGTTGTCGTGTGTGTTCCCGAACTAAGCAAAATTCAGGTCAAAGGAGGTCAATATGGCAGTAGACACCCCTGCAAAACCGTCGATTACGTTAGAAGAGGCCATCATACAGATGTCGGCCAGTCTTGCCACCAGTATGGCTGAGATGTCAAAGAAAATGGCGGAGACGGAAGCCGAATTGTCGAGGAAATTGGCGGACTCTAACGCCATAATCGCAGAAACGTCCAAAAGAAGGGAAGAGGACAGGGAGGCGTTAGATAAATGGGTCGGCTACTTCGGGAACAGCATCGGCAATATCGTTGAAATGGTGCTTATTCCGGGGATAAAGAAGAAGATAAACGATTTCGGGCACAGTTTCAACTCACTGTCGCCGCGCAAGCAGTTTTATCACGCAAACGGAAAGACTTACGCGGAGGTTGACCTATTCCTTGAAAACGGCGAGGAGGTTATGGTCGTAGAGGTAAAGACGCAGTTGTCGGTAAAAGAAGTGGAACGCCAGTTGAAAAGGTTGGAACTTCTGCGGAAGAATGAAGCGGGGAGTCTGAAAGGAAAGATAATCTACTCTGCGGTAGCCGGATTGCAGATAGAAGAAGACGCTCAAGAGATGGCTTTGGGTCTTGGTATGTACGTAGTGGAAATGGTAGAGGACACGAAGAGCGTCAACGTGATTAAGCCGTCAGGGAAGTTGGGTACGTGGTAGCCACCCATCCCCCGCGTCCCCGCCGTCTCATTGGGTCGGCGTTCGGTCGGAGCTGATGTTTTTTATCAAATCTTATGCATCGCGTTGAAGATATCTTCGTGCTGTATTTTTATGGACATACCGATCTCGGTACCCAGCGTGTCTAGGGCGGCGGAGATGTCCTCGAACTTTCGGGCGCATTTGCTCAGGTCTACGAGCATTATCATGTGGAAGTAGTCGTTCATGACGGACTGGCTCAAGTCCATGACGTTTATGTCTATGGAGAAGAGGAGGCCGCTGACTTGGGCTATTATGCCCATCCTATCCTTGCCTACTACGGAGACTATAGCTCTCATGGATCATATCCTTTTTAATCCGTACCGGTTGTATTGCGTACGGGATTAAATATATATTATCAATATCTATAAAGTCAAAAATAATAAAAATACTATGGAGAAAAAATGAAAAAGACGCAAGGAAATGAAGATCGACAATTGGCGCTCCCAGCCATCCTTCGGTATGCGCCGTATGCGGTCTTATTTACGTTTATCTCCCTTTGCTTGTGCGGCAATCCGGTCAAAGAGGCCGAACGTCCCGTTGCGAAAACGGTGTACGAGTACTTTGTTGATCTGTCAAAATATCCGCGCTGTTCCGGCAGTGAGCGTCCGGCGAGCGATTTTTTGGTGGCGTTCGGTCGGGCGCACGGTCTTGACACGCGTCGGGACGAGGCGCTCAACGTGCTTATCAAGAAGGGCGGTTCTTTGGGGCGCGAAAATGAGCCGCCGATAATATTGCAGGCGCATATTGATATGGTTTGCAGAAAAGACGACGATGTGGAGCATGATTTTGGGAGAGACCCGATAATTCCGGTTATAAATGATGATTGGATAACCGCTCAAAAGCGTACGACGTTAGGCGCCGACGGCGGGGGCGGGGTGTCCATGATCATGGCCGTACTGGCGGCAAGCGGCCTCTCGCATCCGCCCATAGAGGCGGTGTTTACTACGGAGGAGGAGTTTGGATTGCTCGGGGCGGAACGGTTTGACGTCTCTTGGCTCAGCGGCGGGCGGCTGCTCAATTTGGATATGGTGCGGGAGGGCGCCATAGTGGTCGGCGACGGTCACGTGGACGGGCCGGACGTGGTCGTCCCCATCGCGGCCACCGCCCAAATGAAAGCCGCGGTCATCCCCGAGTGGCCGTACAACCCGGATTCGCCGCTGAGGGATAAGATGGTCGATGTCTTCAGGGAGTACTACGGCTACGAACCGATGATCGCCGGCCTCCAGCACGCCGCCGTCGAATGCTCCATGTTCGGCTCGAAAATGCCCGACGCCGACATGGCCTCCATAGGTCCGGACATTATCGATAACCACACCCCGGACGAAAGAATGAGCTTTTCATCATATAACCGCGTGTATGGATATTTAGTAATATTATTAGAGAGATTGTGACACTTGTCTGAACTAGGATTTATAGGATTGGCTTCGCCGAGATAAACAAGTTTTAAGGATTATAGGATTAAGAACACTAGGTATGTTGACGTTGCGACGCGAAGCGGCGCATGTTTATCTGACGGGGCGTTGCGGGGCGGAGCCCCGCAGGGTGGGTAGCGGAATAAAAAAGGACGGCATAGCCGTCCTTTTTTATGTAGCGAGGGAGGGCGCAGCCCTCCCCTTAAACGAATTTGATTTTAAAGAATTTGACTTTATCAGTAAAAATTCTTCTCCGAATAGTGTGGCCCATTCTCATAGACCAACTTCTTCACTTCCGCCTTGGTTGCGGGGAAGTTCAGCCGGCCGTCTTCGACCATGCGTTCTTGATCCAAGAAATCCGGGTCTATCTTCCCGCCGGTGGCCTGATACTTGGTACCGTTCTTGTCTATCAGTGAGAACTGATCTGGCTTCAGGCGGAGCGGGTTGTAGGAGTTGTTGTGCATACGGAACGCGATCGTGCCGCCCTTGTTGGCGGTGTTGGTGACGGAGAGCAGGATGTCGTACTTGTTTATCTTCCTGAACATTACGGTGTCCGAGTAGTTGGTGATGACTGAGAGGAACGCCGACAGGCTGTGGATGTTGGCCTTGTAGCAGTCGCTCAGGAGCTTTTGGGCGTCGGCGTCGGTGGAGTCGAAGTAGAGCGCCACTTTCGCGTAGTATTCCGCCTGTATAAGGGATTCTTCTCCGGTCTCCTTGTCTTTGATTCCTTCTTCGTACAACCTTCTGCCTTCGGCGGTGTTCTCTTGGACCACGCCCTTGATAACGCCGTTGCGTTTGTTCCTGAAGGGTGTCGCGTCGGAGGCCTTTTCAATCGCCCTGTCGTAGTATTTCAGAGCGTCGATGAACTTTCCTTTGGCCTCGCTCGAATCGCCGAGTTGCACTAGGAAGGCGGAGTAGTTTTGGCGCAGGGCCGGATCCGCGTCGTCCTTGAGCTGGCCCTCGATGTCGTCCATCAAGAGCGGGATTGCGTCCATAGTGGCGCTGCCCTCGTTGAGCACCATATTAGCGCGCGTGATGCACATCTCGAGGAAGCGGTTACGGAGCTTCGCCGAGACCTTGTTCGGGTTGGCCATGACGGCCTTCCGATAGTTTATGTAGGCGGTCTTGAGCTGCGTGCGTCGCACGTCGCCAGTCGCCTTTTTGGCCATGTCGTAGGCCTTATCCCCGGCGGCCTCTTCCCCCGTCGTGCAGGAGAACAGTAACGCCGCCGCGCCGATACTGACAAGCAACCGTAACATACACTTCATGTACCCCTCCTTAAAGTTTCACCGACACGCCGCTTAGCGCGTCTATTATATTGAATAAGGTAAGCGTTTCCCGAACCCGGCAAAAGCTATATACTATATAAAATGGTTTTTATCCATGCGCCTTGTCAACCTTTTCGTATGAGTTTTTTAAAATGCGAGATAATCAGGGTCAGTACAACTCCGCCGTGCGAATCGTAAAAACCCTCCGAACCGGGGGGTTTGAGGCGTTTTTTGCGGGCGGATGGGTGCGCGACCGCGTGATGGGCGCCCCCTCCCCGAGCGACATAGACGTCGCCACGAGCGCCGCGCCGGACGACATCCGCCGCCTCTTCGGGCGCACGGTGGGCGTCGGCGAGCAGTTCGGGGTGATGATCGTCCTAGAGGGCGGAACCCCCTTCGAGGTGGCGACCTTCAGGGCCGACGTGGGGGTGGGGGACGGGCGGCACCCCGAAAGCGTCGTCTACACCGACGCAGAAAACGACGCCCTTAGGCGCGACTTCACCATCAACGGGATGTTTTACGACCCCGCCGCCGACGAGGTGATCGACTACGTCGGCGGGCGGGCCGACATAGGCGGGCGCCTCATCAAAGCGATCGGCGACCCCGAACAGCGCTTTAGGGAGGATTACCTGCGGATGCTGCGGGCGGTGCGCTTCGCCGCGCGCTTCGGCTTCGACATGGAGGGGCGGACCTTCGAGGCGGTACGGGCGAACGCGAGCCGCATAAAAGCCATATCCGCCGAACGCGTCTACGCGGAGATGTGCAAGATGCTTGCCGGACCGAACCCGCATAAAAGCATAGAACTGCTGCACGATACAGGACTGCTCAAACACATCCTGCCCGAGGTTGAGAACCTCCGCGGGGTTGAGCAGCCGGCGCAGTTCCATCCGGAGGGCGACGTGTTCGTCCACACGGCGAAGGCGCTCAGCCTGCTGCCGGAGAACCCGTCGCCGGCCTTGGCGTGGGCTGTACTCCTGCACGACATAGGCAAACCCGCCACTATGACCGTCGCCGACCGCATCCGCTTCAACAACCACAACGTCGTGGGGGCGAAGATGTCCGTAGAAGTTTTGAAACGCCTGCGCGCCCCGAACGCGCTTACAGACGCCGTGACGGCTATGGTGGATAACCACATGAACTTCATGAACGTGAGCAAAATGCGCCTCTCCACGCTGAAAAAATTCTTGTCTCGGGAGACGATCCGCGACGAGCTCGCGCTGCATAAAATAGATTGTTTGTCGAGCCACGGGGATTTGGAGAACTACCGTTTTGTCGAGGAAAAGCTCTCCGGTTTCAAGGCGGAACAGATAAAGCCGAAGCCGTTTGTCACCGGAAATGATCTAATCGCGCTCGGACTCGCGCCTAGCCCGGCCTTCGGAAGGATACTGAGCGCCGTCTACGACCTGCAGCTTGAGGAGAAGGTCGCGTCGAGAGAAGAGGCGTTGGACGCGATGCGCGGGATGGTCAATAATAGAGGCAAATAGCCGGTAAGTATCAATATATATAACATTAATCAGTCAACTGAATAGGGAAATGTTTTGATGCCAGTCAAAAAAATCAGCGCCGCGTCGATACGCCTCTGCGCCCGCGTACTGTTTACGGCGTGCGCGGTGCTTTGCCCGCTGTCCGCCCAGCCGGCCTACTTCTTTGAGGCCTACGACTCCGGTATCTACGGCATAGCCGACCGCCACTTCAGGGGCGTGCTGTTCCCCGAAGTCTGCAAGAGCCTGCCGAGCGTTAAGGCGGCCTACCCCGGCCTATGGGAAGCGGACAGGGCAATCGTCGGCGCCGGCGTTCTGCCAGATCAGATCGTAAACTCCTCCGGCCTCGGTTGGAACGCCCTCTACGTCCACACCGACATCCCACTCTCCTCCGGCGGCAGCGCCGGATTGTGGCTTGGAAACGCGAATATCGGAGACTCGTTTCAGGCGTTTGAATACTACGACATCACGGGCGCGTGGGATATCAGCGAGTTTTCGCTGCGCGGCGCCTTTTGGATATCGCCCAGCAAAAACAACCGGTTCCAAGGGATATCCGCGGCCTTTGACGTGGATAATTTCTACGCGAACAACGGCAGCGACTTCGGGGGGATCTACGACGACAAGAGCTATTACCTCAATATAAACACGCTTGTGAGGTTAAACGACGGTTACCGGCTGAGGGTGGCCTTACGTACGCGCAACAAGTACGCGGATAACCCGGAGGACACGCGCGACGACGATAACAGGCACTTCACGGACGCCGTTTCCGTGGGTCTGTTGGACTGCAGGATGAGGACGCTTGAACTCACGGCGCGGAATACTTTCGCCGTGAACAACGCCTTAAAGAAGAGCGACACTGTGGCGCTGTCGCTACGATACACGCGGGGCGCCGCGTTAAGCTACATGAAGCACAAGCTCTTCATAGGCCTGACGGCGGACGCCGGTTTGGCGTACCCGTCCAAGATCAGCCAGAGCGCCGGAAGCTTCCTCTACTACCACTACCTGCGCCGGATGACCGGCGAGGGCCGCTTGGCAAGCGCGGGCCTCGCCGCGCCGGTCATTGCCGACGTAGACCTGTCGCGGGGCTTGCGCTGTATGCTGTCGATCCGCCCGAAGATTACATACACGAATACCGCCCCTCTGCGTGAGTCGGAAAAAAAAGTATACCTGAAACCGCAGCATAGGTTCGCCACGGAGCTGTCGGAGATGGAATTAAGCTTTATGGGGGCGGTGGGGGATAGGGTAGATTTTATATTGATGCCGTCGATAAAGAATGACGTGTTTTTCTCGGCATTGGAGGCGAGGTACAGGTTTTAAGAACCGTACCTCACCAATCAGCCTCGACCTCTCCCCCTACGATCTGCGAACTGTTTTCGGTATATTGATGGATCTCGAACTCGTTCCCGTCGGGGTCTTTCAGCCAGATTTGGTACGTGGAGTCGCTTCCCAGCTTCTTCGGCGAGAACCCGATGCCTCGCGCGGAGAGCGATTCCATCGTGGCGTCTATGTCCGGCGTTTCCAAGCAGAAGTGGGCGAGCCTTCCGAGGGCGGCCACGGCGCTGCGGGAGACGTCTTCGAAGAGTTCGATGAAGTTGCCGTCGCCGAATTCGAGGTAGGCGCCGAAGAGGCTGCCGTTTCTGTTGAAGACGAAGCGCTTTTGGAAGCCGAGCTTGCTGTAAAAATCTACCGATCTGCCGAGATCCTTCACGTATATGCACACGTGCGCGAGCTTTGTGAATACCGGCGGCGGGGTTTCCGTCGCGGCGGCGGTTTGGGCGCCGCCCGATCCCGCTACATCAAACTCGGCGGACGCCCCACCGTCGTCCTCCGGCTCCCAGCCGATCTCCCACTCGCCGCCCTTTTGTCCGCCGTGCGGGTCGGATGGCGCGTCGGATGCCGGTTGAAGCTCGAAGACGCCGGAGTCTGTCACTTCGGGGACGGCGGCGGCAGGCGCCGGTTCGTCATCTTTCATTTCGAAGATGCCGGAGTCTGTCACTTCGGGAACATGAGCGGCAGGCTCAGGTTCGTCATTTTTCATATCGAAGATGCCGGAGTCTGTCACTTCGGGAACGTGAGCGGCGGGCTCAGGTTCGTCATTTTTCATATCGAAGATACCGGAGTCTGTTACTTCGGGAACGTGAGCGGCGGGCTCAGGTTCGTCATTTTTCATATCGAAGACGCCGGAATCTGTCACCTCCGGAACCGTGGCGGCCTCCGCCGGTTCATCATTTGCCGCGGAAACGTCGTTGTCGGTTGATGTCTTAAACTCGAAGACGCCGGAGTCTGTCACCTCCGGAACCGTGGCGGCCTCCGCCGGTTCATCATTCGCCGCGGAAGCGTCGTTATCGGTTGACGTCTTAAATTCGAAGACGCCGGAGTCTGTCACTTCCGGAACCGTGGAGACGGCCGCCGGTTCTTTTTCAAAGACGCCGGAATCTGTTGCGGCGGGCGGTTTCGATGCCGCCGTCCGTTCGGAAGCCGGCGGCGGGGCTATGAACATATCGTCGTCCGGCGACAGATCGTCCAAGTCGTCGTCCACCTCGTCGTTACGCGCGCCGCGCCCGAACAATTTGGCGAAAAAGCCGCCTTTTTTGGGGGGGAGGTCGTCGTCGAGGGGGTCGTCGATATCATCAAGCGGATCGAGGGGGTCGTCGTCGGCGTCGATAGCGGGGCCCTTGGGCGTCGGCGGCTCGAAATCGCCGGAGGCATCGGCGTCGGCGCCGGCGCCGGATGGTGAGGCTTCCGGAGCCGCGTTCGCGGACGTTGACACCTCAAAAGTGCCGCTATCGGTGCCGCCGCGCAACGCCGCGTTGCGCAACGTGTCCACGAAAAACACGTTTGTCTCCGTTTCGATGTGCTCCGTGGAAGAAACCGGCCGCGATTGGGCGTCGGCCAAATCGAAGATATCCGCCTCGTCGTCATGTCTTTTACCGCTATCCATTAACGCCTCCGATAGAACGATTATTCGCTTAGGTTGGGCTTTATTATTTACCTTATATCAATATAATTAAATACAAAATACAAAGTCAAAATCAAAAAAAAATAAAGTCTTTCGGTAAGTCACTCCTCCCCGTCGGTTTCCCCGTCCCGCCCCGGCGGGTAGACCCCCGTGAGCGCCAGATACCCCGCGTCGTCGATCCGCTTCCTCAGATACATGTTATTGGCAATGATCATTACCCGCTTCCCCATGTAGACCGACTTGGTGTGGAGCGGCGTAATCTTGGAGGGCATGGAGAGGCAGGCCGCCATCCGCGCCGCCTCCATCATAGACAGGTTCATACAGGTTTTTTTGTAGTAAATGTTCGCCGCCGCCTCGCACCCGAAGATGTTCTTGCCCCACTGCGCGTAGTTCATGTACAGTTCGAGGATCCGGTCCTTCCCCAGATACTTCTCCATGAGCAGCGTGTAACCGAGTTCCTTGACCTTCCGCTCGAAGCTCTTCTCCGACGTGAGGAACAGGTTTTTGGCGAGCTGCTGGGTGATGGTGCTTGCGCCGTGCTGTTTGTTGGCGGCGGCGGTCTTGTTGTACTCGATGGCCTCCACGATGGCGTCCAAGGAGAAGCCGGGGTGGTTGTAGAAACCGTCGTCCTCGACGGCCAAGACGGCGTAGATCAAGGTTTTTGAGATTGAGTCGAGCGGGACGAACTTAATGGTCAGGGAGTCGTTCTCTTTCTTTTCGCGGAGCTCTTGGCGGTATCGGGACATGTAAGCGGATTCGGCCGGGTTCTCGGTCATTAGGGATTTTACCTCGTTTACGGGCTTCATCAGGGTGTCGTTGAAGTATTGGTAGCCTTTGAATATGAGGAAAGTAGCGGCGAGGGTGAAGAGTACGGCGTATGTTATGAATACGGTTTTTATGATTGTCCAGATGATGAGTAGGATTGATAGTATTATGTGTCTTTTACGTTTTTGCGGGGTTTCGGGCTTTGATTTTGTCATGGTGTTTTGTTTTTGTTGATGTTAAAAAAAATAGGGCGAACACGTAGGTTCGCCCCTACACTAATCGTTATTGTTGATCATTTCAGTATTAGATTCCTCTGTATGATCGCTCCATTGTTCAGGGTCAATTTTATCATATACATGCCGTGCGGGCGGTTGGCTCGGTTCCAGGTGATATTGGTGTGTTTGCCGGAGGCGGCGAATATGCGTTTGCCTTGGATGTTGTAGATGCCGAGGGCGGTTATCTCTCTGCCCGGCGCGGCGGTGAAGGTTACGGCGTGGGGTTTTACGGTCATAGCGTAGCCGTGTTTGGCTAAAGAGACGGTTCTCGGCAATACGGATATCGGGGGGCTGTATACCGCGATTGATTTGCTTATTGACGGTCTGTCGGCGCCGGCGAAGGTGTAGGTGGCCTTGATAGAGGTTATGACGGCGTCGTCCGTTATAGATACGGTAAAAGTACATCCGGTATCGGAAAATACGGGCTGCGCCGCCGTCATGCCGCTAATCGTGTAATTCCACGCCATGGTACTGCAAACGACATTGCTGATAATAGAATCGTTTTGGTCGAAGACGTGCGCGTAAAGCTGCTTGCCGGAACCGTCTCCGTTGTACAGGCTGAGAGCGTTAATTGAATCCTTTATGTACGACGCGGTATCGCTCGGATTGGACGAAAGGCTGATTTCAATCGTCGTCGGTGTTTGGGCGGGAACAATCGGCACCACGCCGAAACGGCTTGTGTCGGCGGGGGCGAGCTTGGAGACTATGTAGGCAAGGGCGCCCACGAGGCCGGCGTTGTAATCCAGACCGCCCTCGGTGTATTGGTAGCTGTTGATATTGTCTTGATAAGACGACGAATTGAAAGACCCGCCCACCATATATCCGAAGAACTTGTTTCTTTCGGGTATGGTCAAAGCGGCCATTCCCTGCGCGTTAGGGTTTTTATCGTTCAGATAGACGTTTCTGTGGTGAGGTTTGGTGGCTTGTTTTGTGCAGCTCTCGCAAAACCCGACTACGAAAGATTGCTTTGCGTTATTTTCGCCGAGTATATAGTCCACTTGGTTGTAGATAAACTGGTCGTAATCATTTATACCTTTGGTATCTTGATAAAGCGCGGCGATAAACGCGTGATTGGCCGGATAGCGCAACGCTCCCCAGTCGGCGTTCCCTGTCGTCGCGACCTTTTCCGCGTTTACAGTTCCGGTGAACCTTGTAATGAACTTGTTCTTCATTGCGTCAAGCAAATCATTTTTATCATCGGGGACGGCCATAGCTACCGCGTAAGGCACAATGTCGTGAGGGTTCGAATAATCAAAGGCCCAATTATGGAACGGTACGTTGTTTTTATCAAGGCCGATATCGTTTTTGTACGAATTATCTTTTGTCGCTATGAGCATTTCCGCTGCGGCAATGTTAAATGTGTTTGCCGGAGCGTTGCCGGCGCCGTAGTAGCTGCCGGAAGCGGCTCCGGCGGCGCTGCTTTTGTGCGATTTCGCGTAAGCGTAGGCGAGCTTAGCGTGATTGAGGCACGTATCGGCGTAAGCGGCGTCGTATTTGCGGTATATCTTTGACATTATCGCGAGGGTGCCTGCGGCGAAAGAGGCCATCGGGCCGTCGTTCGGATTTTTCGCTATGTCGCGCGGTTCGCCGCCGTCGTTTACGGGCTGGGTTGACATCTTTCCGGCCGTTACCCATGTATTATGGTCTTTGCCGCCGTGCCCTTTCTCATAATAGAATGTGCTGCCGTTGGGCGTAGCCTTGATTATCCAGTCGGTGGCGTATTTAAGCTCCTCAAGCAAGTCCGGTATCCCGTTGGGCTTGCCGCCCGCTATGCTCCAATCCCTTGCCTCAACGTAGTCGCTGTAGTCTTTCCCGTTGTAGAGATCATGAAAGCCTCTCGGGAACGCATCGTACGCCTTGGCAAGCATGTAGGCGGAGTAGAAGAACGTCTGCCCGAACGTTACATGGTCGCCGCAGTCAAACCACCCGCCCTCAAGGTTATACGTCCCGTCGGCGTCTCTGGTGAAACTTGTCCGGTAGGCGGCGGTATCATGCTCCATGATTAGCCAGTTCGGCCCGATCCCCGACCTCTGCGCCCCGTAAAACCGCGTGACCATCCAAAGCGCCTTCTTGTACTGCTCGGCGGAGAACTTCCCCGTCGCGGTGGTTTGCGCTTGGGCAAAGACGGCGCCCCCTATCCCTGCAAAGCCCAAAACAGCGGTCAAAGCGGCGGCGACAACAAAAAAACGGCGTTTCATCATGGTCAAACTCCTTTACAATCGGGGTGAAAACGGGTCTGCGGAGCGATAAAGCGCGCCGGCAACATATAATATAAGGAATAACGCCTAAAAAAGCAACTCTTTTGTTAACATATTGATCTCCACATAATGTATCTTTATAAATTATCGATTTTGACATCAAAACCATTGGAAAAAAAGGAGCGACACCCCAGTCATGGCCGAAAAGTTCATCTATTATATGGATCGTATGACCAAAGCGTACCCGAACAAGAAAGAGGTGCTCAAAGAGGTCTCCCTCTCCTTCTACTACGGGGCGAAGATCGGCGTTATCGGGGTTAACGGCTCCGGCAAGAGCACCCTGCTGAAGATCATGGCCGGGATAGACAAAGAGATCCAAGGCGAGGCCTGGATCGAACAGGGCCGGACGGTGGGCTACCTGCCGCAGGAGCCGCGCCTCGACGAGAGCCTGAGCGTCCTCGGCAACGTCGAGCTGGCTGTCAGCTCCACCCGGGCGCTGCTTGACGAGTTCGACGAGGTAAGCGCGAAGTTCGGCGAGGAGATGACACAGGAGGAGATGGACAAACTGCTGGAGCGTCAGGCGGATTTGCAGGACAAGATCGACGCCGCCGACGCTTGGGACCTCGACCGCCACCTCGAAATAGCGATGGACGCGCTGCGCCTGCCGCCGGGCGACTCAAAGGTGGACACGCTGTCGGGCGGCGAGCGCCGCCGCGTCGCCCTCTGCAAGCTGTTATTGGAGAAGCCCGATCTGTTATTGCTCGACGAGCCGACGAACCACCTCGACGCCGAGTCAATCGCTTGGCTCGAACGCCATCTGAAGGAGTACGCGGGCTCCGTCATCCTCGTCACGCACGACCGCTACTTCTTGGACAACGTGGTGGAGTGGATTCTGGAGCTCGACCGCTCTCGCGGCATCCCGTGGAAGGGTAACTACGCCTCTTGGCTCGAGCAGCGCACTCAGCGCCTCGCCCAAGAGGAGCGCGAGGAGAGCGTCCGCCAGCGCCGCCTGAAGCAGGAGCTTGACTGGGTGCGCATGTCGCAGAAGGCGCGTCAGTCCAAAGGCCGCGCCCGGCTCAACGCCTACGAGGAACTGCGGGCGCTTGAAGCGCCCGACAAGGTCACTACGGCGAGCATCATCATCCCCCACGGGCCGAGGCTGGGCGACGTCGTCATCAAGGCGGAGAACCTCTCAAAGGCCTACGGCGACAAACTGCTCTTCGAGAACCTGAACTTCACGCTGCCGAGGTCGGGCATAGTGGGGGTCATCGGCCCCAACGGCGCGGGTAAGAGCACTCTGATGCGCATCATCACGGGGGCGGAGAAGCCCGACGGCGGGACTCTGACGGTGGGGGAGACGGTGTCGCTCAGCTACGTAGACCAGTCGCGGGACGCCTTGGACGGGGAGAAGACGGTCTTCGAGGAGATCACCGGCGGTGGGGACACCATAATGCTCGGCAAGATAGAGATTAACTCCCGCGCCTACGTGGGCAAGTTCAACTTCTCCGGCGCCGACCAGCAGAAGTTGGTCAAAGACCTGTCGGGCGGGGAGAGGAACAGGGTGCATTTGGCCAAACTGCTGCAATCCGGCGGGAACGTGCTGCTCTTGGACGAACCGACGAACGACTTGGACGTGGAGACGCTGCAGGCGCTGGAGGCGGCGATAGGCGACTTTTCGGGGTGCGCGGTTATCGTATCCCACGACAGGTGGTTTTTGGACCGCATAGCGACGCATATCTTAGCTTTTGAGGGGGAGAGCACGGTCTATTTCCACGAAGGCAACTACGCTGATTACGAGGAGAGGAAGCACGCGCGGCTGGGGACGGACGCTGACCAGCCCCACCGGATCAAGTACAAGCCGCTCAGGAGGTAGCTTCGGCTTCGCTCAGCTACCTGAGCAAGGTCACTGAGCGAAGTCGAAGTGACCGAAAAAAAAGGCCGGAGGCGTTCCCCCGGCCTTGTTCCCACAACCAACCGCTATCGGTTACAGAGGTTGAACGTTCTGAGCGTTGGGCCCCTTGGCGCCGTCAACAACTTCAAACGAAACCTTCTGCCCCTCGTCGAGCTTCCTGAACCCGGAAGTCTGGATGGCAGAAAAATGCACAAAAACGTCGCGGGAGCCGTCATCCGGCTGGATGAAGCCAAAACCTTTGGCCTCATTGAACCACTTTACACTACCTGTAGGCATACTACAAAACCTCGCTTTAAAAATGAAACATTCCCGGGGACGCCCCCGGATTACGACGCTAATAAAATAGTTATTGCCGCGCAAGGATGCAAGAAAAATTTTTGTAAAGTTTTTGATAAAAAAAGTAGGATTATTTTTTTTAAACGGGGATGGAGGGTGTTAACTATATTTACATTAGGGTTAGTGTCGAAAGATTAACTGAAAGGATTGATAATGGCAAGCAAAATCAAGATGGTGTTAATGGCGGTGCTGTGCGTATCCTGCTCCACCGGGGCGCAGGGCAGGAAGGCTTCCTCGGCGCAGGAAGCCGCGCCGAGCTCGTCCAAAACCATACCGGCGCAGGACAGTATCGCCGCCAAAAGCAAGGGTTCCGCGGCGGCCGAGCCGCTCAAGAGCACCGCCGCCGACCGCCGCTCCGTCGAGGTCACCGTCTACAACGGCAACCTCGGCCTGGTCAAGGAGCAGCGCCGCGTAAAAACCGCCGCCGGCGAGGGGGAGCTGCGCTTCTCCGACGTCGCCGCCCAGATCAACCCCGTCACCGTCCATATCAAGCCGCTTACGGACGCCAAAGACTTCTCGGTGCTGGAGCAGAACTACGAGTACGACCTGATAAGCCACGCCAAGCTCTTAGACAAGTACGTCGGCAAGGAGATAAAGATCATAGACGCCAACGAGTACCACGACCGTAAAGACGTGGTCACCGCCACCCTCCTGAGCGCGGCGAACGGCGAGGTATATAAAATAGGTAACGAGATATATCTTGGCCACCCGGGCATCAAGGTGCTCCCGGAGCTTCCGGGCAACCTTATCAGCCGCCCGACGCTCTCGTGGATATACCGCAGCAAGGCGGCCCGCGAGTACAATATAGAGGTCTCCTACCTAACCTACGGTATGGGCTGGAACGCCGACTACGTCCTCTCCGTCACCGACGGCAAGACGGCGGGGGGGCTCTCCGGCTGGGTCACGGTCAACAACCAGAGCGGCGCGGAGTACGCCGGCGCCAAGCTCAAACTCGTGGCCGGGGAGGTCAACCGCGTGCGTCCGGAAGCGGCGTTCGCCGCTCCCCGGATGGCTAAGATGTCGGTGCAGGCTATGGCCGACAACGCCGCCGGGTTCACGGAGAGCGGGATGTTCGAGTACCACATCTACGATCTCGGGCGCCCCGTAACCATAAAGGAGAACCAGACTAAGCAGATAAGCCTCCTCGAGGCGCAGGGGGTCAACGTAGCGAAGGAGTACGTCACCACCCCGCAGGGACCTAACTACTTCCTATATAATAGTGTAAACGACGGCGCGGTGAAGCAGCCGGTCGTCGCCTACCTCTCCTTCAAGAACTCAAAGGAGAACAACTTGGCAACCCCGCTGCCCGCCGGAACCGTCCGCATATACACCGACGACTCCAAGGGGAGCCGGCAGTTCATCGGCGAAGACCGCATAAACCACACGCCCAAGGACGAGGAGGTCCGCCTGAAGGTAGGGGAGGCCTTCGACATCGTCGCCGAGCGCAAGCAGGTAGATTTCGCTCAGAAGACGTCTAAGGTCACGGAGACGGAGTGGAAGATCAGCCTGCGCAACCGTAAGGAGGAGGACGTCACGGTGCGCGTGCAGGAGAACGCGATGGGCCAGTGGGAGATACTGGAGCCGTCGCACAAGTTCGCCAAAGTCAGCGCCACCATGTTCAGGTTCGACGTGCCGGTGGCCAAGGGGCAGGAGGTCACGGTCAAGTATAAGATACGGGTTAAGGGGTAGTGTTTGATCAAAAATATTGGAGGGGAAAGATGCATGACGCAATAAAGATGATGGAATCAAAGATGACCCCGGAATCCGTCCACGCCGCCCATAATATATATTAATAGATAGGTAATACTACAAAGGGAGGTCGTATGCCAGTCAAAACGATCGTAAAAAAGACTGTAAAAAATAAGCGTCCCGAGACCGCCGTCAAAGCTGCCGCTAAGACCACCGCCAAGAAGCCCGCAGAGCGCGAGTTGGTCTCATTTGATTTCGCCGTCAAATACCTATTGCGCGGCAAGCGCGACTATGTTGTCCTAAACGGTTTTCTGTCCGAACTTCTCGGTAAAAAGGTCGAGGTCAAGTCTATCGACGACCCCGAAAACATTAAGACCTACAAAAACGACAAGGTAAATCGCGTAGACATTAAGGCGCGGATTAACGGCGGCGAACTCGCCATTTTCGAGATACAGTTTCTTCAAGAGTTTGACTTCTTCGCGAGGGTGCTTTTCGGTGTCTGCAGCGCGATAGTTGATCAAGTTGAGGCGGGTGATTTCTACAACATAAAAAAAGTCTACTCGATAAACATAGCCTATTTTAACCTGAACGCCAAGCGCGAGTATTTATTTTCCGGCGACATAAACTCTTTTAAGGGCGTCCACTACAAAGACGAACAAATCCCCTTTGAGCGGGCTGTCTCTCCGAAGTCAAAGAAAATGGTAGACATCCACCCGGAGTATTACCTGATTTTACCGCGAATGTTTGATGAAAAGATGCGCGGCAGGTTCGACGAGTGGGTATACGTCCTGAAGAAATCCGCCGTCCGCGACGACTTTAAAGCCGCCGGAATAAAGGAAGCCAAAGCGAGGTTAGACTATATCCGAATGACGCCGGAGCAAAGAAAGATATACATGAGGTACATGGACAACCGCAGAAGCGCCGACAGCGCGATCCAAACCGCGGAGGGCAAAGGCGAACTTAGAGGCATACGGAAAGGTCAGGAAATGGAACGCGCCAAACTCGTCAAAAGTATGTACGAAACGGGTTTAACCGTTGCAAAAATCGTAAAAAGTACAAAACTTTCTGAAACAGCCGTCAAGCAGATTTTAGGATTGTAAACGGTCAAGCGCGGGTTTCCGGTTGAGGGCGGCGTTGGATAAGTGGGTTGTTCTCACGTTTTTCGAATTGGGAACTGTGGAATAATATATATTTAGACGGAATAATATTTGAAAAAAACGATATAAATACTATAACATTGGAGGAAATCAATGAACATTTTATTACTTATAGACACGATACCAGAGATTAACAGAGAGAAACTGAATACCTTTCTTTCCTCAAATTGTAAATTTATAAAGTTTACAATTTATGAAAAACCATTTTCAATTGATCATAATGTCATTAGCAAACCTGATTCATTTAATAGGATTTATGGGTCATATGGTAAAGAATTTGAGGGATTTGACAGAGTGTTTTGTTTCACAGATTTACCATATAATGATAACTATTTCTTTCATAAACACAATAAGTTATTGATTTTTTCATTTGCTTCTTGGGGTTTATTAACAAACTTACCAAAAACTAATGGGTTAATTTATTTTATCGTAGATTGTCTATCAAAGGCAATAGATACAACAAAGTTTAGGCACTATGAAATCACCGGTTGTATTTATGATTTTTTGAGGGATAAAAAAGGAATTGATGCTGGCATGAGACAGGCAAGGCTTTGTTTGACTTGTTTAAAAAGAGTTACTGATTTGATTGCAGATGTAAACACACAAAGAATTTTTGAAGATATTAAAATATTAATGGATCTACTGTCCTTAAGTTCTAAATGGGATAGAGATATATTTGAGGATGTGAAGATTAACTCAACAACAATAAATAAAAGATCTCCGAGGTCAGACTCCGTGATAACTTCCGTGATAAATGTTGTAATTGCCTCACCAGACGATACTTATCAAGAAAGACAGCTTTTGTTGGATAAATTAGAGATTTTGTTTAGGAAAAATAGCCATGAACGACATTGCGGATTTAGAATAATCGTGAGTGGTTGGGAGGATTTGGCATCTCAACCTGGTTATCCGCAAGATATTATTAATAAAAAAATTATCGATGAATCTGACTTTGTTATATCCATTTTTAAACACAAATTAGGTACACCAACTATTGACCAACAAACAGGAGAACAAAGAGCAGAATCTGGAACGGCAGAAGAACTTTTACAGGCACTTGATAATTCTAACGCAACACGCCCTATTGCTATGTCATATTTTTATTCAAAAGCACCAGAAATTTCATTAGAATCATCGGACTTTGAAAAAAAAAAGTTGGAATGGGAAAGACTTAAAGAATTTAAAAAAACAATTGCAAAAAAAATGATTTATCAATCGTATTCTGAGCCAACAGAACTTTTGAATAAGATATTAAACGATTTAGAAAAAAATATAGGTAACTACATAATAAAAAAACCTATTCAAGAAATCATATAACGTGTTCGTGAGGCTGATTCAAAATTCGTGTAAATGTCTGGCAGGGATTATATTAAATAATTGACCGAAGGAGGTTTGCCATATCGAAGCACAAGTTAAGCTAGGAAGAGCGAGTCGCCGAGAAATCTCGGCGTGAGCAGTTAACTACACTAATATCCCAGTATCCTAGTTTGGAGTTAAGGGATTTGGAGACTTTCGCGATCTTTTTAAGGAGATGGTTGGTGCTTTCCTAATAGAGCGAGATTGAAGACGGGTTAGGCTATAGCAAGTACGATTACCGGAATAGATACTTGTGTTGCGGTTAACATGATCATTAACATCCTGTGTGTGGTTTACACACTTTTTGAAACAGACTCCAATAATCATACCGCATCCATCGACCGCCTTCTTCCGCAACTTATACAACAACGTCAGCGTAGCCATCGGCGTGATCGCGTACGGATAAACCGTTTTCAACCCATAAATCCGAGGTTTGCTGTATTTTTACCCATCCATGCTGTCGGTTGGGACCGTCCGCATCTACACCGACGACACCCAAGGACGCCGGCAGTTCATCGGTGAAGACCGCATAAACCACATCCCCAAAGACGGGGAAGTCAGCCTGAAAGTGAGGGAGGCCTTCGACATCGTCGCCGAGCGCACCCAGCTGGATTTTGTTCAAAGAACGTCGAAGGTCACGGTCAAGTACAAGATACGGGTGACGTGGAGATGAGGTTTGATTTATACCCGGAAAAAACTACCGCAGACGGCGCAAAATTGCCTGATATTGTACAAAAGTTCCGCCCTGCCCTGACTGATCAAAAAAACGCTCAAGTTAGCAGTATCTGTCGTAACTCCATAAAAATCAATATATTACAGTTACAACCCGCCCCGTTTTCACCCAATAATCGCCTGAAAAAGACGGCTTTGGCACGAAATTTGCGGTAAATAGTTTTGTGTGTGGTCGGTAATAGGCCGGAAAAGCAAAGACGAAAAGGATTGGATCATGCGTTTTAAAGAAATAATGCTTGTAGTAATAGTGGCGCTGGTCGCTTTTCCGGTACTGTATATCGCCATGCTCTTCGCCACGGGTTCGCTCAGATTGGTGTACGCGTTTAAGGAGGATAAGCCGGACGCCAAAGTGATAAAAGTTGAGGAGATCAGGCATACGGCGCGCCGGGATTCGCTCGCGGCGGCCAACTCAAAGGTCTTTGAGGCGTTGCAGAAGGAGCGCGCCGACCTGAAGAGGGAGCAGGAGAGGCTTGCCGAGCAGTACGCCCGACTTGAGATACTGCAAGCCGAGATTGAGAAGGGGCGCGAGTCGTTGGTCAGCGAGCGCGGGCAGCTTGAGAAAAAGATGGCGGATATACCGGCGGTTGAGGACGCCCGTTACAAGAAGCTGGCCAAGATATATCAGGCCATGAAGCCGGGGGAGGCCGCCGCGATCTTGGAGACGATTCAGGACGCGCAGGTCGCCGCGATCTTAGATAGGATAAACGACAACAAACAAAAGGGAAAGATACTATCCCTTCTTACAAAGGAAAAAGCCGTTCGCGTCAACAAGCTGATAAAGTAAGTTGAGCGGAAACATATAATGTAAAGGAATAGGTGCGATTATGCAGAGCGATCCGGTAAAAAATGCCTCGCTTGGCGGCCTTGTGGGTTTTGGCCGGCCATCTGACAGCGCGAAGCCAGTCGGCACGCCCGACGGCGCGGCGTTCACCGCGGAGGTCAAGAAGATAATGGCCGCCGCCGAAGAATCCGGTTCGCCCGCTAAGGCGGCCACCGTAGGCTGGAACGCCGGCATGGAGAAGACGGCTGCCGCCGTCGGCGCCTCCAAGACATCGGAAGAGAACGGCTACCCCGACGCGGTGGACGTTGAGAAAATTTTGTGGTTCGCCAAGCTGCGCAAACCGACCGAAAACGACGCCGCCGTCGAAGAAGAGGATATACCCGAGGAAATAGCCGCCCTTCCCCAGAAAGACAAACTGCGCATGGGCAACGAACTGATCTCCCACGCCCTCAAGCAGATCGCCGCCATACTCGGCCTCCCCGAAGAGGAGGACGCTTCCGCTGCGTTCGAGTTTGACCCGGCCAACATAGAGCAGCTCGCGGCCATTATGGCCTACTTAGACCTCACGATCAAGATGGCAAACGACCGGATAGACGTGAGCGCCAACGCCGAGAGCGCAAATATTGCTATGGCCGCCTACGGTATGGAGAGCCCGATCGCCCACATAGAGCCCGAACAGAACGCCGCCGAACTCTCCGAGTTCGCCGCAGCGCTGCGCACCGAGAAGTTCCGCATGGATATGGCCTTCAGACTGATCGGCGTGAGCGGTATGATCGCCGAGAAGATGGCCGAGCACGGCGAAGCCGGAGGCACGGCGGTCGGCATCCCCCAAGCGATCAACCCCGCCAACCTCGGCATGTCGGTATCCGACACCGTTAGCGCGTTCAGCAGCCTGATAAGAGAAGAACTCTCCGCGTCCGCCGACCGCGTGAGGCAGATAGTGCGCGGACAGGCCGATATGACCGACCTCGAAAGAGCGGCGGTGGAACTCGGCACAGTCAAGTCTGAGATACTCAAAGCCGCGCTCAGCAAGGCGAAGGCCGGGGATAGCACGTTTGTTAAGAACGATTTGAATATCAACGTTAATGTTGATGATAAAAAGACCGATATGGACTCCGCGAACGCCAATGTCAATACGAACGGCAAGACGGGTATCAATACGGCGAATGTTAAGGCCGATGTCAATACGAGTGTCAATACGAGTGTCAATACAACCGTCAATACGACTAATGTAAAGACTGACGTTAACCCCGATATTAATACAACGGTCAATACGGCTAATGTCAAGTCTGACGTTAATCCGGCAGTTAATACAACGGTTAATACGAATAATGTCAAGGCCGATGTTAATACAGCCGTTAATCCGACGGTTAATACAACGGTCAATACGGCTAATGTCAAGACTGATGTTAATCCTGATATTAATACGACGCTCAATACGGTTAATGTCAAAACGGATGTTAATACAACCGTTAATCCGATGGATAATACGGCGAATGCCAAGGCCGATGTTAATACAGGCGTTAATCCGGCAGTTAATACAACGATCAATACGACTAATGTCAAGGCCGATGTTAATCCCGATGTTGATACAACGGTCAATACGGCAAACGTCAAGACAGACGTTAATCCGGCGGTTAATACAACGGTTAATACGAATAACGCCAAGGCCGATGTTAATACTGGCGTTAATCTGACAGTTAATACAACCGTCAATACGGCTAATGTCAAGGCTGATGATAATCCCGATGTTAATACAACTGTCAATACGGCGAATGTAAAGGCTGACGTTAATCCGGCAGTTAATACAAACGCTGATACAGTGGTTAATGCGAATAATGACAAGGCGGATGTTAATACAACGGTTAATACTAAAGTTAATGCCGATGTCAACACAGAAGTCAAGACGGATGTCAATACGGCAAATGTCAAGGCTGATGTCGATACGGCGGCTGATAAGAGAGTTAATGCCGATGTACAGACCGAAACCAAGACTGATGTCAATACGGCAAAAGTTAAGGCTGATGTAAATACCGGCGTTAATGCAACGAACACAACGGTTAATACCGATTCCAAGGCCGATGTAAATACCGATGTTAACACAACGGTTAATACGGCGAATGTCAAGTCAGGCGTTAATACCGATGTTAATACAACGGTTAATACAGAAGTCAAGGCTGAAGCCAATACGGCAAATGCGAATATCAAGGCTGATGTTAATCCGGCAAATGTTAATACAAGCGCCAATACCGTTACCGCCGTCGATACCGAAGCCGATACGGCGAGTGTTAAGACAGATGTCAAGGCGTCGGATGTTAAGACCGCCGTTAATACAACCGCCGACGCAAACGTCAACCCCGAAGCCAAGGCGAGCGACAGCGTCCAAAAACGCGCCGCCGGCTCCGATCTTCCTATAAGCGCCCACGATTCCGCGAGCCGCCGCAGGCATTCGAGCGTAGAGTCGGCGAATCGCATGGCGTCAAAGAGCGCCGAGCGCGCCGCGATGGGGACGAAATCCTCGTCTTCCGGCGACAGCGCCGAACTGCCGCTCAGCGTAACGGCGATGGCGCACGGTAAAAAAGCGGCCAAATCCGCGGAGGGCGAAACCAAGTCCGCCGCCGCCGAGCTGCAGACGCACGGTCAGGCGCAGAGCAAGGCGAAAAATGCCGTCGCGGACGGAGAAGCAGCCGAGCTTCCGGTGAGCGTGATGGAGTCGACGGAGAAGAAGCCCGCGGAAAAGAAGGCGCACGGCGACCACGCCGGCAGCGCCAAAGCGGCCGCAAAAGCGGCGGCTAAGTCCGTCGCGAACGCCGTCGGCGCCGCGATTGACGCGGCCTCCGCCAAAGCTGAAACCGCCGCCGCGAACAAAGCTGCCGACGACGCTTTCGTGGCGAAGTTGAAGCAGACCGTAGAGGTGGGCGGGCTGATAAAGAATATATCCGGCAAGTCTTCAGGCAATGCGTCCGCCAAGTCCGCCGCCGAGAAATCCGCCGCGTCCGCGAACAGCTCTTTATCGTCAAACAGCTCGGTGAACGGCATAGAATCCAACGCCGACGCCGACCTCTCGGTTGACAGCGGCGACGAGCGCGAAGCCGGCGGCACCGGAGCGGTCGATACGTCAAGTTCCAGATCGACGGCCGCCAAACACGCGGACAAGGCCGAGACCCCCGCGGTCTCGCAAGACGAGCGCTTAGAAGTCATCCGCCAGATCAGCGAGAAATTGAACAACGCCGTCCGATCCGGCGCGAACGAAATTCGCATGGTGCTGCGCCCCGAAGCGCTCGGCGAAGTGCGGATGAGCCTGCGGGTCCAAGGCGACGTGGTCTTCGCCCGTATGCAGGTAGAGAACAAGCAGGTCAAGGCGATAGTAGAGAGCAGTCTCCAATCATTAAAAGATTCTCTCAACAGGCAGAATTTGGAGTTCGGCGCGATAGACGTTGAGGTAGGCGCCCAATCGGACGGCGACAGGTCGCCCAGAGAAATATGGCAGGAGATGGCCGACAGAGCCGAGTCGCGTGGTTTTAGGCCGAGCGTGGGGGTAGCCGTGGATGGAACGCCGATAGACGACGATTCAAACGGCTTTGTCAGCAACTTAGGCAGTGATACGGGTAGACGCTTTGGGGACAATACGTTCGAGTATTTCGCGTAAGAGTTGATTTTGACGTACCGCGACGCGAAGCGGCGCATGTTTATAAAAAGTCTCTCCCCCTATTTGAGGGGGAGAGATTGAAAGTGGGGGGGAATCTAGCGGGGCGTTGCGGGGTGTCCCCGCAGGGTGGGTAGCGGAATAAAAACGGGCGAAGCCTGTTTTTATGGAGCGAGGGAGGGCGTAGCCCTCCCCTTATATGAATTTGATTTTAACACTTTAACACGAAGAAAGGAGG
>JAITFI010000079.1 GCA_031281485.1 Chitinispirillales bacterium | reverse complement strand
TCTTTTTCAGACGAAAGGGCGCGATAAATCGCGCCCTTTCATAGGCGGTTCGGGGCTAAACCCCTCACCGAAACGTCAACGTCAACGTCAACGTCAAAACCATACATTGTTTTGATTTTGATTTTATCTATGCGGGGTTTAGCCCCGCATAGCCTATGAAAGGCGCATTTATGCGCCTTTCGTCTAAAAAAGAACTTGTTTATCTCGGCGAAGCCAATTTGACTTTAATCTTTTAAAGACTTTGACTTTAAAAGTCAAACTCCGCCACTTCCACAAAGTCACCATCCCTCTTTTTTGCGTTCGACATCTGTACGCAGACGACCTGACGGCGTTCCGTAGCGTCGGTGTATTTTGTGTAGATTTCCGCCATGACGGTCGCCGGGCCCGCGTCGGTTAGTTGGATGTCGCCGTAATAGTTGACGTAGACGCGGTATTTTCCCTTTATGGCTTTTTTCAAAAGGAATTGCTCCGGTCCGTAGCCGTCTCTAATGTCGGCGCTGAGGCGTCCGCCGGTGCTTGTTTCGCGACGGTCGCGGAAGCACTCTTCGTTGTTCGGGTCTTTTATGTGCAGGTTGATGTCGACACTGTTCATATTCCAGTTTATCACCACTCGGATATCAACGGGAATTTTGATTATCAGGCGTTTGTCGATGTGTGATTTGTTTAGGGTCGTGTCTTTAACTATAAGATGATTTATCTCGGTAGTCACGACTTCTTCTATCCCGCGGCTGCGTTCTCTGATGTTTGCCGTATATGTTTTTGCGAGCAGGGCGTAGAGATAGTCGAGCGCCGCTTGCGTCTCGCCGTTGTCGGCGAGGGCTAAGGCGTAGTCGCGGTAGCTCTGCGGTTCCATTGGGCGCCAGATAAGCACTTTTCCGCATACGAATTTTTCGAGAGCGTACTCACCGTACTCTTTAAGGCGATAGCCGAGCAAGCGGTAGAGAGAGGCGTTTTCGATCTCCAAATCGGCAATAGAGGTGAGCACGCGGATCGCGGTCTCTTTGTCGCCGAGGGTGTAGAACCAGTTTGCCATATCAAAGTAGAAAGCCGGGGAGTTGGCGTGGTTTTTTCTCATTTTTAGGTACAGTTTATAATCTTCCGCCGCTTTTCCGGTCAGGCTGTCTAAGTAGCCGTTATCTTTGGTCACGGAAACTATGTCGGAGGCGCCCGCTATTTTATTGAATTTATCCGGCGTGGGATATTTGGATTTCGGCGGGAGCGTGAAGTCGCGAGTCCACCAGAAAGACAGATTGTTTGCCGCCACGAGCGCTCCGTTTAGCGCGCCGGGGTCCCAGTAATTTTGAGTCGTATTTGTGTTGTTTTGGGGCGTCGTCGAGGCTCCGTCGTTTGAGAACACGAATGGATAGACGGTTTCCGTCACGTCTCCGGGCTTGTCGATTCTCTCAAAGTTCCAACTCTTAACTCTCGACAGCACGGTGTTTTCCAGTTCGCGGTCGAAGAGCGTGGATTCCACAATTTGAGCGAATATCACACTTCCGAACTCATCGATAGCGAATTTGATCGTTACTTTACCGCGTAGACCCGGTACATCGCGCAAACGCTTGTTGTAGGCGTAGCGGAGCGCGGCCATATTCTGCATAACCACGCGTTGAATACTCGCCCTGCTTCTGCCGCCGGTAAGAGCGCCGCCATTCAGGAAGTTGGGCGAGGATATTTTCGGTTCGCCGGTGTTTTTCCTCAGTGGAAGGCCGTCGCCGCTCCCGCCCATTAATCCGCCCAACAGATCGTCTATTTCTCTGTCGCTTCCGCCGCTTCCGCCGAAGCCTGATCCGTATCCCGATCCGTAACTTAGGCCGGCCGTGCCTTTACGGCCAACGCCGCCGTCGCCGCCCGATTTGAGGCCGCCCACATCGGAAAGAATGGCGTCGATGTCCGTAGAGAAACCGCCCTTGCCGAAAACATCGGCGGACGCGACGGGCTTGCCCTTGACCTGCCCGGAAACAACGCCCAAAACGCCCATCTGAGTAACGCGCGCTCTTGGATCTCCGCCGCCTTTATTGCTGCTGATCCCGCCGGAAGACTCTTTTTGGCGCTCTAACGTGGCCGCCGGTTCCGCTTCTGATCTTACAAGTTTCGCTACCCGTTCTTCCCTGCTGGAGCTTTCACGCGTTGTACCGGACACACGGTTGCCGCCGCCGCTGCCGCCGCCGCTCCCGCCGAAGCCTGATCCATATCCACTAGATCCATACCCTATTCCGGCCACGCCTATACGCCCGCCGCCGCCCGTTCTGCGCTGATATTGCGCGTACAGCTCGTTCTCGGAGGTCGGCGGTGCAATGCCGTAGCGGACGTAGTCGTCGATGCTTTCAAGCACAATAAGCGAAGTGTTCCGCGTTACGAGACCGAACCGTTGCGCAAGTTCCGTGAGTTCGTCGCGGTTGTTGTAGTAGTCTAATTCAAGTTCCGTGATTTTCTTCTGCGCCCAAATCTTATACGCGTCTATAGGGCTGGAGGCGCTTTTCGCGTCTAACAATACCTTTACCCGCGTTTCAACGGTGCTGTCGAACCCGAAGAGCAGGGTGATTTCCGCGCGGTTTGTGTCGGCAATGCCGGAGATTGAGAAATTGCCGTAGACGGGCGTCGCTATGCTCGGATATACCTCGCGTACCTCCTCTCCGTGTTCCGTGCCCAAAAAGAACAGCGTTTCGTACAAGAGTTCGCTTTTTAACCTTTCGGGGGACAGAGCGCTGATATTCATGAATTTACCGTTTGTCCGGTCGGCGATTAATCTCATTGCGCCGTAATCGGCCTTTACGGAAGAGACTACGCAGTGTATAGGGCGGGTCTCGGCGGTGTCTATTGAGAAGTAGGAGTCGCTCAAGGTTGAGATTCCGTCGGAGAAGAATAAGATTTCGTTTCCTTTAATATCGTTCAAGTTGATCTGCGAAAAATCGGTGCCGCCGTCGAATACCGCCGAATCCAAGGCGCTTCTTAATTTGTCCCATCTCCCGCCGGTAACTTTATAATTGCCCTTGGGCGTATATTTATTGTTCAAGAAATAGAGATTGACGTCAGTTTCTTTCTTTTCTGCGAAAATGGTATTGAGCATCTCCATTTCGCGCGTCAGGTCGCGTTGCGAGCCGCTGAGCGAGACGTCCCAGATGATTGCGAGTTTGTCGTCCCAATGGCGTTTCCGTTGATCTGAATTTGGCGTGACCGAGGCTAAGAAGTAGTAGCTTCCTTGCGCCGACTGCATCGCGATTTGCGGTATGCCTGTAGGCGCGTACAGGGCGAAGCTCAATTCGCGCGGGGGCGTATATTTTTTGCGGACGAACGAGGCGATGTAGTTTTCGCCGCTTTTGTTGAAGCTAAGATCGTTTTTGATGTCGATAAAAGGTTCGCGGGTACTGTTCCAAACGGTCGCTATTATAGAAAACGTTTCGATAGGGTAGGGGTAAGCCGTAGGCAATTTGTATTGCAGCCGCTCTTTTTCGAGTGTCAGCTCCTCCTCGTAACCGATGGCGATAGTGCGCGTTCCGTTGGCCGGGATAGGGTAGACGCGGGTGCGGAAGTTGTTGCCCTCCACCCGTTCGAGCAATCCGGGGTCTACCACCCGGCGGCGCTGTTCGATCTCCTCAAAGACCTGCGTCCCGCTCACCTTTTCCACCGGCACAGCCTCGCGCATCTTGCCGTTGATGTCGAGCGCGTAGAATGTTACGGTGCGTCCTTCGGGCAGCGGAAATGTCAGTTCACCCTCTAATACGCGGTCGGTCTTATTTTTGAAGACCATAGTTTGCCGCGTGGAGGCTATGTTCCCCGATACTTCCACTTGAATATCAAGCGATTGCAGGTAGACGCTCGGGTCTTCCTTTCCGTTGATTTTCAGTGTAGGGTAGGTCGATTGGCCCTGCGGCAAAGTTGTCGCGGAATGTTGTTGCCGGTCGCAATTTAATAATACAACCGACACCCCAAGAGCCGCGAACAGAATCCGCGCGGCGGCGGTGGTTGAATGGGAAATTAATGTATTCATGATATAAGGTATCCTTTTTTTGGTAAGTTAGAAATAAAATCGAGAGTGTCCGGACGACAGTCAAACCGACCGAAATCAGTTTAAACAGAATCCGGTGTGATCTCTCGAAACAAACATCTACAACATTATCAACGTCCATTGTACATCCTCCATGTGCTGTCAATTAAAGTTTCGACATCGCTGTGTTTTGTTTTCCATCCTAATTTGTCTTTTGCTTTTGATGCCGACGCCACTACGCGCTCCGGGTCTCCGGCTCGGCGCGGGGCTGTTACGGCCGGGATCGCTTTACCCGTTACCCTTCTTGCCGTTTCCAACATTGATTTTACGCTGATTCCGGTCTCGCTGCCTAAATTGAGAGTGAGGCTTTTGCCGCCGCCCATCAGGCGTTCTATGGACAGGGTGTGCGCCCACGCCAAGTCGGTCACGTGGACGTAGTCGCGGATGCAGGTGCCGTCCGGCGTGGCCCAGTCGTCCCCGAAAATCTCCAATTTTTCCCTTGTCCCGGCCGCTACTTCCATGATGATGGGCAATAGGTTCGCGGGGTTGCGCTCCAATCCCCGTACCCGTCCCTCCGCGTCGTATCCGGCGGCGTTGAAGTAGCGCAACGCGGCGTAGCGGATTCCCTTTAGCTTGTCGTACCAGCCCAGCAGGCGCTCAATTTCCAATTTTGTGAAGCCGTAGTAGTTTTCGGGATTGAGCGGGTGCTTTTCGTCCATGGGCAGGTAGCTCGGCGCGCCGTAGACGGCCGCCGTTGATGAGAAGACGACGATCCCGATACCCGCCGCGGCGGCGCAGTTCAGGATGTTGATTGTCCCGGCGATGTTGTTGACAGAGTACTTTTCGGGTTGGATCATAGACTCGCCGGCGGCTTTGAGAGCGGCGAGGTGCACGAGTGCGTCGAAATTGCCGCCGGTCATTACGGATGAGAGCGCGTGGGTGTCGAGGATGTCGCCGCGGACTAAGGCTGCTTCGGCGAACAGGTTTTCCTCGCAACCGCTGGAGAGGTTGTCATAGACGGTAACCGCATACCCCGCGTCTAGGAGCATGCGACATACATGGCTACCTATGTAGCCGGCGCCGCCTATTACAAGGACGTTCATTTCATCCGTTGTTCCTTTTACGAAACCGCCCCTGAGGTCATTCGAACGGACGCATCAGGGCGCGGTTTGCGCGGATACCGTTTTTTACGGCGTCTCCGCGCTCTTTTTTGTTGATACGGATGCCGGGCTATCCGTTACGGAAGCCGGTTTATCCGCCGCAGGCGCGGTTGCCGTCGGCACAGAAGCCGATTTTGACGGCGTCTCCGCAGCCTTTTCCGTCGATACGGATGAAGGCTTGTCAACAACAGGTGTGGTTGATGGCGTGTGCGCGGAAGCCGGTTTTGCCGCTGCCGTCGCCGCTGTTGATGTTGTTGACACAGAATCCGTTTTGGGAGCCGCCGCCGGCGTTGCTCCCGTTGGCGCCGTCGGCTTTGTCGCCGGTTTTGGCTTTTTGAACCCCGCCGCCAATAGCGCCGCCCCCATCGCCGTATCCGACGGCGCACTCCCGCCGGAGGCCTCTTTCTCCGGCTTCGCGTCCTGCTTCTTAAGGTACTGCCTCGTCTCCTCCGTCTCCTTGTTGCTGTCCGAGATTCCCATTGAGAGTGCCACGCGGCGCGCCTCCGTGTCGATCGACTCTACCTGAACGGTCACGGTGTCGCCCGGCTTCAGCGAGTCCTTCTTGTCGGCGGCCATCCTCGAAAACACCAGAAGCCCCGTGACCCCCTCAAATAGGTCTATGAAGTACCCGAACTTCGCCTTCCTCGCCACGGTGCCGCTCACGTCTTTGCCTACGGCAAGCTTCTCCTCGATCCCGTTCCACGGATCGCTCGCCATGTCCTTAAGCGTGAGCGAGATGGACTTCTTGTTGTGGTCTATCCCCAAGACGGTCACCCGCACCGCCTGACCGGGAGCCACAATCTCCGACGGATGGTGGACGCGCCGTCCCCAAGCCATCTCCGAAACGTGGACCAGCCCCTCCACGCCGGGGATCACCTCCACGAACGCGCCGAAATCCGCCAAGCGCGTGACCTTGCCGCTCAACGTCTCCCCGACGGTCACCTCATCCGCCACCTTTTTCCAAGGGTCGTCGAGCGCCTGCTTCATGGAGAGCGAGATCTTCGAGTTGCGTAGCGTGTCCTTACGCTCCACCTTCAGCACGACGAACTCCACCTCCTGGCCCACCGCGAAGGACTCGGCCAAGTTCTGCGCCCTCTGCCACGAGACCTCGGAGATGTGCACGAGCCCCTCAAGCCCGCCGACCTCGACGAAGAGGCCGAACTCGGCGATCTTCGAGATCTTGCCCTTGAATACCTTGTTGCTGCCCGCGGAGTCGGCGAACTTCTTGAACTGATCCTCAAGCCCGGCCTCAAAGAGCGGCACGCGGCTCACGACGATGTTCTTTCCGCCCTCCGTGATACGGGTGATCACGAAGTCGAGCGTGTTGTTGAGGTACTTGTTTACGTCGGAGGTGTACTTCACGTCGATCTGGCTGACGGGGCAAAACGAGCGGTGGCCTTTGATCTTGACGATCAGCCCGTTTTTGCTGACGCCGGTTACCTTGCCCTCCACCGGCGCGCGCGCTTCAAGCAGTTCTTTCAGCTCGTCTAAGGTGGCTTCCCCGCCGCCGGAGACGCTCTTGCTCACGATCGTCTCGCCGTCCCGGTTCGATTGGATGAACCCGCTCACGGTGTCCCCAACCTTCACCTCGTTGCCGGTAAGCTCAATGGCCTTGATCATCGCCTCGTTCTTCGCGCCGATGTCGATGTACAAGTACTCGGAGCCGATACGCGTTACCTTGCCGGATACCTTGTCTCCCGCCGCAAATTCCTTGAGCTTCTTGTCATACCCGCCGAGCATAGCCATTAGCTCGCCGGATTTCCTGTCTTCCGCGGTCTCTTCGTCGAAGAAGCCGTCATGTTTCTTGTCTAGCATAGCCGATACGTCTCCCACAGTGAATTGAACAATAATACGCGCATTTAGCGCACAGTGTACGATTTTAATGTGTTTTCCTTCTTTTTTGCTTCCTTACCCCATACTATACTATACCATAAAATAACAACCTTATCAAGTAAAATGTATTTTTTTTTGTCTCTGCATCTAAGATTAGACCTTTGGGGGATATAATACGTTACAATATTATTGCCCGGAAACCGCGATTTTTATCAAGATCGGCCCTTACGGCGAAAAAAAACACGTTTTTCAGGATGATTACAGGTTTTTTTGGTCGAATTAATCTTAAAAATCGTCCCTCGAACGGGGTTTAACGGGGTTGGAGCCGTCAAAACCCATAAAATCAGCCTCGGTTTCGGGTCTCCCCCCCCGAAAAAGAGGGTGTTTTTCGGTCTGCTTCAGTAAAATACATTACCACGTGCCCAATTTACCGGACGGCTTAATAACGTTGACGCTCTTAGTATCCTCAACCATTTCCACTACGTACATACCAAGATCCAAAGCCATCTCGCGAGCGTCTTCTTCTATTTGCAATCCGGCGACCGCCGAGTAGATTATCTTCCCTTTCAGGCTTCCCGCTTCATTCTTCCGCAACAATTCAAGCCTTTTGATTTGGCGTTCCACTTCTTTTACCGACAACTGCGTTTTTACCTCAACGACCATAACTTCCTCTCCGTTTTCAAGGAATAGGTCAACCTCCGCGTAAGTCTTTCCGTTAGTGTGGTAAAACTGCTTGCGCGGCGACAGGGAGTTGAAACTGTGCCCGAAATCGTTTATCTTCTTCTTTATCCCCGGAATAAGCACCATTTCAACAATATTGCCTATGCTGTTCCCGAAGTAGCCGACCCATTTATCCAGCGCATCCCTATCCTCCTCCCTTTTTTTCGAGAAAGCGGCGTTCATTTCGGCGATTTTTGCGTCCGCCTCCTCCCTTCTTTTCAGGAAAGCGGCGTTCATTTCGGCGGTTTTTGCTTCATTTTCCGCCTTAGACTCCGCCATTCTTTTCAAGAAAGCGGCGTTCATTTCGGCGATTTTTGCTTCATTCTCCGCCTTAGACTCCGCCATTCTTTTCGACATCTCGGCGAGGCTCTTGTCGAGACTCTTGGCGAGATCGGATGATATCCGTATGATTGCCTCTTCTAGCGTAATAGACGGTTTTGCAGGGGTTTCTACTGTCATTTCGCTCTCCTTTGACCTAAATTCTGTTTAGTCCAGGAACAAACACTCGCCAACGATAAAGATAATTCTTGGGGATCACCAATGTCAAATTAATGTTTGGGGAGCGACCACCGACCCGACGACCCCGTCGCCGACATCCCAAATGTTGCCGTCGCTGACGGGTTAAGTTAGGGTTAGATACGCGGAGGCTTCGTTACGGCGGGGACTTCCACATCAGGCGCCCAACGCCCTCAACGCAGTCAAAATGCCCGAATTGACGTTTAAACGCGGTTTTTGAGGGTTTCGGGCGATTTATGGGCGTGGCGGCGGGATTTGGGGGGAGAGGGACGTTTCGACGGTGTCGAAGGAGGGCAAAAACCGTCAAAAAAGGCGTTTTTGATGTGTTTTGAGGGGTTTGGTATGAAATCTTAAAAAAATTTGCGGCTTTCAGATGAAATTATTATTTTATAGAAAGGTAGCCTATTATTACTACATATAGAGCGAAACGCAGTCTTCTTGATGGGTAAGGCAGGGGTTATGAGGTCAAAAACTTTGGCTTTGGGGACAGCAACATTAGGGGTCACGGCTACGGCGGCGCACGGGCGGGACGCGGGCTTCGGCAGTGCGCCTACGTCTTGCGCCGTCAGCTCACTTGACAAAACGAGAAAATACCCCCCCCCCCCCCCCATGTTTTAATTGCTTTCCTTGGGGGCTGTATGCCCCGTAAATCAACGATTAGCCACCGGGGAGACATTTTTGTCCACCCAAAAACAATGCGCCGTAAACGCTGTTTAAACGCGTTTTACGGGCATTCGTCCGCCACGTCTTTTTTGTCGATTTCGGCTCGCCGAATACAGTTCATTTGTCAAAAATCTATCGAAAGGGTTTAGCGTGAAAAGGGTACCGTTTCTTCTATTCATTATATTATTTGCCGGAATATCAACGGCCGGAGTCAAATACGTCGCGGTAGTGGAGACGGATGTGGACATCCACTCCGGAGCCTCGGCCCAGCTTAACTCGGCTGACGTCAGGCAAGTAACCGCGGAGCTTCGCCGAGAAGCGGTTAAAAACCTGCCGCGAGGCCAATACAATATCATGACCACGGAGACAGTCTACTCTCAGGGCAGCGCAGTTTTGGAAGAGTGCGCCGACGAAAACTGCGTCATAGCCCTTGGAAGCAAAATCGGCGCCGATTTCATAGTCCGCGGAACGGTAAGCAAACTTGAAACAATGTTCACGCTGATAGTGGAGATGTACGAGACCATGGACGGAACCTTAGTAGCCTCGTCCGACCCCGTCCGTTACGAAAGTATCAGGGCGCTTATAGAGAATGCCGGTGCGGCCTGCGCTGACATGTATAAGTCATTCGCGAATTCCCAAAGCGCCCTGCAAAAACAGCAGGCCGCCCCTGATACCGCCGGACGGCAGCCCGAAGAGAAAACCGTGCCGGAGTTTAAATCCGAACCCGAAGAATCGCCGTCGACTAAATTAAGCGTCGGCGTCGGCGCGTTCTTCGCAAACGATTTCGGCGGCGGGCTGAATTGGGGCGGCGGCGTACAAGTAACAATACCGTATTCAGGCGGCGGCGCGTACATCTTCTTTGACGCCGCGTATGTAGAAGCGTTCATTAGTTTCTCCGGCGGCGGCGGCAAGTGGGAAAGCGGCAACGTATCGATTTCGGACACTACCATCCTGCCCGATATGTCGCGATCATACATGAATATCGGCGTATTCGCCAAATACCCCGTCGCCGTTGGAAGTATAAAAATGTTTCCGCTCTTGGGTATTGACTACGAGATGGCGCTGTCCGTCAAACTCAACGCCGACGGCTACGAATACCCGTTCGACGGAAATGACAAACATCCCGCCGCAAGCGACATAAACGCGCTGTGGTTCAAATTCGGCGGCGGGGCGGATGCCGCTTTGAGCCAAAGGCTATACCTGCGCGCGGAACTGCTGTACGGATTTAGAGGGACAAACAAGTTTGAAGATGATAAAAGCGTTGACAACAGCGCGAATGTTAAAACCGCAGGCGGGCTGACGGTGAGAGTCGGGATGGGGATTAATCTTTAACTGAAACTGAAAACAACGATAATAAAATATCAATAACGATAAAAGTATCAGGAGGATTTATGAAAAAATCAATTCTGCGAATGACGGGGCTTGCCGTGGCCGTCGTAACGTTTTGTATTCTTTATATGACTTGCAACGATAACGGGGCGAGCACCGGAATGCGGGACGCTCGGGCGGACGCGTTTGTCAGAGAGTTTAATAAACCGTCATCGGGCGGCGGCGGGAACGGCGGCGAAATACCCACGGTTCCCACCGTCTACACTATAACGCTAAACGCCAACGGCGGAAGCGGGTCTCCGGCATACGTTACTACGGATACAAACGGCATACTGGCAAGCCTACCCACCGCGCCGACATTGAGCGATCATACGTTTGACGGTTGGTACACCTCATCCTCAGACGGCACACTGGTAACGACAGGCTATATATTCTCCGCAAACACCACAATATACGCTCATTGGACGGCTACCTCAATATCCAACATTTACACTATCACGCTAAACGCCAACGGCGGGAGCGGGTCTCCTGCATACGTCACTACGGATACAAACGGCATACTGGCAAGCCTACCCACCGCGCCGACATTGAGCGATCATACGTTTGACGGTTGGTACACCTCGTCCTCAGACGGCACACTGGTAACGACAGGCTATACATTCTCCGCAAACACCACCATATACGCTCATTGGACGGCTACCTCAATATCCAACATTTACACTATCACGCTAAACGCCAACGGCGGGAGCGGGTCTCCTGCATACGTCAATACGGGTACAAACGGCAAACTCGCAAGCCTGCCCACGGCGCCGACATTGAGCGATCATTCGTTTAACGGATGGTACACCGCCGCATCAAGCGGTGATCTGATAACGACGGATTATATATTCTCGGCGAATACCACTATATACGCTCAATGGACGGATGTCTCCACTCCGGCCGTTTACACCATAACGTTCGACATCAATTATGACGGCGGCACCAACCCGCAGTCCGCCACGACGTCCGCGAGCGGAACGCTTGCCTCTTTGCCTAATCCCGCGAGAACCGATTACACGTTTGACGGTTGGTACTCTGCGCCGACAGACGGCACAAAGATAACAACAAGCACGGTATTCAACCAAAACACTACCATATACGCCCAATGGACGGAGGACAATCCAACTCAGACCGGTTACACCATAACGTTCGATATCAATTATACCGGCGGCACCAACCCGCAGTCAGCCACGACGTCCGCGAGCGGAACGCTTGCCGCTTTGCCTAATCCCGCAAGAACCGATTACACGTTTGACGGTTGGTACTCTGCGCCGACAGACGGCACAAAGATAACAACAAGCACGGTATTCAACCAAAATACTACCATATATGCCCAATGGACGGCGGATACCCCGACTCAGACCGGTTACACCATAACGTTCAATATCAATTATAGCGGCGGTGCCAACCCGCAGTCAGCCACGACGTCCGCGAGCGGAACGCTTACTGCTTTGCCTACTCCCACAAGAACCGGTTATACGTTTGACAGTTGGTACTCTGCGCCGACAGACGGCACAAAGATAACAACAAGCACGGTATTCAACGCAAACACTACCATATACGCCCAATGGACGGAGGCGTCGTCAGGAGAATATGAATATGTGGAGTTAGGAGGGAAGAATTGGATGAAGAAGAATCTGGACATAGTGACGGAGGGGGGTTCGTGGTGTTATAATAATAGTGCGGACAGCTGTGCAAAATACGGTAGACTCTATACGTGGGCGGCGGCGAAAGCGGCTTGTCAGTCGATTGGGTGGCGATTGCCGGATACGCTTGATTGGCGTCGATTGGTTGGAGAGGCCGGTGATCTGACTACTGCCGGTATTAAATTGAAATCGAAAACCGGTTGGAATGGTTATAGTGGTATTGTCAATACGAATGAGACCGGATTTTCGGCCTTGCCCGGCGGTATCCGCAGCACCAATGGCAGTTTCAACGAGGCCGGCAACCGCGGCTTCTGGTGGACGGCCACGGAGAGTAGTACTAGCGGCTACGCCGACTTCCGGTACATGAGCTACGACGAAGTCAACGTGCGAGTGTACGGCAGCGACAAGGGCTACGGCTATTCTGTACGTTGCGTTATGAATGATTGATGTGGGAACGGTATAGGAGCAAAGTATTAAAAAACGTCTGAATTAGGATTTGTAGGATTTAAAGGATTGGCTTCGCCGAGATAACCAAGTTTTAGGATTAAACGTCAAAGACAGCGTGTATTGATGTGTTGATGTTGATTTTTAATCCTATAATCTGTTTTAATAATCCTACTAATCCTAGTTCAGACAATGTGTTTATCTCGGGTGTAGGCAAACAACATTACTTTAGCGTATGGTTTGTTACGGTAATAACAACCACCGCTTCCCCCGCCCCGTTTCCGTCCCCGCCCGTAATTTTTATTTGACTTCCCTTGTCCCCAAATATTATCTTATATTCATTAGTAGGTATTAGCGAATATTATATTCATTGCTAAAGGCGGTAATTTATGAAACTCGAAAAAGACGTTACAAAGAAAGCCGTTTCGGAGTTAAAAACACTTTTGGGTGAGCGGTTGAGGCAGGTAATACTCTTCGGCTCGCGTGCGAGGGGTGATTCCGACGATGAATCCGATGTGGACATATTGGTTTTGGCGGATATAGACCGCGAGAAGTTAGGAAGATACCGTCCGCAGGTAGTGCGGATTTCAAGCGATATAGGTTTGGACAACAATATTTACGTATCAATAATGCTCGACAGCGCCGACTTCTTTTCGGCGAACCAAAACGTGTCGAGTTTTTACAGAAATGTCGCCAAAGAAGGGAAGACGCTCTACAGTGTCTAATGTCGTGCAAACTAATATAGATCACGCCAGAAGGTGTTTGCTTTCAGCGGATATTTTGTTTAAGGACGGCGATTATGCCGGAGCGGTGAACCGTCTGTACTACTGCGTATTTCATAGTGTTCGGGCGTTGCTCTCCAACGATTCCGTGGAATTCAAGAAGCACTCCGCCGTGATAGCGTATTTCAGGGAGAAGTACGTAAAGACGGGGATATTTGAAAAGCGCATGTCGGAAATCATCGGTGATTTATTTGACGAAAGAAACGGTAGCGACTACAACGATCTTTATTTTATTGACTGCGAAGGCGTTGAACTAAAGATAGAGAACGCGTGTTATTTTCTGAACAAAATCTGTGACTATCTCGCAATCAACTCCCTCTCCTAGTTCTCCCGCCCCGTTTCCGTGCGTTGCCCGTAATTTTTATTTGACTTCCCCCGTCCCAAAATATTATCTTAAATAGGCAGGTAGCGCACCAAAAGGAGGCCGTATGCCCGTCAAAAAGCCCATAAAAAAGACCGTCAAGAAGAAGCGCCCCGCGACCGCCGTCAAAGCCGCCGTTAAGCAGATTTTAGGTATATAAACGGACATTAACAGCAAACCGTACATTAATTAAGCTATAGTCCTCTGGTCCAACTTGCCCTTCAGGCTCGCTTTGGCCGCCGGAATAGTGTTGGCCGGGTCTGGGACGGCGTTGGTACAGCTGGCCGGAAGCTCCGCCGCCCACTTGTTTAGGAATAACTGGCCGTATTTTTGCCACGTTTTGTCGTAAGTCCCCATGGAGCGGTGCTTTACCAAGATGTCCGCCGTCACCGTGACACGCCATTTTTTACGCGCTTGCATGCAGAAGTCCATCTCGTGGAAGTAGAACGAGTCGAAGGTCTGCTCGTCGAACCCGAACTGGGTGAGGAGCGTGCGCCTCACCGCGAAGAAGACCCCGTTGCACGCCACCACCTCGCAGCTCTCCCGATCCGGCGAGAAGAGCGTGGCGAAGAAATCGCCGTTTTGGAGGTCGTGGACGATGCGCCCCTTTATGAACGGCCTGCCCGCCGCCGTCCACGAACAGTTGTCGCGGAATAAGTACTGCGTCCCGGCCACCCCCACGACCCCCAAATAGGGGTCTTGGGCGAAGAGCGACTCGAGTATCGGCCCCCAGCCCTCCGTCATGAAGAAGGCGTCGTCGTGCATGAAGACCAAAATCTCCCCGCGCGACCGCGCCGCCCCGAAGTTGTACACGGACGCCAGCCCGTTCTTCCCCTCGGAGTTGTTTATCATGAACAGCTCTATGGGCGACCCCGCCGTTTTGCGGATGTTCCGCTCAAGGGTGGATTCGGGGACTGGGTTCCTCGCGGAGATGATTACCGTTATCATATTATAGGCTGTCCCCGAAGTCTTTCCTGAACTTCTCGATCAACTTGCCCTGCCAGCCCGAGACCGGCTCCAGCCGCCCGAAGAAGAAGCGCAGAATTCTGGGTTCCTCAACGAACCGCAGGCCCTCCACCAAACGGCGGTTCTCGTAGAGCCAAACCAGCCTGTCGATGGCGTAGTTGACCTGCGAAAGCGTGAACACGCGCCGAGGCAACGCCAAGCGCAGCAGTTCCATGTTGGAGAAGTGTTCCTTTCCGTCAGGGTCGCGTTGCTCGCTGAGCGTCCCCCGCTCCATGCCGCGTATCCCGCTCGCTATGAAGTAGGCCGACCCCAACGCCCCCGCCGGATACTGCTCCTGCGGTATGTGATCCAAAAAGGCCATAGCGTCGATATGGCACCCAAGCCCCCCAGGCGGCGTGATTACCGGAATTCCCCTCTTGTCAAGCTCCTTCACCATGTAGTCGATAAATATAGGCCCTTGGCTTATCATATCCTCGTCGAGCGTTTCGTCCAAGCCCACCGCTATGGCCTCCATCTCCCTGACCGACATCCCGCCGTAGGTCAAAAAGCCCTCGAAGAGCGGCACCAGCTCGCGCAGCCTCAAAAAGATATCGTGATCATTCGTGCAAATACCGCCGCCCCGCGCGAAACCCAGTTTGCGCGCCGAAAAGTAGATGATGTCGGATAGCTCGGCGAACTTCAAAACGATCTCGTGCAGGGTCATCTTCTTGCAACGCTCCTCGCGGCGCTTGTTGAAGTACAGGTTGTCGGCCAAGAGGCTCGCGTCCAATACGAGCGGGATCTTCGAGGCGCGGCAGAGCTTGCTCACCTCCTCGTAATTCGCGAGCGAGAAGGGCTGCCCGCCGACCAAGTTCGTCCCGGCCTCCATCCGCACGTAGGCGACCTTGTCCGCGCCGTACCTCTTTATGACCTCCTTTAACCTGCCGATGTCGATGTCCCCCTTGAACGGGCACTCGCTCCTGATTTTCAGCCCCTCGTCGATTATCAGCTCCTCCACCGTCCCGCCGTTCACCGTGATGAGCGCCTTGGCCGTGGTGAAGTGGTAGTTCATGGGCACCACGTAGCCCGGCTTAACGAAGGTCTGCGAGAGGATGTTTTCGCAGGCTCGCCCCTGGTGGGCCGGCAGGAAGTACTTGCAGCCGAAGAAGTGCTTCACCGACTTGTCGAGCCGCGTGAAGGTCTCGCTGCCGGCGTAGCTGTCGTCGGCCTTCATCATGGAGGCTAACTGGCGGTCGCTCATGGCGTTGACGCCGCTGTCGGTCAGCATATCCATGAAGACGTCGCGGTTGTTGAGCAGGAAAGTGTTGTTGCCGGCTCCGGCGATGGCTTTGCCGCGCTCCTCTACTGGGATTAGGTTCAGTTTTTGGATGATGCGTACTTTGTGCATTTCTAGGGGGAAGGACTCGCCGGCGTAGAATTTGACGTTTGCCATAAAAAAGTAGTTCCTTTTAATGTTTTGGTTTTGGGTTTGGATAATATAATGTAATATAATAAAAATCAAAAAGTCAAAGTCAAATAATTAAAATCAAAATCATTTAAGGGGAGGGCTGCGCCCTCCCTCGCTCCAACCAAAATGGCTTCGCCATTTTGTTTTCCGCTACCCACCCTGCGGGGCGCTGCCCCGCAACGCCCCGTCGATAAACAAGCGCCGCTTCGCGTCGCAACGTCA
>JAITFI010000064.1 GCA_031281485.1 Chitinispirillales bacterium | reverse complement strand
ATATATATTAGAGGGGCTGTCCGTAAATCGGGCGCTTTCGGGGGCGTCGGCAAGTGGTAAGCCATGCGGTTTTGGTCCGTATATTCGGAGGTTCGAATCCTTCCGCCCCTGCCATGTTTGAAAACAATCCATATAATATGTATAAGCGTTTGCCGGAGGAGGTAGTGCTTTGGAAATCGTTAAATTGCAGGCGCGCGAGAGGGGTTCCTCAGGGAAGTCCTACACGCGCAAGGCGCGTGCGCAGGGGTGGATACCCGCTGTGTACTACGGTCACGGCGAGCCCCGCAAGATCGAGGTGCCGCACAGAGAGTTTGCCGCTGTGGTCAGGGCTAAGCAGACCACCCACCTTATCGACCTCGGTTTGGGGGACGGCACCATCGCGGTTATCCGCGAGACCCAGCGCCACGTTTTGAAGGACGACATCTTCTACCACTTGGACTTCTTCCACGTGGATATGAAGAAGAAGGTGACCACGGACGTGCATCTCGAGTTTGTCGGTGTGCCGGTGGGCGTGAAGGACGACGGCGGCGTGCTAGGCCACCCGCTCAAGACGGTGAAGGTGGAGTGCCTCCCGGCGGACATCCCCGAGAAGGTCTCCGTGGACGTGTCGGCGCTGAAGATCGGCGACTCGATCCACGTGCGTGACATCTCCGTGCCCGGTTTGACGCTCAAGCACGCGCCTGAAGAGGTGCTTGCGGTTGTGACGCACCCGACCCGCGAGACGGCGTCGGCTGCGGCGGCGGAGGGCGAGGCGGCGGCTGGCGCGGCTCCGGCGGCGGCGGGCGCGGCCAAGGCCCCGGCGGCGGGCGCGAAAGCTCCGGCGGCTGGAGCGAAAGCCCCGGCGGCCGCTAAGGCCCCGGCCAAGAAGTAGGGGAGCGCCTTTTTGGGGCTCTTGGGAGGGTTATTCGGTAAGCTCTTTGGAAAGGGACAGCCGCGCGGCGTTGACCGCGGCGGCGTTCCACTTGTTAACGATATAGGGAAGTTCAAGCCGGAACTGCTGGTGGTTGGCCTAGGGAACCCGGGGTCTGATTACGACGGCACCCGCCACAACGTGGGCTTCGACGTCGCGGACGCTTTCTGCGCGGCGCTAAGCGGCGACGTTTCCGCGCCCGTTGAGCGCTGCGAGGCGATGTGCCGTATGGCGTTCTGCGGGGCTGCCCGCAAGCCGGTGCTGGTCGCCAAGCCGCTGACCTACATGAACCTCTCCGGGGACGCGGTGGGCCCGCTGGTCAAAAAGTACGGTTTGAGCGGCGATAGGTGCTTGATTATTGTAGACGATTTTCAGATCCCGCTGGGCAAGCTGCGTTTCCGCAAAGACGGGTCGCCGGGGGGGCACAACGGGTTGAAGTCGGTATCGGCGGCGATAGGCGCGGGTTATCCGAGGCTGCGCGTGGGGATCGGGCCGTTGCCGCCTAACGCGAGCGTGATAGACTTCGTGCTGGGCAAATTCGAGGAGAGCGAGCGCGCTGATGTCGCCGAGACGGTAAAGGCGGCGGCGGAGGCGGTAGCGTTCATGGTCGGCAATGGGATCGACGCGGCGATGAATAAGTATAATTAGGGATATGATTATCATTGATTGATATCGGATTAAAATATTGATTGACGTTGCGTAGGGGCGAACTGTGTTCGCCCGTCGTCGCGCGGAAAAAATATCTGTACATTAATACATTTTAAACCTGCCCCGGAGCGATTAACTAGACTTCGGGGCCTAACGTCCACAGGAGGCTGTAAAGTGATTCGACCCTATGAAACTGCGGTCGTGATCGACGGGACCCTTTCCGACGACGCGATCCAGAAGGAGCAGGACCAGCTTGAAGGGTTCTTCAAGGCCAATTCGGAGTTCGAGAAGTCTGACGTGTGGGGGAAGCGGGCGCTTGCTTACACGATCAAGAAGAAGAAAATCGGCCACTACGTCGTGTTTTACTACAAGGCGTCGGGCGACATCGCGGCGGTTTTCGACAAGCACGTCAAGCTGGACGAGGCGGTGCTGCGCCACTTGACCACGATTCGCGACCTCAAGAACGAGGCGGCGCGGGAGGCTTTCGCGGCACGCAAGGAGGAGATCAGGATTGATAAGCCGGACGACGAGGACGGCGACGAGGAACGCGATTAACCCATTAAAGAACTTAAAGTTTAAAAATAGGAGAGAGATAAAATGGCGTTTGTTAAGAGAAGGTCTAAGAAGGTCTGCTGGTTTGAGCAGAACAAGGTGGCGCCCGATTACAAGGACATAAAGATAATCGGCCGGTTTGTAACGGAGCGCGGCAAGATTGTGCCGAGGCGCCTCTCCGGCGTGAGCGCGAAGAACCAGAGGCTGCTCGCCGCCGCGGTCAAGCGGGCGAGGCATTTGGGGCTGCTGCCGTTTGTGGCTGAAAACATGAGGTAGAGTTTGGGTATAGCGTCAATTAAAGTAAAAAAGGTTAGGAGCGATAAAAATGGAAGTAGTGCTTAAGAAAGATTACGGTAAGCTCGGCAGCGCGATGGACATCGTCACCGTGAAGGACGGGTACGCGAGGAATTTCCTGATACCCAACGGTGTGGCGGTGACGGCGACCGAGGGGAACAAGCGTTTGGTCGCCGACGCGAAGCGGACGAGCGAGAAGCGGGAGGCCAAGCTCATCGAGGAGGCGCGCGGGGTTCTGAGCAAGATCGAGAATACCTCCTGCACCATCGCCGTGAAGGTCGGCGAGGAGGAGCAGGTTTACGGCTCGGTCTCGGCGCAGGACATAGCCGAGTTCCTGAAGAAAGAAGGCTTTGACGTCGAGAAGCGCCAGGTGAAGCTCGAGGAGCCGATCAAGCAACTGGGCGTCTACACGGTGGACATATCGTTGCACAAGGGCGTGGACGCGAAGTTGAAGGTCTGGGTGGTCAAGGAGGGGGCCTAAAACCGTTAATTATGTATAACCCGCAAAATTAACGCGCCGGGCCCGAAAGCAATACTTGCAATATTGCCCAAGGTTCGGCGCGTTTATTATATTAATGTAATACATCGGCTTATCCGGCTATAGGGAGGCAAGGCGCATTATGAGCAATGGCTTCGACATTACATTCAGCGGTTGTTACGTGGCGATAGTGACGCCCTTTAAGACCGACGGCAGCCTCGACGAGGTTGGCCTGCGGTCGAACATCGACTATCTGATCGACAACGGCGTGGCCGGTCTGGTGCCGTGCGGTACGACCGGGGAGAGCGCGACCCTCTCTTGGGAGGAGCACATGCGCGTGGTCGACGTCACGATCGACCAGGCGAACAAGCGCGTTCAGGTGATCGCCGGCGCCGGGTCGAACAACACGACCGAGGCGGTCGAGGCGGCGCTCCACGCCAAAAAGAGCGGCGCGGACGCGATCCTGACCATCACCCCGTACTACAACAAGCCCTCGCAGGAGGGGCTCTATCGGCACTTCTCCGTGATCGCCGAGAAGGCTGACGTGCCCATGGTGCTCTACAACGTCCCCGGGCGCACCGGCGTGAATATGCTGCCCGAAACGGTGGAGAGACTGTGCTGCTTCCCGCAGGTCGTGGCGATAAAAGAGGCCAGCGGCAACTTAAACCAGATTTCGGAGATACACCGTATATGCGGCGACAAGATCACCATACTGTCCGGCGACGACGCGTTAACTTTGCCCATTTTAGCCTGCGGCGGAACCGGCGTGATCTCTGTGACCGGCAACATCCTGCCCGCTAAAATGAGCGAAATGGTAAGCTTGTGGTTGAGCGGCGACCACGCCGGCGCTCTGAAACTGCACGACGAACTGCTCCCGATCTCGCAAGCCGTATTCATAGAAACAAGCCCTGTTCCGATAAAGACATGTATGGCGGAAGCGGGTCTCGCAGCGGGGCCGGTCAGGTTGCCGCTTGCGCCTATGCTGGACAGTAATAAAGAGAAATTGTTGGCAGTATGGAAGAAATATAATTAGGATTTATAGAATTAAAAAACAGAATCAAAATCTTTTTTAGACGAAGCCTTCGGCTTCATAGGATATGCGGGGCTAAACCCAAAAAAGCCAAATCTTTAAAATCTTTTTTAGACGAAGCCTTCGGCTTCATAGAATATGCGGGGCTAAACCCCGCATATATAAAATCAAAGTCAAAGGCTTTTTTCTTTTGACGTTATTTTTTGACGTTGACTTTATATGCGGGGTTTAGCCCCGCATATCCTATGGAAGGGCGCGATTTATCGCGCCCTTCCGTCTAAAAAAGATTTAAAGATTTTAACTTCTTAAGAAAAGAGATAACAATTTAATATGCCAACATCAACAACAGACATAATAATAGTAGGCGCCTTAGGCCGTATGGGTATTGAGATCGCCAAGGTAATCTTGGAGGATAATGAAACTCGCATAGCCGGATGCGTCGAGTACGATCGGCATCCTAAGATCGGGCAGAAATACGGTTCGGTCATAGGTGCGGATTGCGGCGAATTGGCGGTTTGTTCATCTATTGAAGAGACGGGCGTTAAGGGCGGCGTGGTGATAGATTTCTCTTCCGTTCAGTCGACGCGTGTCAATTTGCAGACGGCGGTTCGGTTGAAACTGCCTATGGTCGTTGGTACCACCGGGCTTGAGCCGGATGATTACAAACTTGCCGAAAAGGCCGCCGCCTCCGTTCCTGTTCTTGTCAGTTCCAACATGAGTTTGGGTGTGAACCTGCTCTTTTCGTTGACCGAGCTTGTCGCCAAGAAGTTGGGCGCCGCGTTTGACATAGAGATAATTGAGGCGCACCACCGTTTTAAAAAGGATTCGCCCAGCGGTACGGCTCGGACGCTTGGGGAGGTCGCGGCCAAGGCGATTGGGCAGACTTACGGCGACGCGATTGTGAACGGGCGTAGCGGGATGGCTTCCGGGACGCGCCCGCCCACGGAGATCGGCATGCACGCGGTTCGCGGCGGCGACATAGTGGGGGATCACACGGTGCTCTTCGCCGGGATGGGCGAGCGTGTGGAGCTGCGCCATACGGCGCACAACCGCGGGATTTTCGCTCGAGGCGCCGTGGCGGCGGCCAAGTGGATCGCGTCTAAGCAACCCGGTTTTTATACAATGAAAGACGTGTTGGGATTGTAACGGAAGTTAAGCGTCAAACAGAAAGGCTCGGTCAGAATTGATCGGGATTTAGTAAGTTTGAGCAAGTTTTAAGGAACATGAGCGTTGATAATGAATCGCCGCGTATTATTTATCGTTTGCCTGCTCTCGTCCATGTTTGCGCCGTCGTTTGTATCGGCGCAGGGCGCGGCGTCGTCCGCGAAGCATGTTAATTCCGCTAAGGCGGCGGATTCCGCTGCCGCCAAGCGTTCCGCGTCGGTTAATGATTCCGCTTCCGCCAAGCCCGCAGCCGCAAAAACCATTGATTTGGATAAACTCCTTGTCGCCGACGAGGAGGGAGATCTGTTGACGGAGGATAAACCAGCCGCCGTTCCCAAGGCGGCGAGCGACTCGGCGGCTTTGGGTCAAGCGTCCGCAAACGCGGATGGGCGGCAATCGGAGGCCGGCGAAAGCGTGAATGCCGCCGACAGCGCCGGTGCGACCGGGACGCAGACGTCGGTCATAAGTCGCCGCGGCCCGCCGCCGCCGAGAACAGCGGAATACTTCAACGCGGATGCCGTAGTGGAGGACGGGCGGACGATCAACTTCGCGCAGAATCTAAAGGAGTATAGGTCGCCGCGGTTGGCCATGTTGCTCTCGCTGCTTTTGCCCGGCCTCGGTCAGGCCTACTCGCGCAGCTATATCAAGGCTTCCGCGTTTGGCGCGGCGGAGATTGCCGCAATCGGGGTTGCGGTATACCTCAATTCTGTGGCTAAGTCTAAAAAGAAAGAGGCTTATAACTACGCCGAGAAATATTTTGACATAAGGCGCATTGTGGATTATGATTCTCTGTTGCGCGACGAAATTACCATCCGCAGAGAGCAGGACAGCCTTCCGCCTATCCCAAGGGACAGTATCCCTCTGCCGTATGACAAAGAATTTTTTCGCGTGGCCGGCAGTAAGAGCGCCTACTATTACGAAACCATACGCGATAGGGATTTTACGCCCGGGTGGACCGACTACGATCTGTCGTTGGAGTCGGTGCTAAGTAAAAACGAAAGCGATACGATAGACGGTAAATACGGCAGCCGGTACGTGTTCTACAACTACAACAACGACGATTGGTTTTATTATCTGAAGAGAATAGTCGATAATGCCGGGAAGTTGGTGTCAAGCGGCGAACCGGTGCTTGGTTACTCGAGTTATCAGATCGAGTTCAACGCGAGGATGAATAGGTCTAATTCCTATCGCGACGCCGTCAACTACGTGTTATACGCGATAGTCCTGAACCACATAGCCAGCGCCGTAGACGCCGGTTTCACCGCGCGCGCCTACAACGCGAGGCTTCTCGGCGAGGATAACAGCGCGTGGAACCGTCTCTCGGTCGAACAGCAGTTCGTTTTCACAGGCTCCGAGCATTCGCCGGGCGTCGCGCTGAGGTTGCGGTTTTGAGGGGGCGTCTCTATACGGCGCTGCTCCTTGCCGCAGGGCTTGCCGCCCATGCCGCGGCGCAGGTTACCGTCGAGGACGAGATCGTGACCGGCGAGGTGTCGTTTTTTGATGTACAAGTAGACAAAGAGCGCAGCCTGATAGCCGCTATGGGGCTGTCGCTCGCCCTTCCGGGAATGGGGCACTACTATGTTGACAGGCCTAAATCCGCGTTTGCGTACCTGTCGGCGGATTTAGCCTCGCTCTTCGGGGCGCTTGTGTTCTACGGCTTGGCCGACACCCAAGAGAAAAACGCCCGCTCCTACGCCGCCTCAGCCGCGGGAATATGGAGTGCCCCATCCGGCGAGGCCTATTGGCGCCAAGTAGGGGCGTACATGGACGCCGCCGAGTATAACGAGTCAGTAGAATTGTCAAGGGGAAACGCCGCCGACCTATACCAAAACCCGGAAAGCTGGTGGCACTGGGCCGACAAAGAGCAGCAAGACGAGTACAACGATCTACGCCAAAAAGCGCGTAATTTCAGAGTAGCCTCGTCATTTTTCGTAGGAGCGCTAGTAGTCAACAGAATTTTATCGACAGTTGACCTGCGAGTATTCAGAAAAAAAAGCCTATCATCCGGCGTACGCTTCGAAGCGGCGTTAACCCCGGATGCCAAGGGATCAATATTAGCGCTTAAAACGAATTTTTGACTTTAAAAACATAGGGCTTAGTAATATAAAGTCAAAATCTTTTTTTTTAGACGAAGCCTTCGGCTTCATAGGATATGCGGGGCTAAACCCCGCATATCCTATGGAAGGGCGCGATTTATCGCGCCCTTCCGTCTAAAAAAGAATTTAAAGAATTTGATTTTAAACATAAACATAAACATAAACATAAAACAGAAAGAACGGTCAATATATGCGCTGTCCATTCTGCGGTCATCAGGAAGACAAGGTGGTCGATTCTCGTACCAGCAAGGAGGGGCGCGCCGTGCGCCGCCGCCGCGAGTGCTTGGATTGCGGGAAGCGCTTTACAACATACGAGTATATAGAGAATATATCGCTCACGATAATAAAGAACGACCAGCGCCGCGAACCATACGAGCGCCAAAAGCTCATGCAGGGCATCACCGCCGCCTGCAAGAAGCGCCCGGTCAGCGTGAAGAAGATCGAGAGCATTGTCGACAAGATCGAGAACCGTATAGAGAAATTCAGCAAGAGCGAGGTGCCGAGCGCCGAGATCGGGAGGATGGTGATGGAAGAGCTTTACGAGCTCGACGAGGTCGCCTACGTCCGTTTCGCCTCTGTCTACAGGAAGTTCAAGGACATCAGCGACTTTATCTCCGAGGTCAAGGGGATAGGGTCGGGGTCGAAGCCCGGTTAGCGTTTAGCGCTAGATGTACTTCGCCACGGTGTTCAGCAGTTCCTCGAACGCGAACGGTTTGTGCAGCATCTTCTTCATTCCGAGCGCGGCCATTTCCTCGGCTGTGTAGGTCGTGTAGCCGGTTATTCCGATCGCCGTTATAGCCGGGTTGATCTCTTTCATTTTGACGAAGGCCTCCTTGCCGTCCATTCGGGGCATTACCATGTCGAGTATCACGAGGTCTATGGAGTAGCCCTTCGTTTTGCCGTACTTTTCCACGGCGTCGAGCCCGTCTACTGCCGTGAAGACGCTGTAGCCGTTGCCCTTCAGGAACGCCGAGAGGCTGTCGCGGATGCAGTTGTCATCGTCCACGAGGAGTATCGTACCGCAGGTTTTATCGTTCGCGCCTTCCGGCGGCGTTGCGTCTTGACCGGCTGCCTTGTCCGCCGCCGCGCTCTTTTGGGGGTCGGCCTTGCCTTTCGCTTCGGCTCCGTGCTGCGCGTCCGCTTCGTGGATCGGGAGCGTCACCACCGCCGTCGTCCCGCTGTCCGGCACACTGTTGAGTTCAATCGTTCCGTTCATCATAGTGACGAGTTTGTACGCTGACGAAAGCCCGAGCCCCACGTGCCCCTGCGCCTTGGTCGTGAAGAAGGGTTCGAACAGCCGCGTCTTCACGTCGTCGCCGAATCCGTGGCCGGTATCGGCTATCTCTATCCGCACGTAGCCGTGCGGCGCGGCGGCGTCGGCCGTTTCTATGCGTTTGGTGGAGAAGCTGAGCTTGCCGCCCGTTGGCATCGCGTCCTTCGAGTTGAGCGCGATGTTCAGGAGCAGGCTCTGCAGCTGCACCGCGTCGGCGAAGACGCAGCACTGCTCGGCGCTCAGATCCGCGGAGATGGTTATCCGCTTGTCTATGCTGTTGGCGAGCAGGTTGGTGACCGTGGTTATGGCGCTGTTTATGTTCAGGATGGTGGCCGACATCGGTTTATATCGGGCGAAAGAGAGCAGTTCCCTCACCATGTCTCCCGCGTTCTTGCAGATGCCGAGGATCTCTCCGGCGAACTTCTTGATGTTCTCGTTCTCCGCCCGCAGCGCTATGAGGTTGGCGAAGCCCATGATCCCGGTCAGCTGGTTGTTGAAATTATGGGAGATGCCGCCGGCCAGCTGGCCGACGATGTCCAACTTCTGCACGATATAGCGCTGAATCTCCTCCGGACTGCCGTTCGGGCGGTCGGGAGCGCCGGATGCAATAGGTGTTTTCGAGTCGCTTTCCATATACATCAATATACATCATGCCGTCGTCCGGTGCATATTTTGGGTGGTATAAATTATTTTTATACAATGATGAGGTTCATAATAGATAAAGACCGCTCCGCCGAGTTCAACATGGCTGCCGACCGCTACCTGCTGAAACGCCGCGCAGATGGCGATACCGACGGCGCAACGGACGTCACAATCCGCCTCTACTCGTGGGCAATTCCCACCGTCTCAATAGGGTACATGCAGTCGCCCGACTCGGAGCTTGACCTGAATGCGCTGAGCGCCGCCGGCGCCGGATGGATAAGGCGGATCACTGGCGGGCGGGCCGTCCTCCACGACTGCGACATCACCTACAGCGTAACCTTCCCCAAAACCGCCCGCGATATGGGCGGCGGCATACGTCAAACCTACAACATCATCGCGAGGTGCCTGATGGAGGGATTGGGCAAAGCGTCTATAAAATGCGAGGCCCACGACTCCGACGGCGGTTTGACGGGGATAGGGCGACAAGCCAAGCTGCCCTGCTTCCTCGCCCCCAACAGGGACGAAATAATGGTCGGCGGACGGAAGCTCGTTGGCTCGGCGCAGAAAAGGACGGCGGACGGGGTGCTGCAGCACGGGTCGATACCGATAAACGCTAACTACCGAAATCTACCTATGTATTTAAGAATTGACGAGGCGGAGCGGGAGAAACAGAGGGAGCTGTTGACGTTAAAAAGTTGTTGTATTGCAGAATTAACTGCCGGTGGGATGACATTTGAATCACTGGCCGAATGTTTGATGAAAGGTTTCGCATCCGTATTGCCGTTTAAATGGGAAGTCATACCGTGGAGTTTGGAGGAGGAAAGTCAAATTCTTTAAAATCTTTAAATCTTTAAAATCATTTTTAGACGAAAGGGCGCGATAAATCGCGCCCTTTCATAGGATATGCGGGGCTAAACCCCGCATATAAAGTCAACGTCAAAAGAAAAAAGCCTTTGACTTTGATTTTAT
>JAITFI010000007.1 GCA_031281485.1 Chitinispirillales bacterium | reverse complement strand
CCCCGAAGCTTATCGCAGCTTGCCACGTCCTTCGTCGGCAGCCAATGCCAAGGCATCCGCCGTGTACCCTTAGTCTCTTGATACATATCTCTTTGAGCCTATGCACCAACTCAACTATTTCTACAATACCTTTACCTTACCACCCCTTGAACTCGTTCTTAATCAGAGGTGGATTTGATTATTTCTTCAATTCTTCTCGACGAAACTTCACTACTAATGTGCTTCATCTACAGGTTTTATGTCAAAGAACTTTATTCTTTACGGGGATAGTTACATCGCCCGATAAAAATCAATATACGCCCAAAGAACACGCAACAATCAACGCCAATATAACCCCAACAATAGTTTTTTTCATATTTTTATTCCCCTTTTAGCCAAAGCCTCACTCTTCGACCTTTCAAAATACCGCGTCATCTCCTCATAAGATAGCCCGTAAATCTCTTTGGAGATTTTCTTCTTGTTATCCATTATGATCTTCATTGTTCCGGGTACCAGTTTCGGACGTTTTACCGTTGATTTCATATAGCCCCTACAATCTCTCGCGGTGGCTGTACCATCCCCCAAAACCCGTTTTTTAAGCCGCCGACACCCCAACAGCCGTATAAATATAATGCATTTACACGAAAATGTCAAATTTTTTTTATTTTTTTACAAAGATACCCCAAAAACGACCGAACCGCCCGCAGTGCCTTCCGCCGGAACAGCCAAATACGCCGGGTTTTGCGTGGAGAATCAACTGACTTTAGTAAAGATACTATATTTTCGGGCAAAAGTCAATCTTTTTTTTAAATTTTTTTATTTTTATCGACATTTGAGGCCGAAAAACGGGCGAACAGAGTCCGCCCATACCCTATTTTATGATCTCATGCAGTTCCGTCGTCGTCTGCACCTTGCCCTTTTCGTCGGTGATAACGCTCTTCACCGGGCCGACGCCGAGGACGTTCCATGAGACGACGGTCATAGTCTGCGTTATGTTGACCATCTTATTGGTGGAGGAGACCGTCTGCGTTATCTTGTAGGCCTCGAAAGTTCCGGCGGGGACGGTTACGCTCTCCACCGCGAGGCACTTGAAATTGGTGACGGCGACTTCGGTCGTCATCTTCATCGCTCCCAGATCCATAGTTATGGCCATCTTCGCGTCTTTGAACTTATCGCCCGGCTTAATTTTGGCGGGGATGCGCAGCGTATCCCCGGAGATGGTTATCCCCTCGCCGGCGGCTATGGGCAGCTTTAATATGCTGTTTATGTCGGCCACGACCGCGCCGTCAATGATCTGCATCGTGTACTCGATAGGGGCGCTGTTCTTTTCCGGTTGACGCTTTTTATCAAGCGCCTCCGTTTGACACACAATGGTCAGGTTATCCCCGGCGCCCTTAACATCCTTAACAGTCGTGCGTCCGTAACTCTCCACCTTGCCCTTGGCGTCTGAGAGGGCCATGACCAGCACCGTGCCCTTTTTGGTCGGGAAGAAAACGTCGCCCGCAAACGCGCCGACTGCCGTTACGATCACCATTAACGTTGTAAAAATGATCTTTTTAATCAATGCACCCTCCGTAAGTGTTGATATTTTGAGTGAAAACGGTTACTTTAGTCTATCCCTTTATCTCCAACGCCGTCCCCCCCGACATCAATGCCGTCCTTCGCTCCTTTACCGACGCCTTTCGTGTTCATAGCCTCTTCATTCGCCATGACGCCGGCTCCGGCCTCCGCCGGGAGACCGACATTTTTCTGCGTCTCTTCCTCCTTGGCGCCCCTGACGACCAAGCGCTTCCCTACACTCAGGGGGGTCTTGGCTGTGATGCCGTTTAGCTTGCACAAGCTGTTGACCGTCGTTCTGTAGCGTCTCGCTATCGAACCGAGGCCTTCGCCTCTGCGCACGGTATGATAGACTGTTTTCCGCAATTCGGTCAGATACTCGAAATCATCCTTCGTCAACACCAGAGTGTCGTTCCACAACGTGTGGGTCTCGTAGTCTATGATGTGCCTCGGGTCGAACGGTTCGCCGTAGTACCTGATTTCGAAGTGGAGGTGCGCGCCCGTCGAGCGCCCGGTGTTGCCCCCCAGACCGACCGTTTCCGAGAACTTGACGTGTTGGTTGGGCTTGACCAGCACCTTGAAAAGGTGCCCGTAGACCGTTTCAAGGCCGTTGTGGTGGCGGACCACGACCACGTTGCCGTAGCCCCGGCGGTCGTATTGGATGACCCGGACCACACCGTCGAAGGCGCTCCTCACCGTGTCGCCCTTGGCCAGTTTTATGTCCATGCCGTAGTGCCACAGGAAGCGGCGTTTTCCGAACGGCGAGGTTATGTGATTGGAGAACGGGGAGGCGAAGAGCTTGTTTTGCGCCGAGTCGACGAGAGGTATTTTTATGGTATCGCTCTCGCTAAGGGCTTTATAATCGAAGCGGCCTGAATTTATCCTATTATTGTTCCACGCGAACGAGGTGTCTACGACCATAGCGCCGTATTCGCCGAAGTCGTCGAATAGGGAGTTGAAGTCTTGGGCCTCCTCATCCTGCAATTGCGCCTCCATTTGCGCCTCGACGATGCTGTCGTTGGCGAACGCGGCTTTCGCTCGGTTACCGGCGGCGGTCGCCGCGGCGGCTGCGGCACGGCCCATCGTCGACGATTGGATTACGACACCGGCGGCGCCGTCGTCGCGGCGGCCCAACGCCGACCACGCAATGACCGTACTTTGGCTGCGGCTACGGTGATCCGCCGGCGACCGTACGGATACGGAGGCGGCGCCGGCGTCGCGGTGACCCACTACAGGTTGTGCGACGGTTGCCGATACCACAACAAATAGCAACGCCTGCGTCAAAACGGTAATCACTGTTGATCGACGGCGAAGACTGCGGCAGAAAGATTCTTGAACTGACTTCATAACGGCAATTCCAACCATTTCTTTAAATTTAACGTTTGAAAATCAATTTACTAATATAATTAATATCGGCATGCCGTTATCAAAATATTATATTTATTTTTTACGCCAATAAAAAAAAGCCTCTTAAAAACTCAAAAAAAGGTTCAAAAAAAATGAGCGATTGCCTTTTCTGCAAAATCGCGGCCGGACAAATCCCCGCCGACAAGATTTTCGAGGACGACTGCGCGCTGGTCTTCAGGGACATCAGCCCGCAGGCGCCCACGCACCTTTTGGCCATTCCCAAGAAGCACTACCCGTCCGTACACGAGATTCCGCCGGATGAGGTCGGGACGCTCTTGGGAAAATTGATGACCGCGGTCACCACAGCATTGCGCAAAACCGATCTTGACAAGAACGGTTACCGGTTGGTAGTGAACTCCGGGGAGATCGCCGGGCAAACCGTGCCTCATCTGCACATCCACGTTTTGGGCGGGCGTTCGCTTGCTTGGCCGCCCGGGTGATTTCACGTTCGACAAAAAAAGCGGGGAGGCCGCAGACGTTCGCCTGCGTCGCCTCCCCCTTTTTTTTTACTGCTAACCGGCCTGCAAACGCCGCGGCTTTATTGACTTTGCCGCAACCCCGTTAACTCTTATGCTGATGCTTCAGGAACGACGGAACGTGGGAGTCGTCACCCCACTGCATTTGGTATCCGCTAAGTACCGATACCGGCGACGGCTCTTGTCTCCACTTCTCGTCCAAGCCGACGCGTTCCGTCGTTTTCAATGCTATCGGATCGTTCGGTACGCCCATCGCGTTCGCGGCCGCCATGGGGCGTATGGGCGACGTGGACGCAAATTCGAGGCTTGTCTGTTGAACTACGGGTTCGCGTTTGGGCGGCGCGACGACCGCCATGCCCTTGCCTGAACTGTGCGAACCCTTGCCTTGCGCAATGGTATCTTGGTTGAAGCCTGTGGCTATGACAGTGATCTTTATTTGGCCTTTCATCTCAGGGTCTATCACGGTGCCGAAGATTATGAGAGTGTCCGAGTTTTCGCCAATCGTATTTTGGGCGGCGGTGATGGCGTCGTTTACTTCGTACATCGTGATATCCTCGCCGCCGGTGATATTGACCAGCATGCCTTTCGCGCCGGCGATGGAAATGTCGTCGAGCAACGGGCTGTGGATCGCGCTTTCGATGGCGGTGACGGCGCGGTTGGGGTCGTCGCCGCTCGCGTAGCCTGTGCCCATGAGCGCGTCGCCAGTCCCCGTCATAATCGTCCTGACGTCCGCGAAGTCTAAGTTTACGAGGCCGGACTTCGTGATTACGTCGGAGATGCCCTTTACGCCTTGGTGGAGCACTTCGTCGGCGCTTTTGAACGCGTTTATCAGGGTCGTTTTCTGATCCGAGATGGAGAGCAGTTTTTGGTTGGGGATGACGATTATCGTATCGACGTGTTTCCGCAACTCGATGATGCCCTCCGCGGCGTGTTTATTGCGCTGAGTTCCCTCGAAGAGGAAGGGTTTCGTCACTATGGCGACCGTGAGTATACCGAGTTCCTTTGCGATCTCGGCTACCACCGGCGCGCCTCCGGTGCCTGTTCCGCCGCCCATCCCCGCGGTTATGAACAGCATGTCCGCGCCCTTAAGGAGTTCCTCCACAGCGTCCCGGTCCTCTTCCATCGCTTGGCGCCCGATGGCGGGACACGCGCCGGCGCCTAAGCCGTTCGTCAGTTTTTTACCGATCGCCAACCGTTGGTGGGCTTTGTTCTTATCTAGCGCCGCGGCGTCCGTATTCACCGCGATGAACTCAACGTCGCTGAGCCCGGCCTCAACCATACGGTTCACGGCGTTGCCGCCGCCGCCGCCAACCCCGATGACCTTCAGCTTCGCGACAGCCTTGAAAGTCTCATCAATTGTAAAAAGCATAACGCACCTCTCCTTATAGGGTTATTTGTTTTAAAAATATTTCGAAAACCATGAAGATATCTTTTTAATGATATTGTTGTACCCGCTCTCGCCGCCGGAGCTCTTTTTCTTGCCGATCTTGTGGACTCCGCCCACCTGCGCCGTTTCCGACCCGAACATGCACAGTCCCACGCCGCTGGCGAACATCGGCGCCTTAACCATATCGGACAACCCGCCGATTTTCTGCGGATTGCCGATCCTGACAGGCAAGTGAAAAACGCTTTCCGCCTTTTCCCGCATACCCGGCATCTGCGAACCACCGCCGGTCAGCACCACTCCGGCGCCCATCTGGCTTATGAGGCCGGACTTCTCTATATCCTGCTTCACCAACCCAAGAAGCTCGTCCATCCGAGCCTCTATGACTTCCACAAGCAACCTCCTCTTTATCTCCCTATCATCGCGGCCTCCGGTCATCTGAACCATCAGAGACTCGTCGTCTTCCGGAAGCAACGGCAGATAGGCGCACCCGTGCGACTTCTTAATTTTCTCAGCCTCCGTGGGCGGTGTTTTCAGGACTATAGAGATATCCCGCGTAACGTCGTCCCCGCCTTCCTTCACAATTGACACGTGGCGGATGTTGTCGTCGTGGTAGATGGCGATATTGCTTGTCCCACCGCCTATGTCTACCAGCACCACGCCGAGTTCCTTCTCATCTTTGTCAAGCACCGAGTAGCTTGACGCCAAGTGGTCAAGCACCAACTTGTTCAACCGCAGCCCCGCGTCCTTCACGCATTTCGTAATGTTTTGAATGCTTGTGGTTTGGGCGGTTATGATGTGCACTGTCGTCTTTAAGCGTACGCCGATCATTCCGAGCGGCTGTTTGATCCCTTCTAAGTTGTCAACTTGAAAATCCTGCGGGATAACGTGTAGCTGCTCGTATTCCTCCGGGATTTTCACTGTCTTGGCCGATTCAATCACTCTGTCTATATCTTCCTGCCTGATCTCGCGATCTTCGTGAGTCATGGCCACAAATCCATCGTTGTCAAAGGCCCTTATGTGGTCTCCCGCGATTCCGACCCATACGTCGTCCACGTCCACGCCGGCCATGAGTTCAGCCTCCTTTACGGCGGTCTGTATTGACTCGACGATGTTCTGCATATTCCTCATAACGCCCTTCTTGAGTCCGATAGTATTGCATTTGCCGACACCGACGACCTCAAGCCCCCCGCTCTCCCCGCGCGTGGCGATTATGCAGGTGACCTTAGTCGTTCCAATGTCAAGTCCAACAAACACATCATTATCCATAACCATTACCCCTTTTGTTTGTATTACGCTTTACAAATTAATAGTCGTTCCATATATTCCGTTATTGCCGACAAACCGCACAACTTTCACCGTACCGTCACAAAAGCATAATTGCGATACCTCAAATCTATACGCATCGATCCGACGCCATCATCTTTCAACCTCTCCCTGAGCGCCTTTACGTGGACAAGCCTGCTTTCCACGTCCCGCACCGCGACCTTATACTCGGTGCCGCTTGACCTAAAGACCAAATTAACCTCCGACGTCCTGCTCAGATCAATCTCCGAAATCTCCTTAAAGAACGCGCCGCCAAGCCCGCGAGCCGTCCTTTTGATCGTGTTAAAAAGCTCCAGATCAACCGTATCGCCCGGCGCGACATTACCAAAAGTCAATAACGGCAGGTCGTAAAACTGACCCGGAACCGGTGAAAAGCATATTCCCTTTTTGTCAACGAGAAAAATACCTCCGTTATGAACCATGGCCACCGGCTTACGTTCTTTTACGGCGATCAGCGTTGTGTTATCCTTAGACGCCCCTTTAATCTTATTTACGTTGATACTTTCTATCTCCGGAATCGCGGACGCCGCGTTCAAAAGAGCGGCGCGGCAAAAAAACGACGAGTCTATACGAGTCATTGAATCTATCGCCCTCATAAGCGATACTTGCACCGGCAAAGAGCAACCGGTTATCTTGACGTCGGACGGCAGCTTATTGCTTGATTTAACCGCCCCGGAAACCCTACCCGTAATAGCCGGGCCGTAGACCCAGACAGAAAACACAATACCGCCTACAAGCGCGGCGCAAGCGGCCGCCTTCGCAAACCGCAACGCCGCTTGCTTAACTAAAGACGGCATCTTGGCCCGCTTCTCCGCCATTTGCATTTGACGGTTCGCGCCAACCCTCGCAGGTTTTGATTTTTCGCTTTTTATAGGTTTAGGTCTTAATTTTCTCATATTACTCCTCCCACAAACTCCTTTCCGACTTCCCAAATATCCCCGGCTCCCATGAATATCAACACATCGCCGCTATTAACTTTACCACGCAACACGTCTATCACGCCGCTCTTGTCCTTAACATAATACGCTTCAACCGCGTTTATCTTGCCGACAATATCTTCCGCGCGCACTCCCGGAATCGGCTGCTCTCTGGCTTTATAGATATCCGTAACCACAACCAAATCGGCGGCGCCAAGCGACGCCGCGAATTGATCCATGAAGTCGCGGGTGCGAGAGTATAAATGCGGTTGGAAGACCACCGCCACTCTCTTGTAACCTCGGCTGCGCGCCGCCGCTATCGTGGCGGCTATCTCTCCGGGGTGGTGCGCGTAATCGTCCACAACGGTAACCCCGTCAACGCCGCCTACGACCTCAAAGCGCCTTTTAACCCCCAAGAATCTTGAGACGCTGTCGGCGGCTACGGAGAATCTTATGTCCGTTTCGGTAGCCACGGCAAGCGCGGCGAGCGTATTCATAACATTGTGCATTCCCGGAATGCCTATCGACACGTGCCCTATTTCGAGCCCTCTCTTGTACACTACGCTAAATTCCGTCCGTTCACCGTTGAACTTTATGTCTACGGCCCGGAAATCCGCCCGGCTGTCGGTTCCGTAGGTAAACACACTCCTGCGGATCCGCGGCAATATGCTACGCACGCCGGCGTCGTCAATACAGGCGATAACCGCTCCGTCAAAGGGTACCCTATCGGTAAACTCCACGAAAGCGTCCTTTATGTCGTCCAAGCCGGCGTAACAATCTAAGTGGTCGGCCTCTATATTCGTGATCACCGCCATAGTCGGGTACATAGCCAAAAACGATCTGTCGTACTCGTCGGCCTCGGCCACTACTATGCCGCCGTCGCCCACTATCGCGTGCGACCCTACGCTTCGCAACATTCCGCCGACAAGGACTGTGGGCGATATTTTCGCGTCTGTCAATACCGTTCCTATAAGAGATGTGGTAGTGGTCTTTCCGTGCGTTCCAGCCACGCATACCGTGAAATTCGACCGCATAATATCACCCAGCACCTCGGCCCTTCTTATCTCAGGAATACCGTTGTCAACAGCGTACCGTCTCTCCGGATTATCCTCTCTGACCGCGCTGGAATAGACGAGCAGTTCCGCCACCTTTACCAAATTCGGCTCGTGGTCGTACTGCACCGTTATCCCCAGCGTTTCCAAGCGGCGCGACGCGTCGGAGACAGCGCGGTCGCTTCCGGTCACGGTGTGTCCGCGCGACCGCAATACCTCGGCTAAGGGGCTCATTCCGGCCCCGCCGATTCCGACCATGTGTATTTTCTTTGTAAACGGTCTCATGTTCGCAGCGCCTTTCGTTTCGGTCTCGCGGGCGCGGCCATAGAAACACTATCCGTTTTTATATGACTCGATATGTTGAGCAGTATTCCCACGCTCGACATTGTGAATATCAGACTCATTCCGCCGTAACTTAAAAATGGCATCGGAACGCCGGTGGGCGGAAGCAAACCCGTGACCACAGACGCGTGTATAAGCATATACAACGCGATCGCCATCGTGAACCCGAAGGCCATGACTTGTCCGGTGCGGTCGGGAGCGTTCAAAGAGATGCTGAACCCTCTATAGACTATAAACGCGAAAATTAACAGAACCAACATTACGCCTATGAAACCGAATTCCTCTCCTAGGACGGATAGTATGAAGTCTGTGTGCGGTTCCGGCAGATAGAAATATTTCTGCTCGCCTTTGCCGAGCCCCGCCCCAAAGAACCCGCCGCGCCCGAGGCCGACGATAGATTGGGTGACTTGGTAACCGGCGCCTTGCCCCTGTTCCTGCATGTTTATGAAACCGGCCAATCGCTTCATTCTATACGGCGCGCTCTTTATCAGGATCACTACAATGGGCAGTATGGCTAACCCCGTCGCCAATAGATAACGCGGCCTGACTCCGGCCACGAAAAGCATGGCAAGCGCTATGCCGGCGATTATCACGCACGTGGAGAAATCCGGCTCCAACACCACAAGGGCGCATATCACGCCTATGCGTACGTAGTGCGGAATAAGCGACCGCCAGCCGTCAAACTCGGCGCCGTCGTCGCCGCATTTCTTGGCGAGAAAGATAATGAGCGCCATACGCGCGAAATCGGAGACCTGAAACCTAACGCCGAAGAGCGTAATCCAGCGTTTCGCGCCGTTTACCGCCTGACTCTCCGGCAAAAACAACACGCCCGCGAGAAGGACAAGCGCGCATATATAGATAAATCCGCCGTACTTGCTTAAGAAACGGTAGTCTACGTTGATAAAAACCGTGAAGAGCAAAACGGCGATAAGCGCTCTGGTTATTTGACGGAACAGGAAATAGTTCTCGCCTAAGTTCTTGCCGTAGGCCACGGCGAAAGAGGAACTGTACACGAGAACGATGCCCAAACCCAAGAGTAAGAGCGTCGCCACGAACAGCCCGACATCCATCTTCGCGACTCTTGAGATCATAGTATCAATACGCCTTTCGCGAAGCAAGACGGTTTACTGTTTCCCGAAACATGTCGCCGCGGTGCTCAAAGTTGCGGAACATGTCGAAGCTGGAACACCCCGGCGAGAAGACGACTTGCTCGCCGCTAACCGCGTTTTTGAAAGCTATATCGACGGCCTCCTCAAGCGTCGCCGCTTTCGTAATAGGGGCGACGCCGTCCCACACGGCGGCCATCCTCTCCTTCGCCTCCCCTATAAGTATTATACTCTTAACGTTTTTACGGACAGAATCGACTATGGACGCAAAATCGCAGCCCTTGTCCTTGCCGCCCGCTATCAGCACTACTTTAGAACCGAAAGCTTTAACGGCGCACTCTATCGACTCGGCGGTGGTCGATTTGCTGTCGTTATAAAACGACACGCCGCCCACCTCGCCTACAAGCTCCAACCGGTGCGGCAGCCCGCCGAACTCGCAGAGCCCGCGCCCGATGAGTTTCGGATCCGCCCCGGCGCAGAGCGCAACAGCCGCAGCCGCGCAAGCGTTTATGTAATTGTGCCTCCCCGCAATCCTCATAGCCGCCGTATCTTCAATAATCACGCCGGACTTCCCGTTCATACGGTAATTAATACCTTTACCCGAAAGATACACGCAATCCCCGCCGCAATCACGCGAGCTGAACATGAATATCTTTGTCTGCCCCTTAAACTCCTCCGCCCACCGCGACAAACGCGAATCATCCGCGTTCAGCACAAGATATTCACTCATCGTCAAGTTTTTGGCAATGAGTTTCTTGGCGTTGTAATAGTCGTCCTCACACGCGTAGCGGTCGAGATGGTTCTTCATCAAATTTATGACCGCCGCGACCTTTGGCTTGAATTTATCAATAGCCTCCAACTGGAAACTGGAGACCTCGGCTACGACGACCGCCTTCTCCGACAGCGGCGGCGTAACCTCTATCACAGGCGTCCCGATATTTCCGGCAAGCGCCGTCTCAAACCCTGCGGCTTTCATCGCCGAGGCCAAAAGCGACACGGTGGTGCTCTTACCGGACGACCCCGTAACAGCCAAGAACGGCGCCGCGGAAACCCTATACCCAAGTTCCATCTCCGACCACACCGGTATTCCTTTATTCGCCGCCGATTTGAGAACATCCAAATCGCTACGCACGCCCGGCGACAAAATGATCAGTTCGCTCTCCAATATCTTGTCCGTATGCCCGCCCGCCTCGCTCTCAAGCAAATCGCCCCCATCCAATTTATTTTCGCGCAAAATACCGTCAAGACGCCCGCGATCGCAAACGTCGCTGATAAAGACGCGACTTGCTCTAGAGAGAAAATACCTAGCCACGGCGACACCGCTCTTGGCGGCGCCGATCACAGCCACGCTTTTCGGCGTATTGTTTATAATGTCGTCTGACATGGCAATTTCCTCTCGCTATCCCCTACTATAATTATAGGCACTTATTGACAAGATATCAACATCAAAACGACTCGAATACCTTCTCCAATCCCACCCCACGCGATCCTTTAAGCAATACAGTATCACCATTTTTCAATACCGACCGGCAAATACTGACCGCCGCGTCCGCGTCGTCCGCCGAAAATATCTCTTTTGCCGATAACCCGGCCTTCACCGCCCCCTCCTTAACCAACTCCGAAAACTTCCCTACCGCGATAATCTTCCGAACATCCGCCTTTTTTACCAGCTCCTCGCCCAATTTAACATGCAACCGATCAGTGTACCGCCCCAGTTCATACATATCCCCGACGACCGCCGCCCTCTCCGCCGCGTTCGGAGTAACGTCAGCCAGATATTTTGCCGCGTTGCTCATAGACGACGGATTGGCGTTGTAACAATCCACTATAAACCGTACGCCCTTCTTCATCTCCAACTTTCCCCTAAGCGTTACCGGTTTTAGGGACGCAATCACCTCTTGCACCGCCTCGTCCGCTATCCCGCACCGCTTAGCTATGTGTATGGCCGGCAACGCGCAGTATATAAAGTGCCTGCCCGGCATTGACATCTCGTACTCGCATCCGTCAACGGTAAACTTCACCCCCTGCTCATTCACCGCTATATTCCGCGCCCGAACTCCGCATTTAGGCGACGTTCCGAATAAGATCGACTTGAGCCCGCGCTTCCGAGCCCCATTCGCCAACCGGCTGTCATCCCCATTGAGCAACATGAACCCGCTACGGCCCAATCCCTCCGCGATCTCAAACTTGGCCTCCGTCGTCTTGCCGAGCGATCCGAAAAGCCCGACGTGGGCGTAGCCGATATTCGTGATAACCGCGATGTCAGGCCTGCAAATCTTTGTGAGCGGACCGATCTCGCCCACGTGGTTTGCCCCCATCTCCAAAACACCGGCCCACTCGTCGCCGTCGAACCTCAGTATGCTCTGCGGGACGCCGATGTGATTATTCCAATTTGTATAGGTCTCGCCCACTTTCACGGCGCTTCTCAGAACCGCCGAGATAAAACTGCGCGTGGTCGTTTTGCCGTTCGAGCCTGTGATACCGACGACTAACAAACCCATCTCTTTGCGATAACGAGCCGCCGCTTTCTGTATTGATTTCAACGTATCGCTTACAATTATACATTTGCCACGATACTTTTCAGGAACAGCGGAAATCCCCTTTTTATCAACAATAGCCGCGATAGCGCCGCTTTTAAACGCCGACTCAACGTAACGGTGGCCGTCGTCGGTATCGCTGCGCAAAGCGATAAATACATCGCCGCCGCTCTCGGATGTGACTTTGCGCGAATCGTTCCAAACAGTGGCTACCTTACGCTTACGAGCAGTCTCGGAAAGGTCGGACTTTCCGGATGACCAGTCGATCAGGTCGCCTACTGTTAGCGGTGTTTTGTTATCATTGATACGCAATTAACACATCTCCTTATACGCCTTAACCGCCTCCACCCTATCATCAAATTCATTCTTCACACCCTTGACTTCTTGATAATTTTCGTGCCCTTTACCAGCTATTACCACGCAATCATTCTCTTTCGCTTCGCTTAACGCTATTTTTATCGCCTCTCTTCTATCAGCCATAACCTTATACGAGAAACCTTGCGGCATACCCTTTAATATATCATTAATTATCGCTTCCGGTTCCTCGCTGCGCGGATTGTCCGACGTTACCACAGCGTGATCGCTATTCTCTGCCACCGCTTTGGCCATAAGCGGGCGCTTCGTCTTGTCTCTGTCGCCGCCGCAACCGAAGACGCAGATCACTCTTCCGGTCGTTAATTCCTCGCACGTTTTTAAAACATTTACCAGAGCGTCAGGCGTGTGCGCGTAGTCCACCACAACCGTAAACGGCGCATCAATATCAACAATGTCCATCCGTCCGGATACTATAGGCATTGACGACAACGCCTCTTTTATTACTTTAACGTCAATCCCCAACGCAAACGCCCCGGTGATCATAGCCGTCATATTATAAACGTTAAAGAATCCACGCAACGGGCTTGTAAAGGCGAATTTTTTATCTCTAAACTCAATATCGACCGACGTGCCGCCCCAATCGCACTTCCAGCCGGTTATCTTAACATCGGCGTTGTCGCTTCTCCCGTAACCGTAAGTCATCATATTCGCCGATTTCAACTCCGAATAAAGCTTTTGGCCGTATTCGTCGTCAACATTTATTACGCCGCACCAATCTCGCTTAATGTAATCGCAATCAACGAATAACCGCTTCTTCGCCGCGTAGTACTCCTCCATCGACTTGTGAAAGTCTAAATGATCCTGCGTCAGATTCGTCCACACCGAAACATTAAACTTTATCCCGGCCACACGCTTCAGCGCCAACGCGTGGGAGGACACTTCCATTACCAAACTCTCAGGTTTAACCTTCGCGTTATTGATAAGCCTGAATATATCGACCGCCTCAGGCGTGGTGTGCGACGCGCCTACCGTATCATTTCCCAAAACATTCGCTATTGTCCCAAACAGCCACGAACACTCCTTGCCGTATACGCGGTCAAACAAATTTTTGAAGAGGCTGACGGTCGTAGTCTTACCATTGGTACCGGTAACGCCGACCATAGTCAGCCTTTCCATATCAATTCCCCAACGTGCTATACCTAACTTCCCCAAGGCAACCCTAACGTCTGAAACCTTAGCCCACGGGGTTGACAATTGATCTTGACCGTTTTCAGAGACAACCGCCGCCGCCCCGTTTTTTATTGCCGATTCGATAAAAGTGTCGCCGTGAACCTTCGTACCGGGAACCGCAACGTAGAGCGAGCCGGGCTTGACGTTACGGGAGTCGTAGGCGATGTCGGATATGACAGGATCGCCGGACCCGCCGTCGGCGGTCACGTTTATACCGGAAACGTTTAATAGTTCACGAAATTTCATGGCCGCATCTTCCTTATCAACGTAAAAAACATATTCCATTCCAACGTCAGGTCACTTCGACTTCACTCAGTGACCGTTCCCCTTGCAACAAAGGCGGCTGAGCGAAGTCGAATCCGCTACTTTTTTCTATCACAATATAATGTACACACCACGGCTTTACTCATTATAACTCCGGGCGCTATGCTTTGTTTTAACACCTTTCCGCTACCAACCGCGTAGATCGGGATTCCTTTGGCGTTGAATATGTTGAACGCGTCCCTCAGTTCTTTTCCTATGCCGTCGGGTATTACTTTTACCGCGCCGTCGTACGTCTGCTGATTCTCGTCTGTAAAGAGCACTACCTCGCCTACCCTGTTTTCGGTGAAAGTGCCGGAGGGCGGGGTTTGGTGGCGTACGATATTGCCGTCGCCCACTATTCTAAAGGCTATCTTCATACTGTCTAACTGCGCGGTTACCGTTACTGTTTTGCGGCCTGAGAAATCCGGCAGTTTGATCTGACGGCTTTGCGTGTCTTGCACGGCGGCCGGTTTCAGGATTTTATCGCTTAGATCGAACTCCGGGTGCGCCAGCGCCAGCGACATTATTTTTCTGAACGCGGGGGCCGCCGCCGCGCCGCCGCCTGTGCCGCCGGCAGGCTCGTCTATCACCACGCCGCACAGCAGCGAGGGCTCATCGACCGGCAGGAAACCGATGAACGACGACCAGTGCCTCTGCTTCGTGTAACTGCCGGCTTCCGACTTGCGGCTCGTACCCGTCTTCCCGCCAACGGGGATACCGGGAATTACCGCCTGTTTGCCGGTACCGTTTTCCACGACATTCTGCATCATCTTACGCAATCTGCGCGCCGTCTCCTCGGAGATCACCCGGCGCACGGGCCTGACCTTAGCGGGCTCCGCCGTCGTCCCGTTCTTTTTCTCTATCCGTTCGCAGATAATAGGCGTGAGCAAGACGCCGCCGTTGGCCACGGCCGCGTATGCCAACATCATCTGCAAAAATGTCGCCGAGACTTCGTATCCGAAAGCGATACTCACTCTCGTGCGCCCCGACCAAGTGTTCGCCGGACGCAGTATGCCGCCCTCCTCGCCCGGAAGCGCAATTCCGGTCTTGGCGCCGAAACCGAAATCCCTCACGTAGCGGTAGAAAAGATCGTTCTTGAACCCGCTGGCTATCTGGGCGAAGCACACGTTGCTCGATACCGCGAGCGCCTTCGAAAAGGTGATAAGCCCTTGGCGCGAATCGTCTCTTATCGTATCGCCGTATATTTCGAAAGTGCCGTTGTTGCCGTTTATCAGATCGTTCTCGGCGTACGCGCCCTCCTGCAACGCCACGGATGCCGTAACCGCTTTGAACGTCGAACCGGGTTCGTATATCAAACTTATAGGCTTGTTCTGCCTGTCCGTAAGAGAGTACGACGATGGGATATTCGGGTTGAACGACGGTTCGTTGGCCATTGCGAGGATTTTGCCCGTACGGGGATCCATCACAATGCACATCGCGCCCTTGGCGTTCAGAGATTCCACAGTCTGCTTGAGAACTGAGTGAACGATCTTCTGCAAATTGACATCAATGGTCAAATAGAGGTCGGCCCCGTCCTTCGGTTCCTTACCCGGCATCCCGATCTTCCTGTACATTCTCTGCTTTCCGTCCCGATGAACCATTTCCCAGCCGTCTTCGCCGCGGAGGTAGTGATCAAACGCGAACTCCGCTCCGCCAAGCCCGTAACCGTCTTTGCCCACATATCCCAAAAGAGGGCCCGCAACCTCGCCCATAGGATACACCCGCTGCAATACCGCCTTGCCGGCCGCCTCCTCAACACCGAGCACGTCCAAACCAAGCGCAACCCGCCCGCCGGGTACGCCGACGGCAAGCTGACGCCCGCGGCGGTCGTAGATGTCCCCGCGGTGCGCGTTCAAAATCCTGCGCTTCTGTGCTTGCATTTTGCTGTTCAAGGCGTACTTCCCACCGTCTAAAATTTGTATCGTAAAGAGCTTCCCGGCGACCGCCAGAAAGAATATTACGAGAAACACCGATACGGCAATAACGCGCGCCTTATAGGGGGCCACCTGATTTATCGCTCCCGAAAAAGGTTTGCTTTAAATATGCGAACAACCCACTTTCCCCCGATTGCGGCATTCGCACCTCCCATACTTCTATTTGTCCTGACATCGGATACTCAAGCCCACGCGCCCGCGCTATACGCTCTATACGGGCAGTAGAGGATAGACGCCCGCACTCTAAATTAAGGGCGGTAATCTCGCTGTTAACCGCGGCAAGCGCCTCGGTTTTGCTTTCGAGGCGCAAAGAAACCTGATTGATGTACGATTGCGTCCATACTAAAACCAACGGACCGATCATGCAAACGGCGAGAGCGCAAATGCCTATAAGGACGCTGCGCAAGCGGACTACGGGTTGCGCAATGCCGATATCGTCGCCTTTGCTTCTGCTTTGGCTTTTGCCTTTTGACTTAACACCGCCGGCGGCAATGCCGGTAAGCCGTATCGCGGTGTTGTTGTATATGTATGGTGTCGCCATTTTTTCCCCCATTATAGCGTTTTAATCATATAAATCCTAATTCATACACTTTTTATACCCTCTCGGCAACTCTCAATCTCGCGCTTCTTGATCTTGGGTTGCGCTTTATCTCCTCATTTGACGCTGTTACGGCTTTTCTGGTTATCCTTCTCAATAATACTTGTTTATCACATGTACAAACCGGCTGATTCGGGTCGCAGACACATGCCGCTTCCGCTTCACGAAAAAACTCCTTGACCATCCTATCTTCCAACGAGTGGTAGGATATCACCGCTATCCTCCCTCCCTTGGCTAAATAGGTTATTGACTTTTCAAGGAACGCCTGTAACTCGTCAAGCTCTCCGTTTACCTTTATTCGCAGGGCTTGGAAGAGTTTCGCCATCAATTTTATGTCGAAACGCTCGCCGTACTCTTTGGACACGCAATTTCTCAGGTCGGCGGATGTTTCCATTTTATTATCACGCATATACGCTTTTACAGCCCCGGCCAATCTCGGCGCGTTTCTGATCTCGCCGTATTTGTCAAAGACGTCAGCCAACTCATTCGCTTCGCATTGTTCCAAGAACTCGGCCGCCGTTCTTCCGCCGCTTTGGTCCATCCGCATGTCGAGCGGCGCCTCCTTCATGTACATGAACCCTCGGCCCGGCTCGTCTATCTGGCGGGACGAAACCCCGAGGTCAACGAACAAGCCCGAAACTTTTTCTATGCCGCGCTTAGCCAAAACGGCGTCAAACTCAGAAAAACGCGCCTGTTCGATAATAATCTCGGCGTCTATACCGTCAAACGAACTCCGCCGCGCCCTCTCCACGGCCTCGCCGTCCCTGTCTACGCCGACCATAACAACCGGCGCCGCCCCGCTCCGTTTGGCGGCAAGCGACACAACCCTCGCGGCGACGGCTCTAAAGTGCCCGCCGCCTCCAAGCGTCCCGTCGACGTAAACTCCGCCCCTATCCGAGACAAAAAACTCTAAAACTTCCCCGATAAGCACCGGGACATGATACTCCGCGCCGCTCATACCTGCGCCGATTGCCCCATTTTGGCCAATTGATCCTCAACCGCATAAAACGACGTGTCAAAGTCTTTCATCGTCGCCCCTATATATTCCTTGTACCTTTCGCTGTCCCACAACTCTATATATCCCTTTATATTGCCTACTATCGTCACATTTTTTGTGATATTGGCATACTTCATCTGGGTCGCCGACAGTATAATCCGCCCCTGCACATCTAGGACGGAGTCCGCCGAAGTGCCTGATATGAAACGCAGCCACTTATCGTTCTCCGGCGTCCTCGGGAGGTGGTCGGCAAGATCAGCTATACGCTTATTCCACACATCCTTGGGATAGGCTTCAAGGCAGTTTTCCGACCCGTATGTGACTATAAACGTATCCTCCGCCTCCGGCGAGAGCGCTTTCCGGAACTTAGCCGGAATGTTCACCCTGCCCTTGGCGTCGACGGAATAGTCGAAGCTGCCGTAGAAACTGGCCATACAAACCTCTCCCTAATGCGCGGGCGGCAGGCCGCCGTCCGCACACATTTTAACCCACAACTACCCACAAAAACACACTATCTACCATTAATAATACTATACGCCAAGACATAAATCAATATTTTAGTCAAAATTATTTATTTTTTTTTTGTAATTAAGTAGGATATGGCTTTTTTGAGCTATTTTGGCAGTTATCTAGGGTGTGGGCGGCGGTGGGACAGTGTGGGTGATGCCTGTTGTCCCAAGGTCAAAAAAAAGGGGCGGACACGAGTGTCCGCCCCTGAAAGGTCAAATCTTAACGCTGTTACTTAGATATACCGACCACGCCCTGATACTTCCTGTCCTTCGCGAATTTCTTGTCTTCTTCGCTCAGGCTGCCCGCGTAGCTGATTTCGACCACCATCCGGTAGGTGCCCGGGGCGACCTTCATCTTTTGGGCGTTGTAGCCGTTCCAGTACAGGTGCATCTTGCTGAAATCGTTGCCGGTGGTGCCTCCGGTCCTGGATCCCATCGCATCGTTGTCTTGGCCGGATATGACCAAGTTGCCCGCCAAGTCGTAAACTTTGAGGCGGCATCTCACCGTGGGCCTCTTATCGGCGGGAATGAGCACCGTTTCCCCGTTTTCGTTAGTCGTCGTTATGCTCGGCACGTAGATCGGCACTTCGAAGACCGCGCCGCCGTATTGGCCGTCGCGTATGCCCTGAATCGCGTTGGGATCGTGTGTCGCGTGGACCGTGCCCTTGGGTACGTGTATGTCGCTGGGCGACGCCGGGTTCGGGATAGGCCTCATGTTGCCGTTCGGCTCGTCGCCGTATGTGAACGCCACCTTACGGTTGTTGTCATGCGGCACGTTGCCCTCGGAGCGGTCGCGCACCCGGGTCGGATCGATGGGATTGGATCCCTGATCCGACGTCCTGATATTGATATAATCGTTGGGCGGGCCGACGTTTATACCTTCGCTCAGTTTGAAACTCAGCGTGTATTCGTCCTTCGGGAAAAGCTTATCAGGCGTGATTCCGACCAGCCTGCCATCCTGCAGGACAAACGACGTTCCGGCGTTTACATCGCCGGTCGTCTTGGTGAGCGCGCGCGTCCTCGCCGCCAGGGCCTTGTTCTGCCCCTTCACCCATATATTGAACAGGTCGTCGGGCGTGAAGCCGGGGGTGTTGGGCACGTTGGGGTCGGTACCGAACGTCGTACCCGTCGAGGGCTTGATCTTCTCGCTGAACTTCACTTCTATATGCCTGTCGGACATGAAGAGCTTGGCGGTGGCAATGACCGGCGCCGCGCCGTCTGTGACCGCCGCGTTGGGAGACGGAAGCGTCTGCGGACCGGCTTCACCCAAGAACCCTTCGCCGATGTTGATAGTCGGGATCCAATCGGTCTGCAACGCCGCGCTGCCGTGCGGGGCCACGTCGCGCAGCCAGATCGCCACGGTCGAGTCGCTTGGTCTCACGGTCACAGAGTCAACCTTCAACGTCGTCCCGTTGTATTTGACGCTGATCTTATTTTCGGGCGGCGCCGCTCCGTTAACCCCGGGGGAGAAGGTGATAGGCTTTCTGAACTTCATCTCTATCCTGTCTAAGTACCCGCAACCGTCGTAATCCCGAGTGATCACGCTGACCGGAAGGGCGACCACGCCGGTTACGCAGATATACAAGCTGTCCCGCAACGACGTGTTCCCGGTACCGACAGCCACGAGCCACCCGCACCCGTTATCAGTAGCCTGACCCGGGACGTAGACGATAACCGGACGATTCACTTCGTTCACGGGAATCGGCTTATCATTTTTGGCGTTCCAATTGCTCGGCCAATCGCCTAACGGGTTGCCCCAATTATCCACCGCGACGGAGCGCAGTATCTGTTCGGGATCCGACTGACGAACCATGAGCGTATCGATAGGCCCGTTCGGCCCCACGATCTCAATACGGGCAGGCGGACCGGCCAACACCGTGAAGGGTTCGGAGGTCGCCGTAATCGGAACATCAGCGCCGTTTATTTTAATCGACTCGTTGTAGCTGACCTGATGGCCGCTGGCCGCGTAGTAGATCTTGAACGCGACTTGATCGTTCAATCCGGTCGGCCTATGCGCCAACGCAGCATTGGGGGTCGACCCCGTGTTGCCGCCGTAGAAGAGGTCTTTCCAATTTGCCTCGCTGTGCACCTCGGGCGATTTCGTTGTGGGTCCCAAGCCGAGCGCGTCGGTAAATTTGGCGCCTACGTTGGGCGTAGTCCATCTCGAATCCCACTCCGTCATCAAACCGGCGCGGTTGTAGTATTGTACGACGGCCGAGATCTCCTGACCGGCGATACGCTGATCCGGCGGGGTGAGTATCACAAGTTCAGCCCTGAGCGGCGGGCCGACGGTGATTTTGATGTTTATGGCGTCTCTTAACGTCGAACCTCTGTTGACGGTGATCTGCCCCCTGCCGGTGCCTCCCGGCGTGAGCGTCCAGTTCGGAGTGCCGCTCGGCGGCGAACCCAGCGCGATCATCAGGTCAGGGTCGCGGCCCCAATCGCCGGTGACATCTTCCCAGCAAGCTTCGCCGCTCGGCTTACCCGGATCGCCGCAGTCGTTGCGCTTTCCGAAGACGTAAATCGGCTTATCTTGGTTGGAGTCCATACGCAACGTGTCGCCAACAGTGCAGTACCGGGTGCCGCCATTTGTAAACATCGGCTCCCCGCCATCGTTATCGCACACCTTTACAATCTTTATTTCGCTGTAATCATAGTCTACGAACCTCACTTTTACGGAGTCCTTCGAATCGCCCCAAGCGACATTGCTCGCCGTCAGCATAGTCTGGGGGTAAGAACCTTCCAAATTACCTCTGGTGATTTTCCACTCTCCCCACAACCTGTAACCCTCCTCTAACCCTATGATACCCGGATTCGTACCTTTCGTCCATGCCGTTGTACCTTCTATATTAGGCGGAGGATACGGGTTCGGAGCGCCGGACGGGCAGATATAGTTGTCGTACTTATCGCGGATGACCACGTAAACAACCTTCGGTAACGAATCACCCTCCGCGAAGACAACCTCGTTCACCCGCAGCGACGTGTTGGGCCGATTTGCGAGTCCCTGATTGTCGGGCTCTATCACAAGCTTCGTGTTGTATACGTCGGGTATGACCCTTATCAAAATATCCTGCGTTATGGTGATGCTGCCCTTAGTAAAAGTGCCGCGGATCTGATACGTGTTATGGGCGACCGTGGACATGAACGTCGCCGAATCCCCGCCCAAGTTGCCATTCTCCGCACGGACACCGCAATTGGCGCAAGTATTGGACGGCGACCCCGCCACAGGGGCCCACGTCCACGTACCACCGGTAACCGTTTGGAGCCACGTGTCAGAACTCGGGACCGCGGTCGTGAAGAGCTGGCCGACTATGGGCATACGCACTCCGGCGGTCAACTCCACCGTGGCGCTCGGGACGGCGTACATACGCGCGTCGCTCGGAGTAGACGTTTGCGGCCACTTGTCGATTACCGGGGTAAGCACCGGAGTCCCCTTTTTAATGAAGAACCGCGCGGAGACCGGGTCATTGTCTTTGACGATGATTTTCATCGTGGCGCTTGAAGTGTTGTCGGCCGATGTGACCGTAACCGTTCCCGGAGTATTGTTGGGCGTGGCGGCCGTAGGATGCACCGTCCAAGAGACCGCCTCATTGGGGGTCGTGTTCGGACTGGTGGTCAGACCGTCCTTAGACCATGAAGCCGGCACCTCGTCCCACAAATTGTTGTCGCTGCGCTGCTGCCTCACCCACAGCGTGGTGTCGGCCCCAGTGAACATGGTCAACGTGCCGGGGTTGTTGGGATCGGTACTGGTCGAAATCCTAATGAACGTCCCGCCCCGCTTTATGCCCACTTCTATCGCCTTATAGGTAATATTCTCCACCTTGATAGTCGACCGCCCCGTCAACGAGTTATAGGTGACGGTAAGCGGCGTTATTCCGGTATTCGCCACACGGGTAGCCTTGCCGCGACCCTGCGCGTTGTTGGGAGCGGCGGTCGCGACGGTCGGCGTCGTCGTCGCCCACGCGGTTGTACTTGTCACCGGAATCGGGGCGCGTCCGACCCAGTTTCCGAATTGGTCACGCAGGATGGCGTAGAAATTGCTGTCCGCCGTGGCGCTGGAAAGAATTCGAACCGTATCCAACTTCGAGCTGTCTCTCAAACTCCGCGTCGAGTCGCCGGAGGCCTCAATGAAGAGCTTCGCGGCGGGGCCGGGGTTCACATATACGTCTGTGGAGTCGCGGGCACGTGATCCGGACAACTCATCGTAGTATTCGCCGTATATGCGGACCCACGTGTATGCCTTCGTCGCTGTCACGTATATGGTGTCATTCTTGCCACACGGATTGTTCGCGCCCGAAGTGCAAGTTTGACCGCTTTTATTTTTGACGGTAATCACTTGTCCGTTAACGGCGGTTCCATTCTTATTGGGCCCGATATCATTCGCTTTCCAAGTAAACGAACCCTTCGCAAAATCCGTTACACGCGCGCCGTCCTTTCTTTTAACCTCACCAGCCGCGAGTTTGGGTTCTCCGGCGACCATCGGGTTGCCGTCTACTTTTAGATCCACGTCTACGGGATCAAATATAATGTTCGTCGTTATTTTGATATTGGACTCAGTCGTGTGACGCTCCGCGTAAAACATATGTAACTTGTATTTTGATCCATCAATCAAACCTCCGAGAGCACCTCTTTTATCATTCAAATTAATACTGTCTTTCACTGCTGAGTGAATTCCTCCCACATCCACGGCCAACCGGCCATTGATAAAGACCCACACATCATCGTCGCCCGTGAAACTAAACATTAACCCGTCTTGCATCGTGAATTCGCTAACCATTTCCATCGTGAACGAGAAGTTATGGTCGGTTTTCCACTGTTTCCCCGGGCTCAACGGTGTTCCGCTCGTAAATTCAACACCGGGGGTACGGCCATTGGCGTTATATGCGGTCGGCGCGTTATCCAACGGGAAAAAGTTCGTCTGCTGAAATTGATAGACACCATTACCTAAGTGCTGGAACCACAACTTTCCTTCAATCACTTTATTTTCGAAAGCGTTCGCGATACCTCTATTATCGCTCGGTATGGTTATAGCGGCGCCGTTATCCCCTACGACACTGCCAAAATCAGTGTCAGAATAAGCGTTTTTTCTCCATTTCAAGGTTCCGTCGTCATATTCACCTCCGTGCAAGTTCCAGCTAGTAGATAACGCAGGCGGAGGATCGTTTCCATACGTATAGATAGGCCTGAATTTAGTCAGGTACGTTTTATTATTCGGATTTGTTAATGGGTCGGCTATAATTGTATCAGCCATTTTATACGTACCTAAAGCGTTCCAGTCTCTAAACCAAAACCTCACACCTTGGTTCAAGTATCCGCCGTTATTAGGCCCAGCGGCCACCGGCTTTCCGTCCGCATCTAACCGCGTCACCATCCCCGGCCGAGCGGTAGTCCCCGAACCGTTGTACTTCCCGTGCGGTTGCTCAAACTCCGGATTGGACCTATCCGACTTAAAATCATAGAATGTAACATCTATCGCCCTCCACGGGTCCCACGTCTGCCCCGCCGCCCCATTCGCCAAACAGAGCAACAACCCCACCGCCGCTCCGACGCCCAACCACCGACCCGGCAACCGTACCGTTTTCATAAAAGCCTCCTTATTAAATATGACAAGTTTATTAGTTATCTAAGGTCATCTAAGGTCATCCGCCCGGGATTTTCCGGCTTTTCGGCCGTCCCCCGCCCCTACATCTACGCCCAAAGCCCGTCTCCGGGCGCCATATCTTGTACCCGCTTCAGGGAAGTCCTATTCATTATATATATGGGTGGATACAACATCCCTCGTATCAAGATAATCAAAAAATCGTAAAAAGTCAACAAAAAATATTTATTTTTTTTTGCCCATAATACTATCATTACATAGATTGTACCATGGTTTTGGGGGAAAGTCAAAGTCTTTAAAATCTTTTTTAGACGAAAGGGCGCGATAAATCGCGCCCTTTCATAGGATATGCGGGGCTAAACCCCGCATATAAAGTCAACATCAACGACTACATATAATTAGCCAATGACGGTTGCAACACCCTCATCGCCGACTGCAAGGCCGCGTTGTAGACGCTTTCGGCAAGCATCAGTCTCGATATCACCTCCGCCAAGTCGGCGTCGGCTAGGGAGGAGACTTGGGCGCCCACCTCTATGGTTTGCTCGCCGTTGCGCTGTTCGGTGAGTTCGAAGCGGAAGATCTTCGCGCCCATTTGGCTCTGGCTGTTCAGCACGGCGTCGTACATCGTCGTCAGTTCGTCGAGGGCTCTTTGGATGCCTTCGCGGTCGTCTTTGAGCAGGGCTTGGCTGTAGCGCAGCAGTGATCCAACCATGTCGTTGCCGCTTCGGGAGTCTTTGAGCAGGTCGTCGGCCTTTATGTTTATGGGGGCCACAATGCCCTCTTCTATGGCCCGCAGGATATCGCCGGCGCTTGTCACCCTGTCGCCGTAGATGTCTACGCCGCGGGTTATGTAGTCGAAGGTTATTTGCAGCTGGTGCTGCCTGTACATGTTATTGGGGGCGTCGGGGTCCAGCGCCCTGTCGGGGCCGCCGAGCCACTCCGGCCTCATGTCGCGCATCAGGTCTAAGTTGTAGATGGTTATCAGACCGGTCTCGTAGTCGACCTCGTAGTCGAACTTGTTCTTGCCGGGCTGGAGGACGCCCTCTTGGTCGTAGTAGTCGGGCTGGTACTCGCCGTGGCCCTCCGTGTACTCCTTGTCGCCTATCTTTATCTTCATAGAGCCGGGGAAGATGTCGCGGATGTTGTCGCCGAGTTTGCCTTCCACGATTTGGAAGACGTTGTCCGTCCTGTACGTCATGCCGTGCGGGGCGTTCAGGAGCGGGGGGGCCGGATTGTAGACGGTGCTGTCGATGGCCGTTAGCGTGGGCCTGTCGATATTCGATATATTGTTGAGCGCTTCGCGGAAATCATCGCTGAGTACGGAGATCTGGCCGGTGACGTAGTCGAGTTCGTAGTCGCCCTTTTCGCCGTCGATCCGGTATTTGACGTCGAAGCTGTACGGGGCGGCGGTGTAGCCCGGATTGAGCACCGTGAACGTGCCGGTGGCGTAGTTTATGCTGTAGTCCTGGCCCTCTTTCAGCTTGAAAGTGTTGCCGCCGCCGTCGGTGGCGGTTACCTCGACCGAACCGGTGGAGATGTTCTTCACCGGAATGGTCCCGCCGGCCCCTGTATAGAGCTGTTCGGGCGTCAAGGCGGTGGTAATTGTGCCGGCGGGGATGTTTGCTCTGTGGACGCCGTTTGAAAACGTCCGCCCGTTGATCGTCATTTCGTCGAGCGGCATGGTTTCCGGGTAGATGTATTGCAGGCTGCGGCCGTTAACGCGGGCGTCGGGGGGTGTGGAGCCGCTCCTCCACGCGAGCTGCACCTTGTCGCCGATTCTGAGGCTGTTCGTGGCATAGTTCAGGTAGATCGTATCGTTGTTCATGGAGTGGCTGGAGGCGGTAACGAGCCCCGGATCGGGGATGTTGTGGGTATCCCAATCGTATCCGTCGGCTTTGCGCGCGAACACGGTGCCGAAGGTCGCCATAGTCCTGTTTTCGTAGTCCATGCGGTCGGCTCCGGAAGTGGCGATCTTGTACGGCGGTATGTTCCCGTTTGTGCCGTTGAATATGTAGGTGCCCTTGAACTGCGTGTTGACCACGGACATCATCTGGCGGAAGAGCTGGTCGACCTCCTGCTGCATGTAGAGGCGGTCGCTGTCGTTGTAGGTTCCGTTGGCGGCCTGCACGGCGAGTTCGCGCGCTCTGTGTAGGAGCTCGTTCATACTGCCCATGGCGCTGGCGCCGACGCCCATAACGGCAAGGCCGTCCTGGATGTTGCGTTTGTACTGGCCGAGCTGCGCCTCTTTGGCGCGCAGCTTTATGGCGTTGGCCACGTCGACGGGGTCGTCGGAGGCCTTGCGGAGGCGTTTGCCGGTGGAGAGCTGCTCTTGGAGCCCCACCAAATCGGAGTAACGGCGGCTCAGGTTGCGCTGCACGTTTCTGTTGACTGTCGAAAATGTTATTCTCATAATATACCTCCTTATTATTATCAAGTCCTTTTAATCTTTTTAATCCTATAATCCTTTTAATCCTACTAATACTAGTTCAGACAATGTTTTTATCCTAATCACATATTTAATAATACTTCCAACATTTGGTCTACTGTTGTTATTAGCCTCGCCGCCGCTGTGTAGGTGTGTTGGTAGCGGATCAGGTTGGCCATTTCTTCGTCTAACGAGACTCCGGATATGCTTTCTTGCTGGGTCTCGTATTGTTCTGTCAAGAATATTCGCGTTTGCAGGTTTGAGTCGGATTGGAGCGTGTTTAGGCCCAGGCGGCCTTCGAGCGAGCTGAAGTACTCGGTGAAGGTGGCGGTGTTGTTGCCTATGCCGTCGGGGGTCATGGTCAGGGCGTTTCGGAGTTGGGAGATGGCGATGGCGGTGGTGTTGTCGTCCGGGCCTTTGAATCCGCCGAGATAGTATTTGAAATCGATTGAGAATTCTTCACCGTCGTAGCCGTTGTGCAGCATTTGGAAGGTGCCGAATGTGTAGTCTATGGCATAGTCCACGCCCTCTTTGAGGACGAGTCTGTCGGGGTCGGACGGCGAGAGCGGTATGCCGTTTTTGGTCACCACTCTTACCGTGACGCTGTTGGCGATGATGTTGCGGGCGGGCGTCGTCTCGTCGTCGTCGCGGACGAGCTGCACCGGGTCCATGCCGTAGTTGTAGAGAGGGTCTTTGCCGACTTGGTTTTGGATTTTGAAGCTGATGTCGAGCCGATAGTTGGCGTATGTGGGGTTCAGCAGCGTGATCTCGCCGGTGGCTTCGTTGACATTGTAGTCGGTGCCGCGGGTCAGTTCTACGCCGTTCGATGTGAATACCTTTACCGGAGCGGTGTCGAGGATCGGGGCGGTTCCTGTATAGAACTGGTGGGGCACGCCGATGCCGGCGGAGTCGATGGTGACTTGCGCCGTCGTGTTGCTTACCGACGGTTTGACCGTAAGCGGTATACCGCGGCTGATAGACTGCTGTTCCGAGGCCGCCGCAATGTTCTGGACGTCGGAGAATATATCCGGCGCCAGCTTGATCGTCGCGGCTTTATTGTATTTAGGCACTTCGTACTTCAGGCCGGTTCTGTCGTCGGTTCTGATCTCGACCGCGTCGTCGAAGAATTTGAAACCGCTGTGGCCCATCAGATTGTATCCGCGCACGTGGACGTCGTTTATGGTCTTTATGATGGCGGCGGCGAACTCGTCGAGTTTGGCCTGATACTCTGGGATATAGATGTCGCGGCTGTCGATGAGCCCGCGGAGCTGTCCGCCGGCGGGCATGAAGTCCATCCGCGTGTCGGAGAAGCGGATGCCCATGTCCCTGATGATCGTCCCGTCGTCCAATTCTCTGGAAACTGTCGTGGTAACTAAGTTTTGCATGTACGAGGGCGCGACAAGGACGTTGCCGCAGGTTGTGACGGTCACCTGCCCCATCTCATTTTCCACCACGGTTATGTCTATGAGCTGCGAGAGCTCTTTGAGGAGCACCTCGCGCCTGTCGCGGCTATCGTTGGCGTTTTGGTTGCCGATCTCCACCGCCGCGACCTCTTTGTTCAGGTTCATGACCTCGAATGAGATCTGGTTGATTCTGGCGACGTGCACCGGGATCTCTTCGTTCTTCTGCTCGCGGAGGTTGGCGAGTTCCGCGGCGGCCTTGTGGAAGTTGTCGATCATCATCTGTGCGTTGGTTCTGACCATAGTGCGCGCCGAGATGTCCTTGGGGTTGTTGGCGAGGTTGTCCCAAGAGTCGAAGAATTCGTCCAAGTAGTGCATTATGCCGAGATCGCTGGGTTCGCAGAGGATCGCCTCCATGCGGTTGAAGGTCGAGTTGACCTGCGCGAAGTATCCGACTTCCGAGTTCTGCTTGCGGATCTGCTCGTCCAAGAAGACGTTGCGCATCCTCTCGATGTTGATCACTTGAGCGCCCAGACCCATCTGCCCGTATGTGGAATCGTAGCAGTACATCGTCGCCTGGTTTATGCGCTTGCGGGAGTACCCGTCGACGTCGGCGTTGGAGACGTTTTGGCCGGTGATGTCTATACCCAGCTGCGAGGTTTGCAGCGCTCTGGTTCCTACGCTCAGTATGGAAAAGAGTGTCATTTTCGGGCTCCTTTCAGACTACTTCGTTGAAGAGCGACACATTGCTGCCGCGCGGTTTGACATCGCCCTTGTACCGGTACCCGGTCTTGGGAGTCATGGACAGCTTTATCATATCCATTGAGGCCCCGATACCGCCGAGTGTCTCTCTGAACAGCACGATATTAGACGTATTGAGCGCCTTCAGCTTCTCAACGCGTTCCATGAGCGCGGCGCGAAGGTTCCTGAGCTTTTCGCGTACCTGCGGCTCGCTGTGCTCGATGATGGAGAGCAGGCGGCCGGAGGGCGCCTTGTCGCCCAGAACGCAGCGCAACCGCTCGCAGATGTCGGCGCGGCGCTCCTCGGCCTTCTCCAACCCGCTGATGTGGTTGTCGAAGATCGAGCAATTTCTCTTTAGCCCGTCGATGTCGTCGCCGCGCGCGCAATTGTGAATATCCGTCGCGGCGTCGATCATGTCCTGATGGATGTCGTTCTCCTGAGTCAGGGTAACGAGCAGTTCGTTGAAGAGCAGATTCCGATCCATTATATTGCCCCGCTTTCCGTGTTAACCGCGTTATTGTCACCGCTTGCGTTTACCGCGCTTATAGCCGGCGCGCCCTCGGCGGCTTTTGCTTTGAGCGCCAGCACCGCGCGCACATACTCCCGCGTCTCTCTGTACGGGGGTATGCCGTTGTACTTCTTTACAGCGCCCGGCCCCGCGTTGTAGGAGGCGAGGGCGAGGCTCTCGTCGCCGTTGAAAGAGTCGAGCATGTTCCTGAGGTATTTGACGCCGCCGGTTATATTCTCAAAGGGAGAGAATGAACTGCTGACGCCCATATCTCTGGCGGTGCCGTCCATGAGCTGCATGAGCCCCTTGGCGCCCTTGGGAGAGATCGCGTTGGGGTTGCCTGCCGACTCGCGGGCGACGACCGCCATGACGAGATCTTTGTCCACGCCGTAGCGCCCGCTTATCTCGGAGATCAGCGCTTCCCACTTGCCGCGCACTTTCTCTATGAGGGAGGCGGTATCCGCCGAGGTATATGACCAAGAAGCGCGGTTGCGCCTTCCTGAGGTCAAAGCCGAGGTATTTCCGTCAAAGGATGGCGTCTTGCCTTCGCAACGCTCTATCTCTTTCTGCAACAAGGCGGCAAGCCCGAGCGTCCCGCCTTCAGCGCTCATCTTGGCGTACTCGCCGTCGAGCATTTCTGTGAAGATGTTCTCCCCCATGCTCTTTGGTATGAGGGAACTCTCGTTCACTGTGCCGCGCATTGCCTTGAACATCATGGAGGTGAACATGGCCTCGAACTCTTTGGCGACTTGCGCGGCCCTTGAGCCCTGAGCCGCGGAGCCTTTGGCTTCCAAGCCGCGCGTCGCGTTATATTCGGTATTAAAGCTATCGATTCGCATGATACGTTTCTCCTCCGACGTCTATTAACAGCAAATCATGTGCCAAAGGTCGGTTTGTGGTGGAAAACGCGGTTTTTGAGGGAATTTGAGGGGGTCGGGGGGCGGCGTCGGGGAACTTTTTTCCGTGGGAGGAAAAAAATTCAGGGGGGCGGGAAGATTTTCGGGGGGGCTATTGACTTTCGGCGGTGAATTAGGTATCTTAGTACTAATGGGGGTTGCGGCAAGCTCGTTTAGGACGTTCTGTCTGGGGTTTTGTTTACCATCAGACACTTGCCCGCCCTTATTTTATGTATTTTCATCAATATATTGACTTTCGGACTGGATTTGCTTATATTATTATCAAGTGGGGATTGTGGCATGGGGCGGGGTTGAGCGGAGTAAGCCGAGTTGTTCGGACGTAAGCTGCGGGGCTTTCGTGGCCATGTTCAGCACGTGCTCGTTCCCACCATTATTTGCCTTTGCTTTTATATGCGGTGTTGGCAAGCTCGTCTTGGACGTCATCTCAGCCCGGGGACAGAGTAAACATCGGGCACTTGCCCGCCGCTATTTTTATACATCGAGACCACGTAAAGCCTCTTCGCTTTGGCAGCAGGAACCGCCTCAACAACGCAAATATTCCCATTTACTCGTTTCTCATATCTTATTAATGTCGCCTGCTTGTTGTTTGAATCCTTATGCTCATCACTAAAAACAACATCCCCAGCGTTATCAATCAATATTTCTACATTGTCGTAATTATCCAAAACATACTTCATTCTACCGTAATCATTTATATCAGCCATCGTATGATCGTGTTCTCCGTGCACTCCGTGCCTATCTTCAATATGTACGACAGAGCTTCCTTTTATTATATGCCTATAGCCTTTAATATCTATACCCGTCAAATTATTAACGTCTTCCACCGCCCTTTCTGACACACCACCTACAACATAATACCGTTTATTTCCGAGGTCGGGCACACCATCCCTTACGCTCTGCGCGAAGTTGACAAGGCCCTCGTCCGTCGACGCCTTGTACTCCTCTATAACCCTATCCATATCCGTCTTATGTGATTTATACATGTTTTAATCACCGCCGATTTGGGGTTTAACTTTGATTTTTAATTGTAATACGCAAACAAGTACGACGAGAGGTACGACGAAAACGGCTGAGATAGGGCCGAAACCGGTGGCCCAAGAGAGAGATGCCGGTAGTGGTAATATAATATTTTTTGTAATAAAGTCAATACATATTGTATATTCTTTTAATGATAGAGACCCTGCTCCCAGCCGCCCTATACGCCGAGACGCACTTCCGTTTTTTTAGGGGGATGCCGAGCGCTCTCTTTCGGCGCGAGCCGGAGGCGGTGTTTGATTTGCCGCGCAGATTCCGTATCGGCCGCGGCGGGCTTCCTGTTGTGCTTCTTGTTAACGACATTCATCGTTACCCTATTTTGATTGAGTCGATACAGGTGGCCGTGTCGCGCATCGGCGCCGCGCCTATCCTCTTTGATTTTGATCCGTCCGCCGCTAACGCCGCGCGCGTTGACCATCCGCTCGGGGCGCAAATGGAGGCCTACCTGTTGACGCTTCCTGCAGAGCGGCTCGGCGGGGAGGGCGAGGTGTTTGTGAACGCTTGTTTGAGGTATCGGCGCGTGAGGAACGGGCGCGCGGCCGGGCGCGTGAGGGCGGTGCTGAACGACAATCTCGCGACGTCGGCCAAGCTGCCGTTCAGGTGCGTCATTGCGGGCGGCGGTTATCCGGGCGCCGACCTTTGCTCATTCGGCGACCTGCACTGCCATACGATGTTTTCCCGCAGCCACGTGGAGTTCGGGCCGCCGATAGAGGCCATTGATTGCGTGGCGGCGGCTTGCGGTTTGCGGTTTGTCGCGGCGACCGATCACTCCTACGATCTCGCCTGCGACCCCGGCGATTACCTGCGGCAGGACAAGGATTTGCGGATGTGGGGGATGTACATGGCCTCCGTCGCGAACGGCTACCGCGGTGAAACGCTGATGATACCGAGCGAGGAGGTCTCCGTTCTGAACTCTAAGAACAAGGTCGTGCATCTCTGCGGGCTCGGCCTATCCGAGTACATACCGGGGACGCTTGACGGGGCGAGAAAAAATATCTATTCGAATAAGCAGTTGACAATCGTGGAAGCGATTGACGAGATAAAGAGACAGGGCGGGGTGTCGTTCGCGGCGCACGCCGGGTCGAGGGCCGGGACGTTTCAAAAGATATTTTTGAGGCGCGGCGAGTGGAGCGGCGACGATCTGCGCGACGGGCTCGGCGGTATTCAGGCGGTCAACAGCAACTTCGGCGGATCGTGGGTACGCGGAAAACAACTGTGGGTCTCCATGCTGCTCAAGGGGCAAAAGATACCGATCCTCGCAGGCAGCGACGCGCACGGCGATTTCAATAGGTACAGGGCTATCGCCGTGCCGTTTTTACGGCTGTATGAGAATCAAGACAGGTACATGGGATTCGTCAGAACCGGGGTTTACGGGAAGCGCGTTGACGTGAAAGACATTATCAACGGGATACGGGACGGGGAGACGTTTATCACAAGCGGGCCGTTCGCGGCTATATGCGACATTCGTGATCAAGACATATCGCTTGTCGGATCAAAGAAATCTATACTTGATGACGACGGCAAGGACACTGTGAATCATCTATGCGTACGCGCCGTCAGTACGGAGGAGTTCGGATCGATTCGCGTGGTAATGGTGATAATGGGTATCGTTGGGGCGGCGGAAGAAAGTGTTATTCTCAGGCAATCGTTACCGGATGATACCTACGACGCTGTCGTTCCTATTGTTGATACACTCCCCCACCCCTCGGAACAGAAATACTATTTACGCGCCGAAATTTACGGCGAGACGAAACAAAGGGCCGCCACCGTAGCCGCGACGAGCGCTTGTTTTGCGGGGTATTGATACCGCGTCAATTATTTTTAACACACCGGACCGAGTAGCCGTTGCCTCCGGCTTGCGCAGACACGCGGGCATCAATTATATTTAGAAACGTTACCGGATCACTCAAAACAAGCCTAAAGGAGACGTATATGAACAAGGCGTCAAAGGTCGGGGCACGGTCGAAGCCCACGAAGAAGCTGTCGAAGCCGTTGCCGGCGGCGAAGCCCGCCAAGAAGCGGTCGAAGCCGTTGTCGGCGGCAAAGACGGTCGGAGGGCTGTCAAAGCGGAAGATCGATTTCGTGCCGCTCGCCGAGGTCGAGGTCGCGGCGGCGGCGGCGCTAAAGAAGATCAAGGCGACGAAGAAGCTGTCGCCCGAAGAAAAGGAACTCCGGCTTGCCAACGTGGCGGAGTCGCTCGAAAAGGCGAGAACCCGCTGGGGCGGGCTGTCGCACGCCGGAATGTATTTGATAAGAAACGCGCACGTGCCGTCCGGGTGGTGCGACTTAGAGGCGGTGCTGGCATGAGGTCGGAACGCTATTATCTCGATTCGAATATCGTTTACTTCATCGCCGCCGAGAAGAAGTACGAACTTACGGCGGAAGTCAGTGATATTATCGACGAACCCGGATTCTTTAAATACGTCCCGTCCAAATGCGTGGAGGAATTGATATACCTGCAACAGTCGGGAAAGATAAAGGTCAAGAACTGGAAGTCCGCGGAGGACATCGTCGGGTACATCGAAGACGTACTCTCTTACGAGATAGTGTACGTCAACAAGAGCCACCTGCTGAAACTCGCGGAACTTCCGCTCTTCCCGGACCACAAAGACCAAACGGATAGGATCATTATCGCGCAAGCCATCGCCGATAAGATACCGCTCATAAGCAGTGACGAAAAGTTTAATGATTACAAACGCTCCAAGTTGGGATTTATATTCAACGAACGGTAAACGATACCGATTATCTTTAACGGAGAGAGCCGCCCGCGCCGAATAAACAAAAGGGGGAGACGGTTTTACGGCCTCCCCACGCGTCAATTCTGAACGCAACGCACCGAGCTGCCGTCGGTCTTGTCTCTATAGAACTCGAACACATCATCCTCGTCACAACCCATAGTCCTATAGGGGATGTAACCGCTAGTGTCCTCCGTATCCGTCCACCAGTTGCCGTAGTAACCTTCATTGTGGAAACTGCCGTCGGAGTTCCGGTTGCCACCGGGCAAGGCCGAAAATCCGTAATTATCCGTACCGTTACCGTTTTCTTTCCACCCGCTCTTTGATTTCAACTTCTTTCCCGCACCCAACCAATAATACTTCGTTCCGGCATAAAAAGATTTCGTACCGCCGACAGACTCCGCCAATTGATCCCACTCATATCCCGACGGTAAATGCCATCCGTTTGGGCAAGCCGTCTTAGCCGCCGTCCAAGTGTACAACCTCCCATATTTCGCGCAATTGTCAGGACTGTTTCTATAACACCAAGAATCCGCCGTCTCTATGTTCAGATTCTTCTTCATCCATTTCCTCCCACCTATTACAACAAACTCATACGATTCACCGCCACCGGAATTACAAGCCGTCCCCGTTAACTGCGGTATCGCCCTTGTCTCTTTGTGACTCGCGTCTAACGTACAAGTCCTAGTTTCAACCCCCGCCGTCTCACAAGTCGCAGGGGTCGTTACCACCCAATTGCCCCACGTGTGAGTATGACTCAACGAATCATCGGGCGACGTTACGCTTTGCTGTTGGAAATTAGCCGTCAACACAAGATTGGCATTCATGGTAACAGTCACGCTACTGCTTGCACTCGTTGACACTCCCGACCAAACCACAAAGCTGTAACCGCTCGCGGGTTGAGCCGTTACCGTGACCTGCTCTCCGGCAGTGTACGTTGATTTTTCGGGATTGCGGGACACGGTGCCGCCGCCTATAGGGTTTGTGCTGATTTGCAGTGTATAGACAGTGTTATTCCCGCCACCAGAATTACCCCCGTTGTCGTCCCCGCAACCCGACAAACAAACCGCCACGACTGCCATCACCGTCGCCATTAGCAACAGCGCCCGTCCCCATCCACGCCGATTGAAACTTCTCATAATGCTATCCCCTCATGGTAAAAGTTATTGGTTAATAGTTTATTGCCGATTGAAAAAAGTCGTAGTTCCGAAATTGATATATGTTTAGCGAACCGGCTATTTTTCGCGGTTTTCCGTGGCGGCGATATATGGGTATAATAAGGGTATATAGCGGAACGCGGTTTACATAGAGTATTAACTGGCCATACGTAACTCGTTGACTGACAATGAGTTGCGTATATTATGGGGGGGGGGGGGGGTAAGTTATTGATTTATAAGGAGTTACCACGACGCCTGCTTGACAATATGAGAAATTATGTATATAATGTGTTGTATTTGCAGCCAACCGGTTACGACATACGGCGCGCGCGCCGCGTCCGGCCCCGTTTCGCAGAGCCAATCCTACCAAAATTGTCGCCATTGCCAAATTGAAAACCGCCGACATTGAGCCTTATCCCCCGTTCTTCCCGAATCTGTTCCGGCCCTACCCGCGAGCATCCGCGGAGCAAAGCCCGTCAGGGTAATATAATATACGGGCGGCGTCGGTGTCAATAAATTTTTAATTTTTCATTGAAACGTTGCTTTCGGCGAAGAATTATCGGCGCTTTGGTCTTTCATAGCCTTGTCCATATACTCCTTGAAGGTCGCGCCGTTCCTCCGCGCCTCCTCCGCCATGACGATCGCCTCGTCCGCGCTCAACGCCTTACCTTCGTTTAGGTTGACGACGGCCATGCTCTTCGTCTCGCGGTTGACCTTAGCCGCGTAGACCGCCTGTATTTCGTTGTATCTGTTGACTCCGTTTACCTGCATTTTTACCTCCGCGTTCTTTACGGTTGACATCCTTGTCGTCTGAACTTTCCCTCTCCAAAAAAAGGCCGGAGCGCATCCTTGCGCTCAATCGCACATCCCTGCGGCGTCAGACCTTGGATTGAGAAAACTGCCTTTACTGCCTTACTGCTTTTACTGCCATTACTGATGCGGCATCCGTTTTACCGGAGGCCGCATCGATACCGCGTTTTGGATTGAGAAACCCATTACTGCTTTACTGCGTACTTCTACTTCCGTACTGCTACAGGATTGAGAAACCTTTTAAAACCTGTTACATTTGACTTATAGGCAAACCCTCCTTTTGGGTTGACGGTTGATATGCTTTATATTACAGTATAATCAAATTCGCGTGTAACGCCCCGGCCTCTTTGATCGCTTGCAAGATCGCTATCACGTCTCTCGGCGTCACTCCGAGAGAATTGAGCGCTTGGGCCAAGTCCGACACTGTCGTCGTTGAATCGAGCACTACCATCTCCGCGTCCTTTTCCTCGACTACCATAGCCGGGTTCGGGACTACTTCCGTGCGGCCTAAGGCGAACGGGACCGGTTGGATCACTTCGGGCAGATTGACTACTTCCACCTTCACTCCGCCGTGGGTGACCGCCACCTGCGATATGCGTACCGTGCCGCCGGCTACTATCGTTCCGGTGCGCTCGTTTATCACCACCTTGGCCGTCGACGCGACCTCGAACGTCATGTTCTCCACCATTGCTATGAACTCCATCTGCGATACGCCGCCGCCGGCTCTCGCCATGTCAAGCTCCACCGTCGCGGCGTCCGTGGCTTTGGCAAGGCCGGCCACGCCGTACTGGGCGTTGATCGACTGCGCCATCGAGACCGCCGAGGAGAAGTCGGGGCTGTGGAGGGAGATGGACAGGTTTTCGCCGTTTAAGACGTTGAACTGGTACTCCCTCTGGACGATGGCGCCGCCCGGAATCCTGCCGACGCTGACGTGGTTCTTCTTGATATGCGTGAGGCCGCGGTCACGCAAATCGTACCCGCCGGTGGCCAACGGTCCCTGCGCCGAGGCGTAGACCTGACCGTCGGGGCCCTGTATCGGCGTGAGGATCAGCGTCCCGCCCTCTAAACTCGTCGCGTCGCCCATTGACGAAACGGTAACATCAAACTTCGTGCCCTTGCGCTTGAAGGGGGCAAGCTGCCCCGTGACCATAACCGCCGCCACGTTGCGCACCCGGATATGCCGCTCGGGAAGCTCCACGCCCATATTTTTGAGCATATTGACTATAGTCTGCTCGGTAAAAACCGTCTGATTGCGGTCGCCCGTACCGGCAAGACCGACTACCAATCCATAACCGAAGAGCTGCACGTCCTCAAGCCCGGAAACGGAAGCGACATCCTTGATACGAATCCCCTGAGCGCTTACCAATACAGCCGCCGATATAACCACGGTAGCAATCCTTGTCAACTTATTAATGCTATTCATAATCCCTCCCGCCCCTTGTATATGTTTTTAGTATTTTAATCCTATAATCTTTTTTTAATCCTATGAATCCTAGTTCAGACATTCTTTTAATCCTATATTCCTAATCAAAAGAGCCAGTTCGCCACTCTTGTAAAGAACCCCGGCCGCGCCGCCGTGTTCACCGTCCCCTTGCCGGTATACGTTATCTCCGCGTCGGCAATGCTCGTCGAGTAGACTACGTTGTTCTTCTGTATGTCCTGCGGCCTCACGACGCCGCTGATCTTTATGATCTCTTTCTCCTGATTGATCTCCACGGTCTTGCTGCCCTCGATCACAAGGTTGCCGCCGTCAAGCACCTTGACAACACGCGCCGTGACCGTCGCCGAGAGGCTGCCGGAACGCGACGTCGCGCCCTTGCCGTCGTACTTGGAGGAATTGCTCGCCCCAAACGCCATCGGCGGTATGAGCTTTGAGGATCCGGCGTTGAACTCCACATCGGAGGCCTTGGAGGTGTTGGTCTTGCTCTCGCTTCCGGCCTTGGCCGACTCCACGATGATGATCGTGAGGATGTCGTCCACACCCATCGCCCTGTGATCCGAGAAGAGATTCTGCACCTGCGCCGCGTTGACCGCTACCGCCGTGATTGCTACCGCCGCCAAAACTCTTTTGAAGCTGTTCATGATTTTTCTCCCTCCTGATGAACGACGACCGAGCCCTTGCCCGATACCGTCGCGCGAATCAGTTTGCCTGTTTGAAGATTTTCAACCCAAACCCGCTCCCCGTTGCCGCCGTTGTCGCGGGCGGTGCCGAGTACGGATATTCTTACCCTCTCGCCGATATAGTGGATGCGCACTTGATCGCCGCGCGCCACCAAAGGAATTGCGCGGAGCGCCTTGTCGTGCAGAATGCCGCCCATCGGAACAAACCTAAGCGTCGTCGCGGTCCCGGCCTTCGGGAGCTTGGTCAGCGGCGTGTACGCAAAACTCGTTATGTCCGTCAATTGAACCATTGTGTTCTCTTCCGTAAGCTCCTCGCCGCGCTGTATGGGACGGGCCGATACGAGCACCGCGGTTTTGACAAATATCTTGCAAGCGACCGGTATGCGGGAGACCCGCGATCCGCAGCGGAGCGTAAGCGTCAAGCGGACGCCGCCTTTGGCGCGCGGGTTATCAATGCCGGAGACCTCGACGCCGATATCGCCGCCCCTGCCGATTTTATAAGAGCTCTCAGGATTGACGACGGTAAGCGACCACTCCCCCGTCCCCCATTCGAGACGCTCGGCGGCGTACTTGCGAATCGCCTCCTCAAATTCACCTATCGTTACCGTTCTGTAATCGCTTGCGACTTTGACCCGTTTCTGATTGGCCGCCACGACGTTTACGCCTTTGAAGCTCCTGCGGATATTGAAAGAGACCAAGTCTTCGGAGTTGACAAAACGGCTGTATCCGGCGGGTGCGGCCTCGCCTACGCTGAACGCCCTGAACGCGGAGGCAAGCGCCGCGTCGCCGCAATCGATCTTTGCTATGTCGCCGAGGCGGATTATCGTATCGTTTACCATCGCGGAATCTACAAAGGAGAGCGTAACGGTCTTATTATTATTGTCTGACGCTAAAGACGCGGAGACCGCGAAGGCCGCGATTAATACGGTGGCCTTTATGTTGAAATTGATATTTATATTGTTATTGCGCGTCATTTTCTGCCTCTTTCATTATTCGTCATTATTAATTAATTATCGTTTTAAGTTATTCGCGATTTGTAACATTTCTTCACTGGTTGTAATGGCTTTAGATACTATTTCGTACGCCCGCTGGGCGGCTATCATGCTTACCATTTCGTCTACTATTTGGACGTTGGAAGACTCTACGTATCTGTGTAACAATGTGCCGGCGCCCTCTTCGCCGGGGAGGTTGATGATCGGGACGCCGCTGGCGTCGGAAACGGCGAATAGGTTGCCGCCTAATGAGCGCAGGCCGGCGGGGTTGATGAAACGGGCCAGCTCGAATTGGCCGATGTCGGTAGACAGCTCTTCGCCCGGCATTTTTACCGTGATGCGTCCGTCGGCTTCAACTTGAAAGCTGTCGGAGCCTTCGGGGAGCACGACCTCCGGGTGGACGATGAAACCCGCGGAGGTAACCAGCGTTCCGTCGCTTGAGAGCTTGAAGGTGCCGTCGCGGGTGTAGGCGGTCGAACCGTCCGGCAACGTCACTTGGAAGAAGCCGGAGCCGGAGATGGCGACGTCGAACGGGTTGTCCGTGAGGTTCGGGGCGCCCTGCTCAAAGACCTTTTGGGTGGAGGCTGACCTGACGCCCAACCCCACCTCGATACCCGCGGGCGCCATGCTGCCCTCGAAGTTGCGCACACCCGGTTCGCGTATCGCCTGATACATCAAGTCCTGAAACTCGATGCGCGTACGCTTGTACCCGTTTGTATGCAGGTTTGAGAGGTTGTTGGAGATGTTGTCCATGTACAATTGCATGGCTTCCATTCCGGTGGCGGCGGTCGTTAGGCTCCGAATCATTTTTTTACTCCTTTTATTATGTCTTTATAATGATTATTCGTAATCTATCAATACCCAAATTGCTATTTCAACGCACCAACCTGATTCACAACTTTTTCCAAAGTCTCGTCTTGCGCGTGCAAGGCTTTTTGGCTCGACTCGTAGTTCCTGTGCGACGCGATCATCTGTACCATGTTGCGTATCATATCCACGTTCGATGTCTCCAAGTAGCCCTGGCGAACCAAATACCCCTGAGATTGCAGCTCGACGGCCTCTACGTTTACCGGCGCGAAGTTGCTGTTGCCGGTGCGCCTGAGCTCGTAGGGCTTCTGGAAATCCACCACTTTCAGAAAACCTTTGGTAAAACCGTTCTGTATCACCTCGCCCGTCTCGGATATGCTGACTCTCTCGTTGGGTTCCACGCGTATAAAGCCCTCCGTCCCCATGACCTTGGAGCCGTCGCCCGTGACCAACAGGCCCTGCGCGTCGAGCGAGAAGCTGCCGTTGCGCGTATAGCGGATGCCGGCGTCGGTCACGATCTTGAAGAAGCCGGAACCTTTTATGCAGAGGTCGAGGTCGCCGTTTGTCTGGCGCATCGTGCCCTCGGAGTAGTCGACGTAAACCTCGTCGGCCTTGATTTCGCGGTTTGCGAAGACGCGGTCGTTGTCGTCTTTCACAAGTTTCTGGTAGGCGATGGTGAACAGCCCGCTCTGCTTGAAGCCCGTGGTGTGGACGTTGGCGAGGTTGTTGGCGATCTGCTCCTGCTTTTGAGCCAAAGCGGTCATTCCGGTCGAGGCTGTATAGATTCCCTGTATCATTTCGTTTCCCGCCTTCCCGCCTTGGGTCTTAGGTTTTAAATTCCGCTTCAGGTTTCGATTCCATCTACCGATAAATAATCGCAAATGGCGTGCCATTGCCTTTAGCCGGAAGGTCGGATTTTGGTTCGGCTACTTGGTTATCTTTGTAATATGTTGATTTTAAACGAGTTAAAGATGGTTTTGGCTGATAGCGGCATCTTCGTCGGGGCGGGCTGATAGGTCAGCCGCCTCAGTAAAAAACAGGAAAAAATTGCCGGGAGCGGAAAATTTTGACTTTGACTTTGATTTTATATATGCGGGGTTTAGCCCCGCATATCCTATGAAGCCGAAGGCTTCGTCTAAAAAAGATTTTTAAGAATTGGACTTTAAAAGATTTTAAAGATTTTGATTTAAAAGAAGAGGGGAAGAAAAAACGGATCGGACGGGGCTCGAACCCGCGACCTCCGGCTTGACAGGCCGGCGTTCTAAACCGGCTGAACTACCGATCCATTTTTTCAACCTATATCGGCTTTACGGGACCAAACCATCAATACGTCCCGCAAAAATGTCAATAATTGGGCGTTGTAGGGCTCGAACCTACGACCTTCTGCTTGTAAGGCAGACGCTCTATACCAACTGAACTAAACGCCCTTACTTTTTAACTCCCTTGCCGTAGCCGCACAACAACGCGTACGGAACCAATCCGCAGTAAACGGCGACTAGGATGACGGGCGCCACGTTCGTAGACACGAAACTGTCTACCGGGCCCCACGCCAATAGGACGTAGCCAACAATCAAAAGGGCTATAGAGAGCCCAAAAAGATAAAAATTCTTCTTAGAAAACAGCCAACTGTTCACGTTTTGCCTCTTAACGTCAAAATCAAATAATAAAAGTCAAATTCGTTTAAGGGGAGGGCTGCGCCCTCCCTCGCTCCAACCAAAATGGCTTCGCCATTTTGTTTTCCGCTACCCACCCTGCGGGGCTCTGCCCCGCAACGCCCCGTCAGATAAACATGCGCCGCTTCGCGTCGCGGAAAGTCAAAATCATTTATGCCTTAAAGATAATATATTGTATGAATAATGTCAATAGTTTTCGTAAAATATTTTTATTTTGATTCCGGCGCCCCGCCTTCAAGCTCCTTGATTCTGGCCTCCATTTCCGCGATCCGCTTGCCGCTGACCTGAAAGGCCTCATTCAGGAGCAGCGACAGTTCGAGCATCTGGTCGCCTTTGCGGAGATATATTACGTCGTTGTAGTGGCCGTTTATCACGCTCCGGCAGGCTTTTTCGAACCTGTATACGGGGCCGGCTAATTTGTGCGAGAAGAAGACTGTCATCATCACTATTTGAAGCACTACCAGCAGTATGCCGGCGCCGAAGACCCATAAAAGCGTTCCGGCGAACTCTTTTTTTATGTCGCCTATGCTGCCGAAGTCGCGCAGCTTGGCGCGTATTTGCTCCATAGCCTTCGCGTACTGCCCGGCCGTCGGCTCGAGCTGGTCCTGCGTCTCCGTGGCGATTATGTTCTCGATCTCGCGCTTCATTATCTTGGAGGAGGTCGAGATGATCGTCTGGGAGGCCAAGTACAGGGTGAGCAACATGAAGACCAGCATGACCAGCATGGGGATCAAAAAGGTGATCATGTACCGCCCCTGGATGTTGCGGTCAATAAAAAAAGCCTTTCGGCTGAACGCCGGTTTTGACATGACTTCGCTCCTTATTATTTAAATTCAAAAAATCTATTTCTATTAACACACAGCACAAGGCGGGCTGCCCCTCCCATACAATGTCTTTTATTCTTTTAATCTTTTTAATCCTATAATCTGTTTTATAATCCTACTAATCCTAGTCTCATTTATTAGGATACTCAATTCTGGAGTGGAATATCCCCTGCAATATCGGCATGAAGCCCTCTGTAATTTCATTCAGATCCCTGAGCGTCAGGTTGCACCCGTCGAGCTGTCCGGCCAAGAGCCGGTCCCGTATTATCTTTTTGACTAATTCTCTGAGCAGTTTGGGCGAACTTGTGGCCAAACTCCTCGACGCGGCTTCCACGGAGTCGGACAGCATGATTATCGCGGCCTCGCGTGTCTGCGGTATGGGGCCGGGATAGCGGAAGTCCTTTTCCTGCACCTGCTTATGCGGGTCTAACTCCAGCGCCTTTTCGTAGAAGAAGGAGACGGAGCTGTCGCCGTGGTGCTGCATTATTATGTCTTGGATGATCTTTGGCAGCTTGTACTTTTTGGCTAACTCAACGCCCTCTCTCACGTGCGAGCATATTATGAGGGCGCTCATGGTCGGAGAGAGTTTGTTGTGGCGGTTTCTGTCGCCCTGGCAGTTTTCCACGAAGTAGTCCGGTTTTTCGATCTTGCCTATATCGTGGTAGTAGGAGGCCACACGCGCCAGCAGGGCGTTGGCGCCCACCGCCTCCGCCGCCGACTCGGCCAGATTGCCCACCAAGACGCTGTGGTTGTACGTTCCGGCGGCTTGTATGGAGAGCTTCTTCAGGATGGGGTGGTTCATGTCGGATAGCTCTATCAGCGTCATGTCCGTGGTGATGTCGAAGACCCTCTCGAAGAAGGGCGACAGCACCATTGCTATGAACACCGAGGTCACGATCCCTAAGAACGCGCAACCTATGTTGACCAAGAAAGTGACGCCGAAGCGCCAGCCCACCATCTGCCAGACCGCTATGAGGGCCACGCTCACGAGCGTCATGGGCGGTATGGCCTTGAAGAAGTGCCAGCGGTAGCGGATCCGGTGGTTGAGGAAGGCGGCCACCACCGAGTTCAGGAACGTGTACAGGAAAAAGTAGTGGTTGAACCCGACCGCCACCGCGAAGTATATGCCGACGAAGAGGCTGACGATCACGCTGACCCTCATCCCGAAGAGTATCGTGCAAAGGAGCGCGCCCATCGTTATGGGGATCAGGTACTCCGGCATGACGGCGGAAACCTCTTTGGCCTTGAAGAGCCACGGAAGGTACTGCGTGCCGAGCCTCACCACCAGTATCTGCAAGAGGACAATCAGGCAGAGAGCGATCAGGCTCTTTATGTTCGCCACGATAGCCGGATTGTACTTTCTCATATAGAAAGAGAGGAAGAACAGCGTTATCAGGAGCAGTATGACCCGTCCGGCGTAGGCGGCGTTCGCCCGGCGCTTCTCGACGCCGCCCTCCATGCGTTCCATCGCCACGTAGAGGGATTGCAGCCTTTGGGCAATCTCCGGGGTTACCTCTTGGTGCTTGCGGACGATCTCGGTGTCCTTTATAACCTTGCCGCTGACCGCGGGCACCTGATCCGCCGCCGCGCGCCGCCTGTCGGAGGTGACCCTATTGTTGACCCGCACCGTGGGCCGCACGCAGGCGAGGATCAGCTCGTAGACGGTGTTGAGGCCCGCGTCGTCCATCCGTTGCTCGCGCCGCAACTGCGCCGCGGCGAGCTCCAGGGCGGCCTCTTTCACGGGTATGTCGAAAACAGCGATTGTACTCTCCGCGCCGTCGCGCAGGAAGTTGACATATCGCTTTGAATACTGCTGAGCGGACTCGAAATTCGTGTTGAAGCGAAGGCGGCGCTCGGAAAGCTCCTCGCTTGTGGCGTAGAAGAGGGTTGCCGACACGCCGCGCTCCATGATCTCCGCGATCTGCTTTTTAGCCTCGTCGAAGAGCGCCGGCTTACGGTGGAGCGTCTCGACGGCCTTGGCCGACAGTTCCCGGGAGAGCTGCATCCAACCGGCTTCCCGAAGCGAGTCCGGCATCTTGGGGTCGGAGATTTGCTTGACGGCGGCCTCGAGTTCAGCCGTTTTCCGCGCGGACTCGGCGGCCGCCGCCGAGTCGTAGTCCACGACTAGCAGGACCTGGTCCATGACCCGCTTCCGCTCCCGCTCCAATTCGTCGGGCGTGCGTATCACATCGAAGGTAAACGGGGCGATGACGGTCTCCTTGGAGACCGTTCCGGCCTTTGGCCTGTCGAATTTTCGGAGCGTTTCGTTGTATGGGAAGAGCAGGACAATACAAAGGGAAAACGCCGCCAATATCAAGTGCGGCGCCGAATTGAGCAACCACTGCCGCATGCGCAAGCTGACACGCTTGCGCACGGCACGCATACCGCGCGTCTCCTGTTTGGAGCTGCCTGACATACGCCGGGTTGGGTCTGTCTACTTCCCGCCGCGCTCAAGCTCAATGCGCTCTAACCTAAGCTCAGAGAGTTTCCGCTCGGAATTCTCGGCATTTTGGCGCGCTTCATCAAGCCGGGCCTGATCGGCCTCGTTGAGCTTCTTGCCGCTGCTCTTGGAGGACTTGGAACCGCCGCCGCCGCCACCGCCGCCACCGCCGGTTTTGGAACCGCCGCAACCCGTAACACCCAACATTAACGCAACCGACAATACAAGCGCCATACGCGCCGCCACACTAATAATCCTCGACATTTGGAGGACCTCCTCAATAGGTACAAAGAAAGTGTTCAACCTCAAAAAAAGCTCCACAGTATATAATAATAATTCTTTCCACAGCGCCGTGTCAATACCTTTAGAAAAGTTATGTTATTTTTGTGCAAATATCTCCCGCCTCAGTTCCTCCAGCACATCGCTCTCCGGGACCTTTCTGCCCGGCTCGCCCCTTACGAATATGAGCCACTCCCCCCGCCCGCCGGCTATCCCCACGTCCGCCTCCCGCGCCTCGCCCGGCCCGTTCACGACGCATCCCATCACCGCGATCTTCATATCCTCCGTCATACCCGCCGCCATCTCCTCAACCCGCTGCGCCACCCCGGAAACGTCGACTTGCGTGCGCCCGCAGGTCGGGCAAGCTATGACGGTCGGCCCCCTCATCAGCCCCAGCGCCTTCAGTATCTCCTTAGCGACGTATATCTCCTGAACCGGATCGCCGGAGAGCGACACGCGGAGCGTATCGCCGATCCCCTCCAAAAGCAACGCGCCCAGCCCCACCGCCGACCTGACCGACCCGCTGCGAACCGTCCCCGCCTCGGTGATCCCGATATGCTGCGGGAGTTCGCAACGCGCCGCGAACTCCCGGCAAGCCGCAATCGCCGTCAGCACCCAGCTGGACTTTATGGATACAATAACATCCCCAAACCCCTCGTCTTCAAAGAACGATACCCACGACAAAGCGCTCTCCGCAAGCGCCGCCGGAGTAGGCGCCCCGTGCTTCTCAAGCAGATGCTTCTCCAGCGACCCGGAGTTGACCCCGATGCGGATAGGCACCCCCGCCCCCCGCGCCGCGTCGATCACCGCCCTCACCCTGTCCGCACCGCCGATGTTCCCCGGGTTGATCCGAACCTTGTCCGCCCCCGCCTCTATAGCCGCGACAGCTATCCTATAATCAAAATGCACGTCGGCCACCAGCGGCACCGACGTCTGTCCCCTGATAGCCCGAAACGCCCCCACCGCGTCCATATCCGGCACAGCCAAACGCACAATAGCGCACCCCGCCGCCCTAAGCCGCTCAATCTGCGCAAGCGTCCCCTCAACATCATGAGCGGGAGTATTGCACATTGATTGAATAACGATAGGACTCCCCCCGCCTATCGGTATCCCCTTAACATTTATCACCCTAGTAGGTCTTCGGTTTATCATTAAATCAAAAATAATAAAAATACTACAAACAATGAAAAGTTTTTGACTTTGATGTACCGCGACGCGAAGCGGCGCATGTTTACAAAAAGTCTCTCCCCCTAGTTGAGGGGGAGAGATTGAAAGTGGGGGGGTATCTGGCGGGGCGTTGCGGGGTGTCCCCGCAGGGTGGGTAGCGGAATAAAAATGGACGGCAAAGCCGTCCATTTTTATGGAGCGAGGGAGGGCGCAGCCCTCCCCTTAAACGAATTTGACTTTGACTTTTATATCAATAGTCATCCATCCCGCCCATACCCCCCGGCATCCCACCACCACCGCCGTGCCCGCCGCACTTGTCCTTCTTCTCCGGCATGTCGGTGATGATGCACTCGGTGGTCAAAATCAACCCGGCTATAGACGCCGCGTTCTCCAACGCCGAACGGGTCACCTTGGTCGGGTCTATCACGCCCGCCTTGATCAAGTCCTCGTACTTGTCGCTGTACGCGTTGTACCCGTAGGCGCCCTTCCCGTTCTTGACTTCGTTGCAAACCACCGACGACTCCTTGCCCGCGTTCGCCGTGATCATGCGCAACGGCTCCTCGCAAGCGCGGCGGATGATGTCCACGCCGATCTGCTCGTCGCCCTCCAGCTTCAGTTTGTCGATGGCCGCCGCCGCGCGGATCAGCGCCACGCCGCCGCCCGGGACCACGCCCTCCTCCACCGCCGCGCGGGTCGCGTGCAACGCATCCTCGACGCGCGCCTTCTTCTCCTTCATCTCGATCTCGGTCGCCGCGCCGATCTTCAGCACCGCCACGCCGCCGGCGAGCTTCGCGAGGCGCTCTTGGAGCTTCTCGCGGTCGTAGTCGGAGGTCGTGTCCTCGATCTGCTTCCTGATGGCGCCCACGCGGGCCTTGATGTCCGCCTGCTTGCCCGCGCCCTCTATGATCGTTGTGTTCTCCTTGTCGATCACCACGCGCTTGGCCTTGCCGAGGGCGTCGATCGTCGTGTTCTCGAGCTTGTAGCCCATCTCCTCGGAGATCAGCGTGCCGCCGGTGAGGGCGGCGATGTCCTCGAGCATCGCCTTGCGCCTGTCGCCGAAGCCCGGGGCCTTTACGGCGGCGATTTTGAGCGTGCCGCGCAGTTTGTTGAGCACGAGCGTCGCCAAAGCCTCGCCCTCCACGTCCTCGGCGATGATGAGGAGCGCCTTGCCCATCTGCGCGACCTTTTCGAGGAGCGGCAGCATATCTTTCATGGCGCTGATCTTCTTGTCGAAGATGAGGATGAGCGGATCTTCGAGGAGGCACTCGAGGCTGTCGGCGTTGGTCACGAAGTAGGCGGAGAGGTATCCGCGGTCGAACTGCATGCCCTCCACCACGTCGAGCGTGGTCTCTATGCTCTTGGCCTCTTCAATAGTAATAACGCCGTCTTTGCCGACCTTCTCCATGGCGTCGGCCAAGAGGTCGCCGATGCTCGTGTCGTTGTTGGCGGAGATGGCGCCGACCTGCGCGATCTCTTTCTTGCCTTCGATGGGCTTGGAGTCTTTCTTCAGCTGGTCGGTGATCGCCTTGACCGCCTTGTCCATGCCGCGTTTGAGGGCCATGGGGTCGGATCCTGCGGTCACGTTCTTTATGCCGAGGTGGGCGATGACCTGAGCGAGGACGGTGGCCGTCGTGGTGCCGTCGCCGGCGATGTCGCTGGTCTTGGAGGCGACCTCTTTGACCATCTTCGCGCCCATGTTCTCGAACTTGTCCTCAAGCTCAACCTCTTTGGCCACCGTCACGCCGTCCTTTGTCACGGTGGGGGAACCCCAGCTCTTCTCGAGGACCACATTGCGCCCGCGAGGCCCCAGGGTGACCTTGACGGCGTTCGCAAGCGCGTCCACACCCTTGAGCAGCTTCTCCCGAGCGGAAACGTCAAAAGCAAGTACTTTTGCGCCCATATTATCAACTCCTTATTTTATGATTATTTTTTAGGTTATGGTTTTGTTTGTTAAGACCAAAATCATAGAATGCGTCACACCACCGCCAAAATGTCGCTTTCGCGCACGATGAGGTACTCTTGGCCGTCTATGGTGACCTCGGTGCCGGCGTACTTGCCGTAGAGCACTTTGTCGCCGACCTTGACGGTCATCTCGTTGCGAGTCCCTTTGTCGTTCATCTTGCCCGGCCCCACCGCCACGATCTCGCCCTTCTGGGGCTTCTCCTTGGCGTTGTCCGGAATGATGATGCCGCCGGCGGTCTTCGCCTCCGCCTCCATGGATTTGAGAATCACGCGGTCTTCCATTGGCTTGACGTTCATGTTACCAGCCCTCCTTATTATTGTTTTTTGTTTATGGTTAAAGCGTTTATTCACTTTTACGGGGATACCAACTGCCAGCAACTCCACAGCGTTGGTTATCGCAATAATCGTGCCAAATTGTTTTTTAGGCGTTTTTTGTGTTTTTGGGGCCGTAGGGCGGGGAAAAGAAGTTTTTGAACGAAAAAACGTTTCATTTTGAAACGATTTGGCGTTTTGAATCGGAACATCATTAAAGTCAAAATCTTTTAATGTTTTTAAAATCTTTTAAATCTTTTTAAGACGAAACCCCAAAAAGTCAAATTCTTTAAATCTTTTTTAGACGAAGCCTTCGGCTTCATAGGATATGCGGGGCTAAACCCCGCATATATAAAACCAAAGTCAAAGGCTAAAAACGCCGATTTTGACTTTGATGTTGACTTTATATGCGGGGTTTAGCCCCGCATATTCTATGAAAGGGCGCGATTTATCGCGCCCTTTCGTCTAAAAAAGATTTTTAAGATTTTGATTTATCGCGCACTTCCGTCTAAAAGAGAATTTGACTTACTTACCTACAAATAGTTAAGATAATATTCGGGGATAACGGAAGTCAAATTTTTGAGGATGATGGATGGGGCGACGAGTTGCCGCCCTAGTCTGTTGAATACTATCTCTCTCGAAAACGCAATCGCTAATTTTCGACACAACGAACCGAGAAGCCGAGGCTCTTGTTGAAGTTGTTATAGTACACGCCGTCGTAGTCGTAGCCCATGACCCGGTAGTAGGCGCCGTAACTCCCGCTCTCCGTGGCCGTCCACCAACCGCCGTAGTTGCCGACATTGTCGAAACCGCCACCGGAGCTACGGCCGCCACCCGGCAAGGCCGAAAATCCGAAATCATTCGTCCCATTACCATTGTTATTCCATCCGCTCATTGACTTTAATTTCTTACCTGCTGTAGATGAACCGCCAGCCGCCGTCACCAATGCTTCCCACTCCTGATTAGTCGGCAACCTCTTACCAATCGACTGACAAGCACTCTTCGCAGCCTCCCACGTATACAGCCTACCATACTTAGCGCAATTCGCTTGTATCTGCGATGATGTCAGCATCACCCAATCACCAGTATTATCATCATACACTTGGCTGCCCTCCCCGTAACACCACGAATCCGCCGTCTGCACGTCCAAATTCTTCGTCATCCACTTTATACCGCCTATCGTCACCGTCCCGGACGTCCCCCCTCCCACCGAATTACACGCCGCCCCCGTCAACTGCGCTATCAATCTATTATCTTTGTGGTTCGCGTTTTGCATGCACGTCCTAGTCTCAACGCCGGGCTTGTTGCAAGTCGCCGGAATCGTTACCATCCAAGCGCCCCAAGTGTGGACATGGTCGTCGCCGTAATTACACACCGCATCCGTCAACCGCGCAATAGCCCGCGTCTCTTTATGGCTTGCGTCCTGTGTACACGTCCTCGTCTCCACGCCTGTCGCGTCGCAAATCGCCGGAGTCGTTACCACCCAATTACCCCAAGTATGGACATGGTCTCCGCCGCCTGTTGAATTACACGCCGCCCCCGTCAACTTCTGTATCCCTCTCAAATCTCTGTGTCTCGGGTCTTGGGTGCAAAGCCTCATTTCCATGCCTGTCTCCTCGCAGGTCGGCTGGAGCGTTATCGCCCATTCTCCCCAAGTGTGGACGTGTTCGCCGCCGTCTGTTGAATTACATTCCGCGCCTGTCAACTGCGGTATGGTTCTGACTTCTTTGTGGCTTGCGTCTCGAGCGCACGTTCTCGTCTCCACGCCTGTCGCGTCGCAAGTCGCCGGAGTAGTTACCACCCAATTACCCCAAGTGTGGGTATGTTCGCCGCCGCTTGTCGGATTGCATTCCGCGCCTGTCAACTGCGGTACGGTTCTGACTTCTTTGTGGCTTGCGTCTTGCGTGCACGTTCTAGTTTCCGCGCCCTGCGCGTTGCAAGTCGCCGGAGTTGTTATCACCCAATCGCCCCAAGTGTGGGTATGGACGCCGCCGCCTGTTGCATTGCACCACACGCCCGTCAGCGGCGGTGTGGTTCTGACGTCTTTGTGGCTTGCGTCTTGCGTGCATGTTCTCATTTCCACGCCGCTCACGCCGCAAGTCGCCGGAGTCAGCTCCGTCCATTCGCCCCAAGTGTGGGTATGGATGTTTACGCCGGTATTGCTCCCTCCGGTACCATCTGGCGTGCCTGTATTTATCGAGCACCCAGACAGCCAGACTACCAAAGCCGACGTCAATAGAAACGCCTGTCCCAACCTATGTCGATTAAATCCCATAAAAATCTCCTTCAATGTTTACTAATACTAATATAATTAATAAAATCTTTTAAAATCAAATTCTTTTTTAGACGAAGCCTTCGGCTTCATAGGATATGCGGGGCTAAACCCAAAAAGCCAAATTCTTTAAAAGATTAAAGTCAAAATCTTTTTTTTTAGACGAAGCCTTCGGCTTCATAGGATATGCGGGGCTAAACCCCGCATATATAAAATCAAAATCAAAGGCTAAAAACGCCGATTTTGACGTTGACTTTGACTTTATATGCGGGGTTTAGCCCCGCATATCCTATGAAAGGGCGCGATTTATCGCGCCCTTTCGTCTAAAAAAGATTTTAAAGATTTTGATTTTAAGCGCCCTTTCGTCTAAAAAAGATTTTAA
>JAITFI010000077.1 GCA_031281485.1 Chitinispirillales bacterium | reverse complement strand
GTTAATCGTATTATCATCACATAGATTGTACATAATCTCAAGCAAATTACCGGCATTATCAAAACCAAGCACTATATATTTACGCTCGTCTTCCTCAAGCGGGGCTTCATATTGGGGATAACGAAGAACGCGGCGTATGCTGTCCTCTTGTATCCCGTGCCTGAACGCAGAGCGGTTAATCTTTATGCTGTTGACCATATTACTTAAGGTAATATTCGGGGACGAACAAAGTCAAATTAATCTTTGGGGCGGGGACTGACCGAACACCAACGACCTGACGAATCCCACCGACGACACACAACGACGGCGGGGATGCGGGGGAAAGGGATTACCGTTTGCGCAGTGCGGTCATTACGCGCGGCGGGATTGCAAAAAAAAGTTGGGGCTGGGACTGACCGCCCACCGCCCCCGCCGACCCCAAGCACACAACAACGCGGATACCTGTATCGAAAATCAGGTCCGAAAGGGAACCCACAGGCGAAGAATCACTATCTAATATACTCAAAAAACATCTCAAAGTCAATAGGGACGTAAAAAATGTTTCCGCGACCCCCAAAACCCCGTAACCCGAAGGATCGCGAATCGTGCGTCAATCCTCCCGGCACCGGACAGAATAGCCGTTTGTCTTGTCGACGGCATAGCTTGTGCGCGCGGTGTTGTAGTTATATAGCATGATTATGTCCTTTGTTTCCGTAGCCGACCACCAATAACCGGATTCACCGGCTTCCTTGAAAGTACCGCTCGAACCCCGCATGCCTCCGGGCAAGGCAGAAAATCCGTACTCGTCCTTACCGTCGCCGCCTGATTTCCATCCGGTCTTTGATTTCAACTTACTGCCCTCCGAAAGGCCGGCTGCCTTAAACAAATCATTCCACTCCCCGTACGACGGCAAGTGCCAACCGCTTGGGCACACCCCGCGCACGCCGCTTGGATTCCTCGCCGAGCTTGAAGTCCCGTCCATCGCCGTATTCCAATTGTATAACCGGCCGTATTTAACGCAATTGTCGGGTTTATCGTCATAACACCACGAACCCGTCTCATTATAATAATTCAAATTTTCCGCCATCCACTTCTTACCGTCTATTGTTACCGTCTTGTATGTTGTACTGTCTCTGCTATCCTTAAACGCGCCTTTAACCACCGTAACGCGTCCCGCCGTCAACAACGCCTCCCCGACGCTCTTATCCGCGCACCCGAACATACAAACCGCCGCCGCCGGCAGCAGCGCCATCGCCAATCCAATCCGCGCATTCATCGCAACACCCTCCGTTCAAAAGTCAATAGACAATGTCCGTATCTATATCAATACCTGAATCAATACCGCCGCCGGCGGCGAACACCGCCCTAAAACGACCTCCGTATCCCGATCATTTGCGAATAGTAGCCGGTGCCGGAGTTAAACCTGTAAAAACACCGCCACGCGCGATTCTCACCGAACGACAGGCCGCCGCCCGCCACGAATCCCGCGTTGAACACCAAGGCCTCGTAAGAACCGAATTTTTGAAGCATATCCAACTGTACGCCGGTTTCAAGCGAAAACACGCTCACGTCAACCTGAAAAAGAAGCGGCACATTCATGCCGATGAACCATCCGTCTTCGTAGCCGGCATAAGGGCCTCTGTCGTTGTTGTAGTATTCGCCGATCCACATGCCGGCCTCCCAAACAAACGACGCCGTTTCCCCGACTATCGGGCGCGTTTGCGCGAACCCGGCATGCAAGGCGACCGCGTCGCCGTAGACGCAGCCGAGCGTAACCCCGTTTTTGGCCTTGCGGCGCCCCGGCGCTGGTTCGTGACCGGTTCCGCCGCTTGGTACCGGCGCCTTCCGCTCGGCGGCCGTCTCGCCGACAAACGTTTTATACATATCCCCGCATATCTCCGCGGCCTTCTCCAAAAGCTCTTCAGGCCTTTCGGAAACGGCGCGCGCCGACCCGACCAAAGTCCCGTCTTCGGTTTCATACGTTTCTATCGTCAGCGAGAGTTTCGTTCCGAAGCTGCTTATTATCCCGCGCACGATGTAGTCCGCCCCGATCTTGGTTCCGAGCGAGACGACGCAGTTTTCTTCGGCGCAATCCTCCAGTTTCGCGCCACCCTGCGCTATGACACTCTCGGTGGTCATTATTTTGTACTTGCCGGACGGCAGTATGTTTCTAGCCTCGTTGCGTAACACCGCCGTTATCTCCCTCACATCTGCCTTGCTCAAATTGGCGGACGCGTTGGACTGGGCGTCAAGCTCCGTTTCCACAACGGCCACGTATTTGGTCTGGGCCGCGGCGGACACGGCGATCAACGCCGCAAGAAGCAGAAATGTCTGTCTTTTCACCTAAAAAACTCCTTTATTTCGGTTTTTTCCAGAAACAGTAACCGAGCGTAAATTGATGAAGCACCCCGAACCCGGTTTTCATATCCGTATCGTCGGACTTTTGCGCGTAGTCTCCCGCGCTGTACGATTCCAGCTTCATATACGCCCCAAAGAGCATCTGATACATCAATTCAACGGAATGCCAGCGAACCCTGACAAACGGCCCGCCGAAACCTTCCCTCATTTCAATATACAGCTTCTTGGCCCCAACGCCGTCATCCCGAGACTGCGGAAGCTCTTCCAACAACATGTGCCATCCGTTATAAATGCCGATGCTGGCGCCGAAAAGCAATTGCAGGTTTTCCGGCAAACGCACCTCATAGCCGTAACTGAAAGAGGTGCCGAACCAAAGCGTCGCATTCGTGGACGAATCTTTATCGGCTATCTCTCCCACCCCCACGCTGTACCCAAACCCGTGAAACACCCCCGACCCCATCTCGTGCAAGGTTTCGTCCAAAATCCCGTAAATTCCGCCCAACCCCGGTGAATACAAGAACTTAGGCGAAATGCAGACGCCTCTTTCCGCATCCTCTTGCGCCGCCGCCGCGCCAACCGACACCGTAACCGCCGTCGCCGCCAACAATAGCGCCCGCCCCAACTTCGTTAAGGTAAATAATTTCATACGGCACCCCCCTTTCAAATAAAAAGTAAATTGTTAATGGATAGTTTGTTAACCTTAAATTAACCTGAAAAAACATGGTATTGTCGTTTGACAGCGCCATAAATTGACCGTTTGACGCGGCGGAAAGCGTCGGCGACGGGGCAAAATCGCTGTAAACATATAGATTCCCCATGCATAAACTGTCTAAAAAAAACCTAGGTTTAATGTATACAAAAGTTGCTACAGAAAAACGCGGAAATTTGTGGTAAAAATGGGGTTTGGCTGGAAATTTAGGTGTATAAAATAAACCTACGTTTAATTTATACACCTTTATTGTCTACTAATATAACATATTTGGATTCAGGATGTCAATAGAAAAATAAAAAATTAAAATTTCCAAAATGACAAAGATGACAAACCGTATAATCCTAAAAATCCTAGTTCAGACATCTTTCAATAATGTATATTATCTCTAAACAGGCCGGCCATTCCGCCCGCCCAGCGGTTGCAGGCGCCCCGTTCGCCGTCTCATCCCCGCCGCATTCATTATATTCTACCCCGCCGCAGGTATTTTAGGGTAGAAGCGTAGTACCGTCCCGCTCTCTCCGCCTCTCTCGTTGTACCGTAGGGCCTTAGTGTTTTAAGGTCAGTGTCAAAATCAGGGTCAAAGTCAAAGTTAAGGTCAAAAATCGGGGATTGGGGTGATTAATCATGGCTGATATGTATGAATCGCAGGGGCAGGGCGCGGAGGCGTCTCCGGCAGAGGCGGCAGTCAACGATAAGCGGGCGCGGTTTGACGCACTGCCGTCGTTGGAGGTGAGCAGCGAGGAGGTGCGGACGCTTGGACATGGGGAAGGCTTTTTGCAAAGGGCTATCAATTGGCTCGCAAATAAAGGTGTGTTCGGGGAGTACTACAATGCCGATGTGGGTTGGAATATATCTCTAAATAGGACAAGCGCTAGGAACGTTGTAAGCCATAGCGCCGGCGAGGGAAAAGTTGCATTGCTGGAACACACCCCGGATCTAATTAAGAATGGAATATTTCTTGAAACAACGATGGGCGATGATGGAAAGATTAGTCATATTTTTGCGGCAAAGGCGACTATTGATGGTGTACAGTACATGGTTGGTTTTGTTGTCCGTGAGACTGAATTTGGGATGCGCTATTATGACCACGCTATAAGGTTTGAAAATAGGGGTCGGGCAGAAACAAGAGCACACAAGTCAGACACAGCGGTCCCGATTCTGCCCGAAAGCCCCAACTCTATATCTAATATACTCAAAAAACATCTCAAAGTCAATAGCGACGTAAAAAATGTTTACGAACCTCCCCAAATCGCCGAAAAAATTAAAAACAACAGAATTTGACTTTTTGATCCCCAACTATATTATATTACATTGTTACCATTTTAGGAATTAGGACAATAAACATAAACCCCAAAACCAAAGGAACGGTGCATTATGAGTTTTGAAAAACTGCTTAAACCGGCGTCCGTCGCCGTCGTCGGCGCGTCCGCGAAGCCCGGCAAGGTGGGCTATGAGGTGCTCAACAACATTATTAACGACGGGTTTGAGGGGCAAATCTACCCGATTAACCCGAGTTCGCCCGAGATTCTCGGCAAAAAGTGCTACAAGACGCTGACCGAGGTGCCGGGCGAGATCGACCTTGTCGTCGTGGTGGTCGGGCGCGATTTGGTGATCCCGGTGCTCAAGGAGATGGGGCAGAAGGGGAGCAAGGCGGCCATCATCATCACCGCCGGGTTCGGCGAGACGGGCGAGGAGGGCAAGAAGCTGCAGAATGAGATGGTTGAGATCGTGAAGCAGCACGGGATCACGATGGTTGGGCCGAACTGTCTGGGGGTGCTCAACCCGTGGCACAAGCTCAACGCCTCTTTCGGCGGGGCGGCTGGGGAGCCGGGCGGGATCGCGCTTATCTCCCAGTCCGGGGCGTTACTCACCGCCGTGCAGGACATCGCGGCGCGGGAGCAGCTCGGGTGGTCGGTGCTCGCCTCCATCGGCAACAAGGCTTCGCTCGACGAGGTGGAGTGTCTGCAGGGGCTGAAAAACGATAAAAACACGAAGGTTATCACCGCCTACCTTGAGAACATCACGCGCGGGCGCGACTTCATCCGCGAGGCGGAGGAGACGAGCAAGGAGAAGCCGATAGTCATTCTGAAGGCGGGCCGGACGAGCGCGGGCGCGGCGGCGGCCTCCTCGCACACGGGCAGCCTTGCCGGAGCCGACTCCACCTACGCAGCCGCCTTCGACAGGGTGGGCGTGATCAGGGCGGAGTCCATAGAGCATCTCTTCGACGTGGCCATGGCCTTCTCCTATATGCCCCTGCCCAAGGGCGACAGGGTCGCGGTGGTGACCAACGCGGGCGGCCCCGGCATCATGATGTCCGACGCGATTGAGATGGCCGGTTTGAAGATCGCCCATTTTGACGAGGCCACGCACAAGAAGCTGCTCGAAACCCTCCCCCCCGCCGGTTCAGCCCACAACCCCGTGGACGTTCTGGGCGACGCGAAGAGCGATATGTACGGCAAGGCGATGGACATAGTGATCGAGAGCCCCGAGGTCGACAGCATGATCGTGGTGCTCACCCCGCAGAAGATGACCGACTCGGACAACGTGGCGAAGAAGATCGTGGAGCTTTCCAAGAAGTACAAGAAGCCGATATTCGCCTGCTTCATGGGCGCGGGCAGCATCGTTGAGGGCGTTAAGATACTGCGCGACAACAAGATCCCGCAGTACGGCGTGCCGGAGCGGGCGGCCAAGGCGTTGCTCGAAATGGTGAAGTACGGCCTCTACAAGGCGCGTCCGGCCCGCAAGGTCGAAAACTTCAAAGTCGACAAGAAGGTCGTGGAGGATATCATAGCCGACTACCGCAAGCGCGGGGTTAACGAGATAGGCGAGATCCAAGCCAAAGAGGCGATGCGCGCCTACGGGTTCAACGTCCCGTCCGGGCAATTGGCCAAGGACGCCAAGGAGGCCGGGTCGATCACGGAGAAGATGGGCTACCCCGTGGTGATGAAGATTTCCAGCCCCGACATCCTGCACAAGTCCGACGCCGGCGGCGTCAAAGTCGGCCTGAAGAGCCGCGCCGAGGTCGAGGAGGGTTTCGAGAGCATGATGAAAACGGTCAAAGAGAGGAAGCCCGGGGCGAAGATCGACGGCGTGCTGCTCGAGAAGATGATCGGTGGCAAGGACGAGCAAGAGGTCTTGATCGGTATGAGCAAAGACCCGCAGTTCGGCCCCGTGGTGATGTTCGGCTGGGGCGGCATCTACGTGGAGGTTCTGAAAGACGTATGCCAAAAGCTGGCCCCGCTCACGGCGGACGAGGCTATGGCGATGATCCAGAGCACCAAAGTCTACAAAATGCTGAAGGGCGCCCGCGGAGCGAAGCCGAGCGACATCAAAGCCGTAGTAGAGAACCTGCAGCGCATCTCCCAATTGGTAACGGATTTCGAGGACATTGCGGAGATAGACATCAACCCCTTGAAAGTAGGCCTGGAAGGAACAGGGGCGACACTCCTAGACGCTCGCATAATTCTCACTAAGAAGTAGCCGTTGACGTTGCGACGCGAAGCGGCGCTTGTGTAAAAAAAGTTCCTCCCCCTAGTTGAGGGGGAGGAATTGAAGGTGGGGGGGTATCTAGCGGGGCGTTGCGGGGTGTCCCCGCAGGGTGGGTAGCGTAAAACAAAATGGCGAAGCCATTTTGGTTGGAGCGAGGGAGGGCGTAGCCCTCCCCTTTATATAATACAATTACAATAACGACAATTATGCAATCAACCCCCGACCAAATAAAATCCACCCTGTTCTCACATATCAACAAAGGCATAAAGTACGACCTCGACCGCATGTTCAAAGCCTCCTCCCTCTGCGGCGACCCTCACAAATCCTACTTCTCCGTACACGTCGCCGGCACCAACGGCAAAGGCTCCACCTGCGCCTACATAGAGTCCGTCCTCCGCCGCGCCGGTTACAAGACTGGCCTCTACACCTCCCCGCACATAACCAACTTCGAGGAACGTTTTAGGATAGACGGGGTTGACATCAATGAAGACGCTTGGTTCGGCGTCTACAAAGATCAGGAAAAAGTCATCAACGACTTGGGCCTGACCTTCTTCGAGGCCGCGACGCTGATGGCCTTCGAGATATTCAAGCGCGCGGGCGTGCAGTACGCTATTTTTGAGACGGGTATGGGAGGACGGCTTGACGCGACGAACATCATCACGCCGAAAGTCTCGGTGATAACGAAGCTTGCGCTTGACCACTGCGAGTACCTCGGTGATACGCTTGAGGCGATAGCGGCGGAGAAGCTGGGGATCGTCAAGCGCGGGGCGCCGCTTGTCATGTTGGAACCGGATGATCGGCGGATAAGAGAGCTTGCCGTTGAAAAATGTAAGGAGATCGGTTCGGATCTGGTGTTTTCACCGGTTGATATGGGGGTGACCGGCGTCGTCTGTCGGGACGACGGGGTGTCGTTTTGCCTTGACGGGCGTAAGTACGATTTATCTATGATAGGGGAGTATCAGGTACAGAACGCCGTCTTAGCCATGAACGCGCTCAGGCGCGTGGATGATTTTGATTATCAGGTAGTATATGAGGGGATAAAGTCGGCTGTGTTGCCCGGGCGTTTTCAGATTGTCGATGTTAGCGATCAACAATTGGTGATTGACGTAGGCCACAATCCCGACGCCGCCGAGGCCCTTGTCGGCGCGTTGAAGAGGCGTTTTCCGGATCGGCGTGTTTCATTTGTCTTGGGGATGATGAGGGACAAGGATATCGATGCCGTCTTGAAGATACTGGCGCCGCGCGCGTCGGCCTTCTACTTCACGCGGCCCAAAACGGAACGCGCGGCGGATCCGTACGGCATGATGGGCTTGACAGATGGTAAATTCAGCGGGAGGCGGGTTGTTATTGAGGACGTGGCGGAGGCGGTGAGCGCTGCGCTGCGAGACGCCGCCGGCTCTGTTGATACGATTGTTTGCGTTACCGGATCGTTTTACACGGTTTCAGAGGCTTCGACACAAATCTATTCCCGTTGATATAAAACCGCAGCATCAAATCGTCCCCTTGCCCTTTGGCCAAGCCAATGCGGGCGGCGGTTACTATTTCCGTCTCTTGGATTTTCTCACCGTTGAGTATCCGCAAATCATCGTCCCCGCCGTCGATCAGGCTCATATCGTTTTGCTTTTTGGTGATGCCGAAAGCCTGCGTCAGTTTTCCCGGGCCGTTGCATAGGTTTTCGATTTTTTCGGTCTTACGCCGTTTTTGCATCAGCTCTATGCCGTCTATAGGTTCTAAGGCGCGGATCAGGACGGCTTCGCCCTCGCCCTCTTTGCCGCTGACTATGTTCAGGCAGTGGTACATTCCGTATATAAAGTATACGTACGTGCGTCCCGCCGGGCCGAACATCGGGGCGTTGCGTGGGGTGAGGCCGCGTGACGCGTGGCAGCCGGGGTCGTCTTTGTACAGATACGCCTCCGTCTCGACGATCTTTCCTTGCAGGTTGCCGAATACTAAGCGTTTACCGAGCAGCGCTTTGGCGAGTTCGATGGTCGTTCGGTTGAAGAAGCGCCGTCCGAGCGGTCGTGTTTGCGAGGTTACGATTTTTATGTCCCTGATGGAAACGACATCACGTTCACGCGGTTTTGTTCAGCCGCTCTAACATCTTTTCGATCTTCTCGTGACACTTCCCGCAGGCTCCCCCCGCCTTAGTGAAGTTCGTTACGTCGGTAAGCGTCTTGAGCCCGTTCTCCTTCACGGCTTTTTCTATCTCAGCGTCGGTCACGTTGAAGCAGACGCAGACGATGTTGCCCTCTTTGACCTTGGCTTCCGGGGTTTTCCCGCCGTTTTTGTAGTATTCTATGGCGGCGTGAAGGGCTTCCTGACCCATTACGCTGCAGTGCATCTTCTCCCTCGGGAGGCCGCCCAGGGCGTCGGCGATATCCTTGTTGGTGATGTTTTTGGCCTCATCCAGCGTCTTTCCGGCGCATAGCTCGGTCAGCATGCTGGCGGAGGCTATGGCGCTGCCGCAGCCGAAGGTTTTGAACTTGACCTCGGCTATCTTGCCGTTTTCGTCGAGCTTGAAGGTGAGGCGCATGGCGTCGCCGCAGCTGAGGTTGCCCACCTCGCCGAAGCCGTCGGGGGAGTCTATCTCGCCGACGTTTCGCGGGTTCATATAGTGATCTTTGACTTTATCCGTATAATCCCACATATAGTCCTCTGTGTTTTTACAAAGATTTTAAAAAGATTTTGACTTTATAATATAATATATATAGAACAAAAACAGTCAATTATTCCGTAAATTTTTACAGCAGCCTCTCCGGTTCCTCGTCGGCCACGCCGAAGATATCGACTACGGCGAGTTTGACCATTTCCGCGGTTGTTTGGGCGTCTCCTATTATGGGCAGCCTGCCCGCCGCCGCTTTGGCGTGGCCGCCGCCGTTTCCGCCGAAACGGGCTGCTATGCTTTCGGCGTGGGCTCCGGCGAGGGCGCTGGTTTCGGAGCGGATTGAGTAGAATATCTGGTTGTTGAAGACGCCGGTGCAGACTATCCACTCCAGCTTCTCCCAACTGTGGAATAGCTCGGCCATTTCGGCGATGCTGTCGGGGGCCGTTACCGCGCCTAAGTGGATGTAGCCCACGTTTTTGTAGCAGGTCGCGCTTTCGGTCGCGGTGTGGATGAGGCGGAAGAACTCCGCGTCGCGTTTTGGGGTCTCTATTTGGGATAGCAAGCGGTGGTCCATGATGTCGAAGAGGCATTTGTAGCACTCTATGTCGTCGGGCGTGGCGTCGCGCAGCATGCCGTCGGTGTCGGTCTTTATGCCGTTGAATAGGGCGGTGGCGAGTTTCTGCGATATCCGGCAGCCGGCTTGGAGCAGGTAGCTTGTGACGATGGTGGCGGTCGCGCCGTACTCGTCGCGGATGTCTTGGAAGAACGCCGCGTCCGGCGACGGGTCGCTCGGATGGTGGTCTATCACGGCGTGCACCGGCGCGTTTTGCGGCAGCGAGACGTTGCCGCGCCAGGGGTAGCAGTCGACCAAGATTACCTTGTCGAAGTCGCCGATATGCAGAAGGGCGAAGGGGACGGCCTTGATGTTCAGAAAGCGCACCATCGCCCTGTTCTCGGCGCGCCCGATGAAGCCGCCGTACGCTATGACGGTGTGATCCACGCCCCAAAAGGCGAGCAGTTCCGAGACGCCGCACGCCGAGGCGAGGCTGTCCGGATCGGGGTAGTCGTGCGTCAGGATGAGCGCCGACGACGCCGGAAGTATGGATTCGCGAAACTCTTGTAGCTTGTTTTCGTACCGCCGCATTATGGTCTTTTGTCCCGATGGGTGAAAATAATCTTGCAAAGGCAAGCAATAATATAATATATTGAAGATGGTGTTTGCGTTTTTAAACGTTAAAAAGACAGAACCATGAAATACGCCATAATATCCGATATCCACGGCAACCTGGAGGCGCTGAACTCCGTCCTCAAGGACATCAAGCGCCGTGGCGCCGACACTATTGCCTGCCTCGGCGACATAGTGGGCTACTACCCTAACCCGAGGCAGTGCATAGAACTGATCAGCGCCCGCGCCTCCATCTGCGTGGCCGGCAACCACGACTACGCCGCCGTCGAGAGGACCGACACGAGCAACTTCACCTACTTCGCCTTCTCCGCTATGGAGTGGACCAAGCAGAACATCACCGACGCCGACAAAACGTTTCTCCGCGCCCTGCCCCTTACCGCCGAACAAGACGACATGTTCTTCGTCCACTCATCGCCGTGCACCCCGGAGAGGTTCACGTACGTCTTCCCCGACAACGAGTATTCGGTGATGGAAGCCTTCGGCTACCTAAACCACAAACTGAACTTCATAGGCCACACGCATTGGCCCAATATCATGTACAAAGAGGGTGAAAGGATAATCCTGTTATCAGAAATGTCTACGCATATAGAGTTAGGACGTACTTATCTGATAAACGTGGGCAGCGTGGGCCAGCCAAGAGACTTTGACAATAGGTCGTGTTATGCTATCTACGATACGGATAAACAAACTATATCGTTGCATAGGGTATCATATAATTATAAAGTCACACAGAAGAAGATAAAGGAAAATGGATTGCACATGTTTTTGGCGGAGAGATTGGAGAAGGGGAGATAAATATTTTTTTTAATCTTTTAAAATCAAATTCTTTAAAGTCAAATTCTTTTAAAATCTTTTTTAGACGAAGCCCCTTCGGGGCTTCATAGGATATGCGGGGCTAAACCCCGCATATATAAAATCAAAAGACTGTCTGAACTAGGATTAGTAGGATTTAAAGGATTAT
>JAITFI010000104.1 GCA_031281485.1 Chitinispirillales bacterium | reverse complement strand
AAATCTTTAAATCTTTTTTAGACGAAAGGGCGCGATAAATCGCGCCCTTTCATAGGATATGCGGGGCTAAACCCCGCATATAAAGTCAAAATCAAAGTCAAAATCGGCGTTTTTAGCCTTTGATTTTATATATGCGGGGTTTAGCCCCGCATATCCTATGAAGCCCCGAAGGGGCTTCGTCTAAAAAAGATTTAAAAAGAATTTGACTTTATTTCCGGCATCATTTATATTAATAATCTTTACGTAAAATAGTAACCAAAAAATAAATTGCATTTGGAGGTTTTATGTCCAAGACGTGTGAAATTTGCGGCAAGCACCCGATGTCCGGGAAGACCATCTCTCACGCCCACAACGTGAACAACAGGATATTCTACCCGAACCTGCGGACCATCAAGCAGGTGATCGACGGTACGCCAACGCGGATCAAGATCTGCATGAAGTGCCTCAAGGCAATGGCCAAGTCGTAGCCGTTTCCGCGTTTTTGGACGGAAGCGCGTTGATTTCAGAGGGCATAACGCGATGTCAAGCCACCCGGAAAAGTTGCTGATAATCGGCTCCGGCCCCGCCGGCCTCACCGCGGCCGTCTACGCCGCTCGGGCTAACCTGAACCCGATATTAATCGAGGGCTTCCAATCCGGCGGCATCCCCGGCGGCCAGCTCATGATCACCGGCGCGGTCGAAAACTTCCCCGGATTCCCCGACGGCATAGAGGGCCCGGAGCTGATGGCGGGTATGCGGCGGCAAGCCGAGCGTTTCGGGACGCGCTTGGTCACCGACGACGTAGCCGAGGCGGACCTGTCGCGGCGCCCGTTCGCCGTTTCCACGGTCAACGGGGACAAATTTAACGCCGAAGCCCTGATAATCGCCACAGGGGCGGCGGCGAGCAGGCTCCCGCTCGACTCCGAAAAGAGTTTGTGGGGCCGCGGCGTCTCAGCCTGCGCCGTGTGCGACGGCGCGCTGCCCGTCTTCCGCAACAAAGAGTTAGCCGTGATCGGCGGCGGCGACACCGCCGTCGAGGAGGCCGTCCACCTGACGCAGTTCGCCTCAAAAGTCTACCTGATCCACCGCAGAAACGAACTGAGAGCCGGAGCGATAATGCGCGAACGTGCGGCGTCGCACCCGAAAATCGAAATCTTGTGGAACAAGGTAGTCGACGAGTTCTTGGGCGAACAAAGATTAAGCGCCCTGAAACTGCGCGACACTGTCACCGGAGAACAGTCAGAACTAACGGTAGCCGGAGCGTTCGAGGCCATAGGCCACAAACCGAACGTCGGCTTCCTGAACGGCCAATTAGAATTAGACGAACAAGGCTACATAGTCATAACCCCCGGCACCTCAAAGACATCAATCGACGGCGTCTTCGCCGCCGGCGACGTATGCGACCCCCACTACCGCCAAGCGATAACCGCCGCCGCAAGCGGATGCAAGGCGGCGCTTGAGGTACAGAGATGGCTTCAATAAAGATTAAAAGGACGTCTGAACTGGGATTATTAGGGGAACTATATACGTAACTCCGCGGATATGCGGGGTTAAACCCAAAAAAGCCAAATCTTTAAAATCTTTTTTAGACGAAGCCTTCGGCTAGATAAACAAGTTAGCCCCCGAACTATTTATGGATTCTCTCGCCGATGTACTTCTCCATCGCCTCTAAAAAGGTTTTGGCGTTTTCGACTTGAGCGGCGACCTCTTCCTTTGAAATAAGATAAAAATCTTCATAATCGCTTTCAAGGCGGATTTTAAAGGCATCCCCGATAATATCTGAAAAGTCATGTGAGAAGATTTCTGTTCTGATATAATTTTTGCGAAAATTGTCTATTACGCCGGAATGCTTTCTAGAATCAAACCTGTCAAGCGCCTGAACCGCGCGCATGGCATAAAAGATGCAGTAATACGAACGGTTAGCGGCAGTCTGAAAATCCAAAGCAGCCAATGCCGCTTGCAACGATACTCTCGCCTGATGAAGACGAAAAGTCGCTAAATCTTCAGGAGTGTGTTCTTCAGGCGGCATACAACTCTATCCCCTCTTGTATGACGTTCATATAATACGGCAAAACATTCCGCCAACTAATAAACGTCTCGTAGCCCGTAACGTGCGGGCTAATCATTATACCCTGCTCTAACTCAAACATCGACACGCGATGATAGATGTTTGAACCAGCCCTGCAACATTCCTCTTGCGGGATGTCGGCGAGAACGAAGAAGTCTATGTCCGAATACTCGTTGTAGTCCCCGCGAGCGTATGAACCGTAGAGGATTACTTTCTTCAACTTGTCGCCCAAGACCTCTTTGGCGGCGGTGCAGACCCTCGACGTTACCTCGTCCAATAAAGCTTTGTCGCACAACACCATAATTGACTCCTTTGACTATGGGGTACTATTGATTGATGCCTTACGCCAATATATATAAAGATATATATTTGGGGGCGACCAAAGTCAAATTAATCTTTGGGGCTTGGACTGACCGCTCCCCCAAACCCCGTAACCCGAAGGATCGCGGACGCGGACCGAGCCCGCGGCGACGGGGAGGGAGGCTTTTTTTGACCAAAAAATGGGGAGGGGCGCTTTTTTTGAATATATACGACTTTTCTGTTGATTTTTTTAATTTCTATGGTTATATTATATGTGTATAAATTAAACGTAGGTTTAATTTATACACCAAAAATCACTGCCCAACCCGCTTTTTACCCCAAATTTCCGCGTTTTCCTATAGCAACTTTTGTATAAATTAAACCTAGGTTTTATTTATACATCAGCCCAGCCATTAACCATTATTTTAGGAGGTTTTATGAACCTGTTCACTAGGCAGGGACTGACGTCGTTGTTGTTTGCGGTGGCGGTGGGGTTGGCGGCGGTTGGGTGCCGGGGGGATGATAATCCGTCGGGCGGGGACAGTTACAACGGCGGGGATAACAATGGTGGTGTTGGGGGATCCGTTCCGCTAGAGAAGTGGATGACGAAGAATTTGGACGTGGAGACGGCGGATTCTTGGTGTTATGGGGACGACCCCGCTAACTGTGATAAGTATGGTAGGTTGTATACGTGGGAGGCGGCGCAAGTGGCGTGTCAGTCGATTGGGAAGAGGTTGCCGACTAATCAGGAGTGGGATGCATTGCTGACGGCGGCGGGGGGTTCTTCTACGGCGGGTAAGAAATTAAAGTCAACGAGCGGATGGAATAACAATGGTAATGGGACGAATGATTATGGATTTTCGGCCTTGCCCGCCGGCCTCCGTTACTCCCATGGTGGTTTCGGCACTGCCGGCGATTTCGGTTTCTGGTGGACGGCCACGGAGGATGGTAGTAAAGCCTACTACCGGACCATGTACAGCAACTACGACTACGTGTACGTACTCAGCCTCGTCAAGAGCAACGCCGTCTCGGCCCGTTGCGTTGCTGACTAATCCAAATAATTGACGGCGGCGCGGGTGGCCCAAAATCCACCCCGCCGTTTCCCTCCCCTTAAATGAATTTGATTTTGATTTTGACTTTCTTTTATTATTTATTTTATTATTTCAAATCGTAATAAAGCCCCAACCGTTTAAGTTTGACCCCCCCCGGTTTAATACTGACAACCTTATTCGTATTTGCGCCGGAACCGCTTACAAATCCGGCGAAGGCCTTTAGTATCTCCTCGTTTCTGATAAAGACCGCTGGCCCTCCAGCGCTCGTGTTCCAGTTCATTCTTCCTTGGCCTTTCAGCAAGACCGCGCCTTCAATCACGCAATCCGGCCCCCATGTGAAGGTATTTTGTTTGTTGTAGCCCGGAGACCCGTTTGCTCCTATGCCGCACTCATTGCTGTCGTCTACGTATATCAGCCCGCGGAAATTTTTCTGAAACTCCATGTTCAGTTGCCCTTTTTGCCCCACATAAATCAACGTGCTCGCGTTTTCGCCGCTGTTGTAGTACTTAGAGTTTATATTGTAACCGTCGTCCACGATAAAGGCTATTTTGTTGTCGAATGTTTTATTTGCGGCGTCGTTAAACGCCAAACTTCCATTCAGTCTAACCAAAAGGTGGCCCTCGTTGTAGTATTGTGGATAGCTGCTCTCGGGATATTTCGCGTACCATCCGTTGACATCGTTGAGAGAGACGCTGGCCGCGCTCCACTGGCCGCCGCCCGAAAAGTACGGTATCAGCGAGTCGAGCGTCAAGAATTGTTTTCCAGCGCCGGTTATATTTTGCGGATTGAGGATAGGTTCGCTGTCCCTCCTGATTTCCGCCGCCTTGTTGGGATTGGAAGAGGCTCTTACGGCGTCGGCTTCCTTTGTCATACCCAATTTATCCAAAATCTCCGGCGTGTCGAAATTGCGCTGATTGCCGTTGTACGCGATATCGGAGAGCGAATTTTGGAAAGAGAAGCATCTGTATTCCGGTATTTCCATCGCCGCGCAGTTGGAGTTGTCGTAAGATTCGTCCGTGTTTTTGGCGGGGAGGCTATCGGTATAATATAGATTGCCGCCGGCGGCGCCGCTCCCGTAGCCTTTAATTCTGACATTAAATTCCGCCCCTTGGTCAATATATGTGATCGGAACTTTTGCCATGCCGTTTTCAAAACTCCGAGTTCTGAGCCCTTCCTTGATCCACATATTTCCGACCGCGCCAATGTATTTGGGCGATCTTTCCGTTGATATGTTTTTATTGAAACCGACGTTGTCGTAAAACATGGTGTCGTTGGTGTATCTCGGAATAACCACGTCGTCCTTAAAGAATGCCGGTATCTTGAATTTTACGCTTGCGTCGTTAATATTAACGGCGGCGTTAAAAAGAACGTTTCCCTCGCCGGTTATGGAATCAGGCTCAAAAGCGATACCGGAACCCCCGTCGTTGGTAGTGAAATCGTCCATAAAGGTGGCGTATCCCTTAACGCGCATCGACTTGTTGCTGGCCTGCATGTTTCCGCCCATGAATAGCGTGTTGTTCCCCGGGAAACTCCCTCCGCTTGATATTTCCAAACCTCCCACCGAATAAAAAGCGCGCGCCGTTTTCAGGCTCTTTCCCTTTCCATTTTTACCGCTTTCCACCTCAAACATCGCGCGCATGGTATTTTCATCGAAAGTGGAGAGTCTGCTGCGGAAGTACTGTCCGTCGGCCAGTTCCTGTTTTCTGTCCGCGGTGCCTAAAATAAACGGTTTATTGGTGGGATTGTCAACGATACTTTGTATCGTACTTATCACAGTGTTCGCGTTGGCGGGATTGAGAAAATACCCCTCCGTCGCGGTAATTCCGCTGGAAACGGTGCTGCTCATCATAAGCGCCGACCCGTATCCCCGGCTTGTCGCCGACTGGCTCCCCGTATTTCTCACCATCGCCGCGACGACGATGCCGATGAATACGAGCGCAGCGAGGATGGCTACTATAGCGGATCCGTTGAGATTTCGCTTGCGAAATTGTGATAGAATCGGTATAGATTCTTGTTGATTGCCCCGATTGCCGCGTGTGGTTTCGGTAATATTTTTCTTCATACAATACCTAACCTTTCCGTCAGTCGGCGGGACGTAATGTTTTGATTGTACTGAGTTCTGACTATTTCCTTGATTTCGTATTGGTGGCAATAGTATTTTGTAAAATTTTTGTGGGCATCACATAAAAGTCAAATTCTTTAAATCTTTTTTAGACGAAGCCCCTTCGGGGCTTCATAGGCTATGCGGGGCTAAACCCCGCATAGATAAAATCAAAGTCAAAAACAGGGGATGTTGACGTTGACTTTGACGTTGACTCATATGCGGGGTTTAGCCCCGCATATCCTATGAAAGGGCGCGATTTATCGCGCCCTTTCGTCTGAAAATGATTTTAAAGAATTTGATTTTAAAAGATTTAAAAGATTTATTTTACTTTCTCCACTTAAACAAATCCGGCAACCTCTGCAAGTCGTTAAACGTCACGAACAAGAACAGCGCTAAGAATAGGAATATAAAGATTTTGTTTATCGCCATCTGCGATTCGGTGGACAATGGTCTGCCTCGGATGGCTTCTATTATGAGGAACATCAGCAGGCCTCCGTCGGTTATTACTAGGGGGAGGAGGTTGAGCACGGCTAAGTTTATTCCTATGAGCGCCATGAAGTTTAGTATGCTCGACAAGCCTTGGAAGGCCATCATGCCGGAGACCGGGATGATGTTGAGCGGGCCGGCGAGTTGGCTTGCGGGGACTTTTCCGCTTGTCAGTTTGCCGAGCACGTCGAAGATCATGGCGGAGTACTCCCACGTTTTGCTCATAGTGGGGCCGAGCGCCGCCATTGCCCCGTAGCGCACGAGCCGCGTCGGTTCCGGCACCGGTTCTATGCCGAGCAGGTAGCGTTTTTCCGTGGAGTCGTATGTGGGGATTACGAAGACGTGCATCGAATTCGCGCCGCGCTTGATGTTGATCGAGGCCGCCGGTTCGCCTTCCGGGTCGTACTCGCGCATCAGCATGGCGAATTGGTCGAAAGAGGAGACTGAGACGCCTTTTAGTGTAAGGAGCGTGTCGCCGGTTTCAAGCAGGCCGTCCGCGCCGCTCTTGGGTTTCACGCCGCCGATGACCGGCGGGTAGCGTGCCGGCAGAAGCCCGCCCGAAAGCATCTTGGGCAGGTGGGCGCCGGTCCGCTCCACGTGTAATTCGAGTTCAAGCTGGCTGCCGTTGCGCAAAACCGCGACCTTGTAGCCGCTGCCTAATTGCTGCGACAGGTGCGTGTCCACCTGCTCCCAAGCGGAGATCGGCGCGCCGTTTATGGAGAGGATGCTGTCGCCGGCTAAAAAACCGGCGGCCTCGGCGGGGGAGTCTTTCTGCACTATGCCGACGCGGGCGCTGTCTAAGAACGCGGGGCGGTCTATGCCGTGGACGAACGCCCCCCAAAGCGTGAAGAACGCGAAGATCATGTTCGCCACGGGGCCGGCAAGCGCTACGACGGCGCGTTGCCATATCGGTTTGGAGGAGTACTCGTCGTCGGCGCCGCTGCGCTCGCCGGCGGGATTCTCTCCGGCCATCAACACGTAGCCGCCGAAGGGGATGGCGTTCACGCGGTACTCGGTGTCGCCGCGCTTAAAGCTCCAGAGCGTACGGCCGAAGCCGATGGCGAAAGCAAGGACGCGGATCTTGCAAGACTTGGCGGCGATGAAGTGCCCAAGCTCGTGGACGAAGACCAGAACGCTTAGTACCAATAGGCCTATTATTATTGCTAATAAAAAGTATAGATGGTGCATTTTCTTATTTTTTATCCTTTTAAATTAAAGATGAAAGATAATAAAAGTCAAATAATAAAAATCAAATTCAATTAAAGGGAGGGCTGCGCCCTCCCTCGCTCCAACCAAAAATGGGCT
>JAITFI010000070.1 GCA_031281485.1 Chitinispirillales bacterium | reverse complement strand
GTGTTGGATTTTAGCGACCTGCGCTTTCACTTTAGGCTGCGTATCGTCGTCAAATATACGGCTATTGCAACAATTATCTAAACATACCCTCTTCATACCACCACCCTCTCCGCCCTTCTTCAAGACCCGCCGCGCACCCGCTCCTTGTTACCTGATAAATATACATTACGGACGGCTGGATTGCAAAAAAATATTGGGCGGGGGGCGATTCCTGACCCGCTAACTCACGACCGCCGATACTTGATTGCTTTTGTCGCTACGGTGGTGTCGTTTTATATTTCTAAGTTTTTGACTCTATTTGAAAAAGTCTTGTAAAACAGTTCAGCATATTTTTTGAACCATTTTGTAAATTCTTCCCACTGTTCTCTGTCTTCAATATTCCCGTGTCGAGAGATCGATATAGAGGAGTCTTGACAATCAGGGTCATCAGGGTCATCATTTTCATTCCACTCTAACTTTGTTCCTATTTCTTTTTCTATAATTTGTTTTTCTTCCATTAATTTGAAAAAGGCTTTTTTGGCGTTGACAACTCCCTTAATACCATGTGCACTAATATACAAAGAACACCAAATTTTGTGTGATTCATCATCCATAGATAATGTAATACCAAAACCACCTCTTCTAAAAGCCCCTATCCAAAGCCAAGGTTTTCTAGTTGCGCCTTTACCGTTTAATTTTAAAGAAGTACCGTGTTGATCAAAATAATCGACTAAGTAAGTCCAATATTCTTTTTGTAAAGACTTCGCGCTAGATAATCTTTTTGGCGGTTCTCCGCCCAGATTTTTTTCTCCCGCGAACTCATTCGTAACTTCTTCGGTAATCGGTCTACCACCGAACTTTTCACACGTGCGCCGTATACCTTTCAACACACGTTCATTTACCCAATACCACTCTCCGTTTACTTTTGAGTCATCTAACAGATCATGCAACATTTCCTCAATCTCGCTGTATTGTTCGCCATCGAATTCGTACGCGAAGTCGCAAACAAACTTTCCCGGCATGATCAATCCTATCCCATGAAACCTGCCATCAACGACAGAATCTGCGGTTGTTTTGCCGATCTTGTAAGGCATCTTGCTGTTGATAGGATCTTTTATCCAATCATTATGCACAACATAAACCTTTCCGCTCCCCATCTCGTTCGCTCCCTTTCGTGAAATCGTCGATTAACGGATAACCGCCTACTTAAATATGTATTGCGCCCGCATCATCCACCAACCAAAAAATAAAAAAGGTGTGGGACGATCAGACATTATTCAATCAACTACTCAAACCTTTCCAACGCGTCAACGGCCATCACCTTTTTGCTCTTCAGCGAATCAATCGCAAAGAATCCGTCCTTAACAGCCGCTGTCATCGCCGCGTTGATGGCTGTTGTGTCGCCTACTATCGTATATGTCATTTTGTCTACGGCTATGTACTTCCTTGCCGCTTTGTCAATATCCGCTTTGGTCAACTTTCGTAATTCATCAGGATATTTTACATAGTGGTCGGGGGCGCGGCCATAGAATTCGTTCCACGCGTATGTCGACACTATGTCTTCTGGGGAGCGGAAGGACGACGGGAGTTCGGTGATCAGCGACGCTTTGGCGCTTGCCAGCTCCTCTTCGGTCACGCCGGTTTTCACTATTTTGTCAAGCTCTTCCAAAACAATCGTTACGGCTTTGGGGAACGACGCTGTCTTTGTGTAGAAAGTTATGTGAAACGTGGCCGGATATACATAGTTCGATTCGGCGTTTGAGTGGATGGAGTACGTCAGCCCCTCGTCCGACCTCACCCTTGCCCCGAGGCGCGATGTGAAGCCGCTGCCGCCGAGGATGTAGTCTAACAGCATGACGGCGTAGTAGTCTTGATGCGGACGCTGGAAGAGCGGCAGGCCCATACGGATGTAGGCTTGGCTTATGCCTTTATGCACTACAAGCGCGCGTGTCTGCGGATCCACGGTAATATCCGGTATAGCTTGAGGTTGCGGCTTTATCGGCGCGGAGAAGACCGCGTTGAGCCTCGCTATCATATCGTCCCTATTGAACTTTCCTGAGACAGCCAATATGATGTCGCAGGAACTGAACGCCGCTTTGTGCAACGCTACGATGTCGTTGCGCTTTATAGACCTTACCGACGACGCCGTCGATATTCTCGCCGGAGCGGATTTCTGGTAGGCGTGTTTGCGGTACGCTACGGAGAGCGTGGGGCCGGGGTTGGCAAAACGGTTGCTTATACCTTCCAATGTGATGTTACGCTCGCGCTCTAATTTCTTTGAGTCGAATGCCGGATGGAAGAACATCTCTTTCATAATAACCATCGCGGTGTCAAGATATTCAGAGAGGAACGAAGCCCGAAACGAGATGTCCGCCTCCCCTTGCGAAAATGAGAAACTCATCGCCAATTGATCGATCAGCGCGTCCAGCGTGTCCGCGTTGTAGCGCTCTGTTCCGCCGATACGCATCAGTCTGGTCATGAGAGAGCCTAACCCTTCCTTGCCGGCGGGATCGGTCAAAGAACCGCTTCTGATGTAGGCCGCTATGGAAACGAGCGGCAGCGCGGAATCAACGGCGACGTAGGCGATCGGGCCGGAAGCAAGTTGGACGCGGTGATGGTCGCCCAAAGGGACTTTCCAGTCAAGAGAATCGAACTTCAACTCGGACGGGTGCGAAACGATTTTACGTTTAGCCGCCGCGCCGGTGTCAACAGACGCGGCGGCATCGGCGGCTTTCGTCGCATGTTTGACGGGCGGCTCGCCGGTTGGACGTGGCAGCCTGCAACCGAAGAGACTGTTGCATGAGGCGGCGGCGACCGCTACGGCAATCGCGGCGGAATATAAACCTATCGTCAATAACGTCTTAGTCTTTTTGGTCGTCATTTTAATTATTCCTTTTTGTTGCGGTTTTAGGAACTATGAACCCCCACGTCGCCAACTCCGGCTTCAGGTACTTACCCGCAGCCTCCGGGATTGAAGCGGCCTTGACCGCCGCGACTTTCTCCTGATAGTCATATATATCTCTCCAAGAACCCAGTCGCTCGAAACCGGCTAATCTGTCCGATATACCCTCCAAACTCTTAAGCCCGACGGCGAACGACATCCGCATACCGTTTACCACACGCGCCATCTCCCTTTCCGTGGGCGCCTCCTTGACCAATTTGCCTATCTCATCCTTTATGATCTCCTCCACTTTCGCCGGATCCGTCCCTTTTTTAAGCGAGGCGTATATATGGAAATAACCGTTGTGCAACCTCACGTTGTTCGACGCCCCGGCGTCGGTGCAGAGCTGCTCCTTGTCCACCAAACGCTTGTACAAACGCCCACTCCTGTCAGACAGTATCCCCTCCGCCACATCCAAGCTGTAGAGATCCGCGTCCGGATATCCGGGTGTCTGAAAGAGAACGTCCATGCGCGGCTCCACATCCTCAGCCACCGTAAAGCGAGTGCCGCCGAAAGCCGCAGGTTCGCGAGTGACCACCTCCCGCCGCTTGTACGCCGCCCTCTTGATACCGCCGAAGTACTTATCTATATCCGACATGGCCTTCTTCGGGTCAATGTTGCCCACCAATATAAGAATGGCGTTGTCGGGCGTGTAGTAACGGGCGACATGACCCTTGAGCTTCTCCGTCGTGAACGCCCTGATGTCAGACTCCCACCCGATCACAGGCTGCCTGTAAGGATGCGCGACATAGAACAGCGCGTTCAAACGCTCCCAATAATGATTCACCGGCCTATTGTCATAACGCATACGGCGCTCCTCCGTCACCACCTCGCGCTCGCTGTGAAACTCACGCAAAACCGTGTTCTGCATACGGTCAGACTCTATCCAATAGAATAGCTCCACCCTATTCTTGGGCAGCGTTACAATATAACCGGTCATGTTGTCGGCAGTCCAAGCGTTGAGCGCCGACCCGCCGTTGTTGTTGTACATCTCCCAAATCTCGTCTTTCTTTATATACTGGCGCTGCTTGTCAAGAAGCGACATTATCTCGCCGAAAAAGGCCTTGTAGAGCGTGTCGCCCTCGCCCTTTGACTCGCGAACATTTTGCAGGAGGCGGTCGAGAGAGTCTATGCTGTTCAGATACGGAACCTCCTTCCGGTAATCGTGCGTTCCCAAACGCTTCGTCCCCTTAAAGAGCATGTGTTCGTACATGTGCGAGAGGCCGGTGGCTGACGACCATTCGTCCATACCGCCCACAAAGTAGTAGAGGCGGCAACTCACAACGGCGACGTTGGAATCGGGGACGATAAGCACCCGTAGGCCGTTGGATAGGGAGTCGGAAAATACGGGGATGTGGATGCCGGTGACGGGTTCGGCGTAAGCCGAGGTTTTTACCCAAGATAAAGATAACGCGGCTGACAATAAGATTGCCGAAATCAGACGGCGACAGCGACGGCGAATGCTTATTTTGCGGATTGATTTGTGAATCGACATGGCGATAAGTATTCCTCCTATAATTAAAGTCAAATTCATTTAAGGGGAGGGCTGCGCCCTCCCTCGCTCCAACCAAAAATTGGCTTCGCCAATTTTTGTTTTCCGCTACCCACCCTGCGGGGCGCTGCCCCGCAACGCCCCATCGAATAAACATGCGCCGCTTCGCGGCGCGGTACGTCAACTAAAAATACAGATCGCGTTCACCGGATGTTGTGCGTTTGTAGTAGTCTAAGAATGTATCGTATACTTTGGGAACGGCGGTTTTCAGCTCTTCTATCTCTTTGGCTATTACTAATTCTCCGGCCGCTTTAGTTTCTGGGCTCGCGAAATCGTCTAACCATTCACGGAAGGTTATCACGGCGTTGAGTTTGCAAAATTTTCCCTCAGCTCCGGTACGCAGTAAGTCCATTATGCATTCTCCGGTTCTGCCGCAACGGTAGCCGGCTGTGCAGAAAGATGTTATGCAGCCCATCTTCGCGAACTCCCGCACCACGGCGTCTAAACTTCTCGTATCACCAAGGATAAATTGCTGGCGGGTTGATTCTTGTATTTCAGCGCCTTTAGCCCTGTTGTACGCGCCTAATCCAACATTGCTCGACGCGTCGGTTTGGGTGATGATGCCTAATGATACTAAGCTTTTGCGTAACTCTGCGTTTTCCCGCGCCGTCAAGATCATACCGGTGTACGGTATGGACAAACGGATAACGGTGATCGCTCTCCTTAGATCCGCGTTGCCGACCAAATACTTGCTCTGCTTCTCGTTTACAAACGGCGTATTCTCCGCCGCCTGCAAACTCGGGAACGATACCGTGTGCGGCCCTATCCCGAAACGCTTTTCCAACTCAATGGCGTGGTGCAACAAGCCCATCACCTCAAATTTCCAATTATAAAGCCCGAAGAGCGCCCCTATTCCCACATCGTCAATTCCGGCCTCAAGCGCCCTATGCATACAGTATAATCTCCACTTGTAATTCCCTTTCAACGTATTTGACGGATGCAGCGCGGCGTATGTCTCCTTGTGGTATGTCTCTTGAAAGACCTGATACGTTCCCAGCCCGGCCTTGTTGAGCTGCGACAACTCCTCGATTTGCATCGGCGCGGCGTTTACGTTTACGCGCCGTATCGACGCCGTGCGGTTGGGGCGGTCTTTGACGGGAACCACCGTTTTGTAAATGGTCTCTATCGTGGAAAGCATGTAGTCTATGCCGGACTTGGGATGCTCGCCGTAGACCACAATTAAACGCTTGTGCCCGATCTGCCCCGCCAATACTTCAATCTCGGCGCGCAACTCGTCAAGCGTAAGAACGCCGCGGGTAAGCGATTCGTTGTCGGCACGCATACCGCAATATTGGCAATTGTTGACGCAAACGGTGCTCACGTAGAGCGGGGCGAACGTCACGATGCGGTTGTCGTAGACCTTCTTCTTGATCGCGCCGGCGGCAGCCTCCATCTCGCTTATCAGTTCATCATCTTTGACATTTAGAAGTATAGCCGTTTCTTCGGGTATCAACGTCTGTACGGACAAAGATTTCGCTATTATCTCACGGACACGCGCCTTATCATCGGCAGCGCTCACAATCTTCGCGTCAACGATCATTTCGTTGATTTTGCCGTCGGGAATAAAATCAACGCCGCCGTCGCCGAGATATTTCTCGATTTGTTCGGGGCGTATACGCTCGGAAATCCATGAACTGTCGTTATTCGGCATTATAATCGGTCTCCTATCCTAACCCAAACGGTTCCATCACTCTATCCAATACACCCTGAAAATACGATATCGCTATCCCATAATTCGTAATCGGGACATTTTTACTTACCGCCTGCCTGATCCGCGCCGACATCTCGCGGGATGTTATCATACAGGCGCCGCAGTGAATTATCAGGGCGTAACGCTCCAAATCTTCAGGATAATCGCGTCCGCTGAAAACATCTATATGTATATCCCCCCCAACGTGCTTCCGCAGCATATTCGGTATCTTTATGCGGCCTATGTCGCTGTCGGCGGCGTGGTGGGTGCAGGCTTCGGCTATCAATACCCTGTCGCTGCTTTTAAGTCCGGCTATCGCCTTTGCCCCCTTGAACGCCCTAGCCAAGTCGCCCTTCTGACGGGCGAAGAGTATGGAGAAGGTAGTGCAGCGCACGTCCGGCGGCGTATCCTCCACGACTCTCTTTACCGCCTGCGAGTCGCACACCACGAGGTCTGGCTTTCTGCTGAACATGGCCAGCGACGCCTTTAACTCGGTGTCCCTGACGACCGTCGCCACCGCGCCGCCGTCGAGCAGGTCGCGCAACGCCTGCGCCTGAGGGAGGATCAGGCGGCCCTTGGGGGCGCCGGAGTCTATGGGCACCACGAGCACCGCCAAACCGCCCGCGGGGACCAAGTCGCTGACCAGCGCCCTCTGCGCCCCGCCGCCCGCTCCGGCGTCGGAGAGCAGCTTTTTGAACTCGGCGAGCGCCGCCTCCCGGCTCCCGTCCACACAAGAGCAGGCCATGATGTGCGGCGTGAAGGCGCTTATCTTTTGGCGGAACCCGTCCGTCAGCCCGTGTACATCCGTTTTGTTGACGACCGCGACGACCGAGGCTCCGTTGTTGCGGGCGGCCGCGCAGAGCCCCTCCTCGTACTCCCCCCAGCAATCCGCCTCGGTGACCACCACGAAGACGTCCGCCCTTGAGAACGCGGCGGTGGTGCGCTTGATCCGGCTCTCGGAGAGCTCGGTGGCGTCGTCCACCCCGGCCGTGTCGAGAAACACCACCGGCCCTATCGCCCCAAGCTCCATAGGCTTCTCGACGACGTCGGCGGTGGTGCCGGGTATCGGCGAGACGATAGATACGTCCTGGGAGGCCACCATGTTCAGGAAACTCGACTTGCCGACATTGGCGCGCCCGAAAATGCCGATGTGCGTCCTTATAGACTTGGGAACTTCGCGCATACTTACCGCCTTTTGATCCGTACGGACATCAATACAGTGTGATTATTAATTATTGAATATAATATATGGCAGTGGGGCGATTAAGTTAAAATCTTTTAAAATCAAAGTCTTTAAAATCTTTTTTAGACGAAAGGGCGCGATAAATCGCGCCCTTTCATAGGATATGCGGGGCTAAACCCCGCATATAAAGTCAACGTCAAAACCAAAGTCAACGTCAAAATCGGCGTTTTTAGCTTTTGACTTTGATTTTATATATGCGGGGTTTGCCTACGGCGAGATAAACAAGTTAGCCCCGCATATCCTATGAAGCCGAAGGCTTCGTCTAAAAAAAAGAATTTGACTTTAAGGAGGCAATTATGAGGCGGGTTTTATGCCCGCCGTAGACCTAATCTTCAACACAACGGGCCGAGAGGCCAAGGCTCTTGCTGCTGTAGCCATCGAACGCCCTATCGTCGCGGTAATCTATGTACCGGAAGTAGGCGCTACTATCATGCGCCGCCGTGGCCGTCCACCAGCGGCCGCTGTCACCGGCAGTGCCGAAACCGCCATTGGAGCCGTTGCGACCGCCGCCCGGCAGGGCCGAAAATCCATAATCATTCGTCCCATTACCATTGTTATTCCAACCGCTCGTTGACTTTAATTTCTTACCCGCTGTAGATGAACCGCCAACCGCCGTCACCAATGATTCCCACTCCTGATTAGTCGGCAGCCTCTTTTCAACCGACTGACAAGCCGCTTTCGCCGCCTCCCACGTATACAGCCTACCGTACTTAGCGCAACTATCAGGACTGTTTTCATAACACCATGAATCCGCCGTCTCAACGTTCAGATTCTTCGTCATCCACTTCAACCCGCCCAACGTCACCGTCTCGGACGATCCCCCGCCGCCGTTGTTATTGCTCCCGCCGTTATTGCTATTGTTGTCCCCGCCGTTGTAGTTGTCCCCGCCCGACGGATTACTATCCCCCCCGCACCCGATCAACCCCAGCCCGAAGACCGCAGAAAACGCCAATACACGCCACGCCGTCTTAATTTTCATACCGCGCTCCCCTTATAAATATAGAGTAAAAAGCAATCGACATTACTATGGATTAGACCTCGTTATTAAGAGATTTGTTACAAAAAAAACACGCTTAAAGTCAAAATCATTTAAAGATTTGGCTGTTTTGGGCTACCCATAATGTATATTTATTTGGTACTCCCCCGAAAAAGTGGACACCCCCACTTACCCCACCATTTTGACGTCTTTTTTATAAAACTGGTTTTCGAACTCGACCGGAGTCAAGTAATTCAGACTTCCATGTATTCTTT
>JAITFI010000069.1 GCA_031281485.1 Chitinispirillales bacterium | reverse complement strand
CGGCCGCTTTTATTGATTAGGATTAATAGGATTTAAAGGATTTTAGGATTAAACCACCCCACCATCAAATTCGTCCCATAAAATCCAAGTCAAAGGCTTTTTTCTTTTGACGTTGACTTTATATGCGGGGTTTAGCCCCGCATATCCTATGAAGCCGAAGGCTTCGTCTAAAAAAGATTTTAAAGATTTAAAGAATTTGACTTTTTAGGCTCAGTGACGAGACCAACCACTTCCTTCTCGTCGCCGGCCGCTTTTATTTTTGACCTCATCTTATTAAAATCAAAATCTTTAAAATCCTTGTTCAAGCGTTTTTTATTATATTTATTATAGTAATAGGTCAAAATCCACAGACCGCAGGCAAAAGGCGAAGGAGAGGAGCCGGTGTTATGGCGTTATCAAAAGAATTAGAGGAGAACATGGCTCAAGCTTGGGCCGCGATCAGAGATGGGGCTGTGGCCCACAAGGCACTGACTGAGAGGGTCGACAAATTGTCAGTAACGGTGGACGAGACGTCGAAAACGGTGGCCGAGACGTCGAAAACGGTGGCCGAGCTGGAGAAAACGGTAAACTACTGGGTAGGCCGCTTCGGCAACACTACCGGTTACATCACCGAGATGATTATAGTTCCGGGGATACGCAAACAGATGGACAAGCACGGGCACCAGTTCGATTCCGTCGCCGCGCGGAAGGAGTTCTACCGCAAGGACGGCAGCGCGTTTGCCGAGGCCGATTTGCTCTTGGAAAACGGCAAGGAGGTCATGATCGTGGAGATCAAAACGCACTTGACTAAGGATGACGTAGACGACCAAGTTAAGCGTCTGAAAAAATTGCGCACGAGGGAGGTAGAAGTCAAAATAGCGGGCAAATCCCTCATATCGGCCGTGGCGGGGCTAAGCATAGACGAAGACGCTAAGAAAATGGCGGCTGATTTGGGGATGTACGTAATACAGGTTACAGAAAACGACAAAAACATCAAAATAGAGGCGCCGGCTAAGGGCGTGGGGCGGTGGTGAGATGACGGAAGAGCTTGCGCTGCAGTTGATTAAGTCGATCGGCGAGGATCCCGGCCGCGAGGGGTTGCGGGACACGCCTAAAAGGGTGGCTAAGGCTTGGGCGCACCTGACGCAGGGGTACGCGCAGAGCCCCTCCGAGATATTGGGCAAGGCCATATTTTCCGAGAAGTGCGACCAGATGATCATAGTCAAGGACATCGAGGTCTACAGTATGTGCGAGCACCACATGCTTCCGTTTTTCGGGAAGTGCCACATCGGCTACATATCGCGCGGGCGCGTCTACGGGGTGAGCAAGCTGGCGCGTCTTGTCGACTGCTTCTCCCGTCGGCTGCAGTTGCAGGAGAGGCTGACGAGGCAGATCGCCGAGGCGCTCATAGAGCCCATAGACGCCGAGGGCGTGGGCGTGGTGGTGGAGGCGCAGCACCTCTGCATGATGATGCGCGGGGTTTCCAAGCAGAACTCGGTAATGGTCACTTCCGCGATGCTGGGGAGCTTCAGGGAGGAGCCGGAGACGAGGGCGGAATTTTTGAAACTGATCGGGTGAGGGGTCAATGCCATGCAATCACACGTAAAGTACCGTAAGTATAAGTCTTACAAGAGCGGTTTGCTCTTGCTCGGGCTTCTCGTTATCTCTTGGATACTGATAACGAACATCAACAAGTCCGGCGTTCCCGCCGAGTTGGCCGGGCTTATCAACGCCGACTACGAGAACTTCCGCAACCTCAAGCAGTTTGATTCCGCCAAGACGGAGGAGGTGCGCGGGCTTGTCGCGGGGTTCTGGACGTACAGCGAGGGCGACGTTGAGAAGTCTCCGGTCGTCAAGCAGGAGTACTTGGAGCTCAACGCCAACGGGATGGTGTGGACGGTGAAGATTTGGGGTTTGCGCACGCCCGACGGCGAGTTTCACACGGTCACGCAGATCGCCACGGGATACATGAGCCCGTACTCCAGCGATCCGAGCGGCGGCTACTACTGCGAGACGCGGATCATACGCCAGGCGTACATATTCAACGGCGATACATGTTACGGGGCAAGTCAAGCGGACGAGATCTGGGAGGTGAGGCACGCGTCGGCGGGCACGGCCGGCCGTTTGCTGACCGTGAACCGCCGCGAGTATCAGCCCTACGCCGGCGACTTAAAGGAGTTCTTCCCCGACAACGCCCTTTTGGATTTAGTGGACAAGATAACCCTCTCCGCCTGCCCGGTGGCGGCCAACATGTCGTGGGCGTCAAAGAAGATCTTGGCCCGTTCCATGAACGCCGTGCCGTTCTTCGCCCGTGTCGGGGCGGTCGAGTCTATGATACAGACCTACTACAAGCCGCTGGTATTAGACGAGCTGGCCCGCCGCTACGACCCGCGCGCGGTGCCCGACGTCATGGACATCCGTATGACGCTCTCGCCGGAGGGCGCGGTGACGGATTTTAAGTACAGAGGGGCGAAGGTCGTGACAAAGAGATTTGACGATTTGGCGGTGCTGGACATGAAGAGCTGGTTGTATCCGGCGGTTGGGGACACGGACGACCCGCAGACTTTGGAGGTGAAGGTGCGGGTCAAGTAGTATGGGCAGCCCCGGAAAGCCTCCGTTATTACTGACCATGGGCGACCCCGCCGGCGTGGGGCCGGAGATCGCCGTCAAGGCGCTTTGCGGCAAGGCGTCCGGGGCGGGTATCGTCGTGGTCGGCGACGCGGAGGTGATGAAAGAGGCCGCCGAGATCTGCGGGTTTGCGCCGAAGTTCAACGTTGTGGCTTCGACTTCGCTCAGCCACCTGTTCGCAGAGCGAAGTCGAAGCGTGTTCGCAGAGCGAAGTCGAAGCGCCCCTGTAATCAATATTATTGACATACGTCTCCCCGGCGCCCCGCGGTTCCCGCGAGGCGTATCCGACGCCGCCTGCGGGCGCGCCGCCTTTCTATATATAATAGAGGCCATAGAACTGTCCATGTCAGGCCTAGCCTCCGGCGTCGTGACCGGCCCGATCTCCAAAGAGTCGCTTAAGCTTGCGGGTATAGATTATCCCGGCCACACCGAGATATTCGCCGACAAGACGGGTACGGAGGACTATTCAATGGTATTTCTGCTTGACGGCGTGGCGGTAGCCCACGTCACCACCCACGTCTCGCTGCGCGACGCCATAGAGATGATAAAGACAGACCGCGTCCTGCGCCAGATACGCCTGCTGCACCGATCGCTCTCCGGTCTGGGCATATCGAACCCCAAAATGGCCGTCTCCGGCCTGAACCCCCACGCCGGCGAAAACGGCCTGTTCGGTGATGAAGAGATAAAGGAAATCGTCCCGGCGATCCAAAAAGCGAGGGAAGATGGGATAGAAGTAGTAGGCCCGCTGCCCCCCGACACAGTCTTCAACCGGGCCTTCAAAGGCGAGTTCAACGGAATAGTGTCGATGTTGCACGACCACGGCTTCGTCGCTTTAAAGTCGCGTGACTTTGAGCACGGAGTGAACATAACGGTAGGTTTACCCATAATCCGAACCTCCGTAGGCCACGGGACCGCGTTTGACATAGCGTGGAAAGGGAAGGGGCAAGCGTCCGAAGAGAGCTTATTATCGGCGATTGAGGCGGCGGAATCTTTAAAAATCAAAAGCTTTTAAATCTTTTAAAATCAAATTCTTTAAAATCTTTTTTAGACGAAGCCCCTTCGGGGCTTCATAGGCTATGCGGGGCTAAACCCCGCATAGATAAAATCAAAACAATGTAGTGGCGGCGACGCGAAGCGGCGCATGTTTT
>JAITFI010000066.1 GCA_031281485.1 Chitinispirillales bacterium | reverse complement strand
GAATACATGGAAGTCTGAATTACTTGACTCCGGTCGAGTTCGAAAACCAGTTTTATAAAAAAGACGTCAAAATGGTGGGGTAAGTGGGGGTGTCCACTTTTTCGGGGGAGTACCAGGGCGATTAACGATATTTTTTAACTTTGGGGGGTTGCGGGATGGTTTGGGATTATATTATATTATTGGGGTGGTTTCCCAAATGTGAAAGGACGAGGTTATGGTCAATGAGTACGATTTGGACGAGTTGTTGAAGACACCTGACAAGCCGCTGACGCGTGACCAGTGGAACAACTTTGACCGGTACATGCGTATGACTAATGACGACAAGTCTGCGGCGGAGGTTGATATCGGCCCTGCGGTGGAGCGGGACATAAGATCTATGCGGAGAAAAGGGAGCTTTTGGCTATAGAGTATGGGTACTTTCAACTCGCAAGATTGGTTTCCGGACATCAAGAAATTGGCACGGTTCGTTTTTGAACTCTCCGACAAGAGGTTTGTGTCGTACAACGAGAGGGTTATTGATCGTATTCTGGAGAGCTACCCCATTCGGCTGAACTCGCTAAAAAAGTGCATATATACCGGTGAAGACCTTGCAACCCGTAGGATTGATCATCATAAAGTGACGGCCCTATACATTCAGCTTTGCCTTGAAAACAAGGTGTTCAAATTACCGCCGACTATAACAACGAGAGTTGGAGCAAGCGTGTCGACAAAATTAATAAACGAAATGTTCTGTGTGCGTCTCGCCAAAGATGTTCTCGAAGCGTGGAATGATAACAGATTTGATACGAAAAAGTTCAAGAAAGAGTATATGTCATCTTTTTTGCGGCTTCTATGGCACTATAAAGATAGAGCTGCGTGGTGCAAACGGCACGAGACGTCCACGTATGCGCTCGCCCATGCCATATACTTCATTGAGCGGAATTTCATGATGTAATTATGAACATAACCACCCAACTATCCGCCGAGCTTAGCCTCCAAGAGTTCCAGGTCAAAAACGTGCTGGCTCTCTTTGACGAGGGGGCTACCGTTCCGTTTATCGCGCGGTATCGTAAGGAGCGCACCGGGTCGCTTGACGAAGTGCAGATTCGGGAGTTGTTGCACCGATACGAGTACTACAAGGAGCTTGACGAGCGGCGGCAGGCGATTCTCGACAGTATTCGCGAGCAGGGGGCGCTTACGCCGGAGCTTGAGGGTAAGATAAAAGGGGCGCTCACCAAAGCGGCGCTGGAGGATCTGTATCTGCCATACAAGCCGGAACGCTCCACGCGGGCGGCCAAGGCCAAGGAGGCGGGGCTTGAACCGCTGGCAAACTGGCTGCTCGCCCTCACCGAAGAGCGCTGCGACGTGCTTGCAAAGGCCGCCGGATTTGTCAACGCCGAGAAGGGGGTTGACACACCGGAAAAGGCGCTATGCGGCGCAAAGGACATACTCGCGGAGCGTCTCTCCGACGATGCCGATATCCGCAGGCGGCTGCGCGAATCAGCCGCGGAAAAAGGTTTTATCGTCAGCGCCGTTAAGAAGGAGTTTGCCGGCCAAAAGAGCAAGTTCGAGATGTACTACGACTACCGCGAAAAGGCGTCCGCCATCCCCTCGCATAGATTTTTGGCCATGCAGCGCGGGGAACACGAAAAAGTATTGCGGCTTTCGCTTGAACTGCCTACGGAGGGCGTGACAGAGCGGCTATGTTCCGCGCTTGTCAAGCATCCGCGAAGCGCGGCGGCGCCCTATCTTCGCGAGGCGGCGCTCGACGCTTTGGACAGGCTGCTCCTCCCGGCGGTGAAGACGGCGCTGCGCACGGAGATGCGCGAGCGGGCGGACGCCGAGGCGATCAAGGTCTTCGGCGAGAACCTCGCGGCGCTGCTGCTCGCGGCGCCCGCGGGACGCAAGACGGTGATCGGCCTCGATCCGGGATTCAGAAGCGGATGCAAGCTCGCTGTGGTTGACGATACGGGAAAATTCATAGAGACCGCGACCATCTACCCGCACGAACCGCAAAGGGACAGGGAGCGGGCGCGGACGGTGTTTCTTTCACTCGCGCAGCGCCACAAACCGCGCCTGATCGCGATAGGGAACGGCACGGCGGGACGCGAGAGCGACGAGTTTGTTCGCGCGGCGCTTAAAGACATTCCCGCCGAGGAGCGGCCGCTATGCGTCACGGTCAGCGAGGCCGGAGCAAGCGTCTACAGCGCCTCGGACGCGGCCATAAAGGAGTTCCCGGATTTAGACGTGACGGTGAGGGGCGCGGTGTCAATCGCCCGCCGTTTGCAAGACCCGCTGTCGGAGCTCGTAAAGATAGATCCCAAATCCATCGGCGTCGGGCAGTACCAGCACGACGTGAACCAAACACGCCTGAAGGAGTCTCTCGACGAAGTCGTGGAGAGCTGCGTCAACCGCGTGGGCGTGGACGTCAACTTGGCGTCGGAGGAGTTGCTCAAGCACGTATCGGGCCTAAACAGGCTCACGGCGGCGAACATCGTAGACTACAGGAACCGGAACGGGGCGTTCTCCAGCCGCGCAGATTTGAAGAAAGTGACGGGCCTGGGCGATAAAAAGTTTCAAATGGCGGCGGGCTTTCTGCGAATACCCGGAGCCCAAAACCCGCTTGACAACTCGGCGGTCCACCCAGAGTCATACAACATTGTAAAAACGATGGCAGGGCGGCTGAACGTGGATATCGGCGGGCTTATAGGGAATACAGCGTTGCTTAAGAGCATCAACAAAGAAGATTTCGTGACGAAGGACGCGGGGCTGCCGACGATAACCGATATATTAGAGGAGCTGGAGAAACCCGGACGCGATCCGCGGGAAGAGTTCAAGTACGCGAAATTCGACGAGAGCATAACGGAAATAGAGCACTTACGGGAGGGAATGATCTTAGAGGGCGTGGTGACAAACGTGGCCAACTTCGGGGCCTTCGTAGACATAGGCGTCCACCACGACGGTTTGGTTCATATATCGGAGCTGTCTAACACCTACGTATCAGATCCCAAGAAAATAGTCAAGGCCGGCCAAGCGGTACGGGTCAAGGTGCTGAAGGTCGACGCGGAGGCTAAGAGGGTGTCGTTGTCTATGAAGTTATGATACCGCGAATGAACTCCATCGAATTAAACGGCGTACGAATATCGAAATGCCTCCGGCAGTATAGTAACAAGCGCTCCGTTACGTTGATACACTCGCCTATGGAATAACGATTGCGCGGCCCATCCGCGTTTCCCTCGATTATGATATTGACAATACGCGAATCGATGCCGCTGCCGGCGTGATTTTCAGTATCGATACCGAATCCAGTATGTTCGCAATACTCGGCGATAAACCGCCATAGCAATAAATATGCCGCGCTCATGTTATAGGTTGCGTTATTATCGGCATTATTTGTATTAACGCTATCGACTCCGTCTAATCCGTCCAAAAAGTCAAACAGCAACTCGAACAATTCCGGATGCGGCGACGGTTCAGTTATCGATTTCAGATACAGTTCCAACGCGACATCTCGGAGCGCCGACTTTGTTATGTCGGCGCGGATGCCGTGGAAGAATTTCGCCACGTGCAAACCGCCAAGTGTGTGCAATTCGCGGTTGGGCCTGTGGTATAGGAGCGCTTCCAAAAGCAGGCCTCTGTCGAGCGGCGTAGGGGTGGATTTGCCGCCGCTTCGGCGCGCCCCTTTCGCTATTCCGTGCACGAGGCCGTGCGAACGCGTGAAGAGGCGCAGTATGCAGCTTGTCTCTCTGTACGGGGCGACGGAGAGGATGATCGATTCCGTCTTTTCGGCGGCCATCGTTACTCTTTCTCTTCCACGAATTTGATTATTTTCTCCCCTTTGCGCGCCATGCCGATCTTTTCCCTCGCGAGCCCTTCAATGTACGCGGTATCGTTTTTGAGCCTCTCTATCTCCGACCTGAGCGAGTCGGCTTCGGCGTGGGCGTTCTTTATCTTGATCGTGAGTTCGCGGTCTTGCTTGTAGGCGCGGTATATGTCAAGGAAGCCTTGGTTCATAAACGTCAGTATTGCAAACACGGCGACGGCGGCGGAAACCGCGGCGATTATTACGAGGCTTCTTTTGTTTTTCAGCAAAGCGCCCTCCTAAACTGCTGCCCGCCCATCTGCGTCACAAAACCTTTCAGTTCCAAGCTAAGCAATATCGCCAGCAGTTGCGGAATGTCCACGCCGCTTGCTTCCGATATTGCGTCTACGCGCTGCGGTTCGTTTGACAGGGCGTCCCAGACTGTGATTTCGTTTTCCGGCAGCGCGGGCGGCGGCTCGCTCCTTATGCCGTGGTGGGGCGCGGTCAGAAGCGGGGCGAAGGAGACGGAGGAGATGTGCTCGAAAACGTCCGCCGCAGATTTGATCGGCACGGCGCCGTCTTTTATCAGTTTGAACGTGCCCATGCTCATCGGCGAGTCTATCGGACCGGGGACGGCGAAGACGACCCTATTCTGCTCAAGGGCGTACTCGGCGGTTATGAGCGCCCCGCTTCTTTCGCCGGCCTCCACGACTATCACGCCGCATGAGACGCCGCTTATCACGCGGTTGCGCCGCGGGAAGTTGTACGATTCCGGGATGGTGCCGGGCGGGAACTCGGAGACGAGGGCGCCGTGTTCGCAGACGCGTTTGGCGAGGCCCTTGTTCTCCGGCGGGTAGACGCGGTCTATTCCGCAGCCCAAGACCGCCACCGTTTTGCCGCCGAGTTCGAGGCAGCGCTCGTGGGCGGCGGTGTCCACGCCTACGGCGAGCCCGCTGACAATCACGGCGCTCTTGCAGAGCTCGGCGACAAGCGCGCGCGTGCATGTGACGCCGTAATTGGTGGGCTTGCGCGTCCCCACTACGGCGAGCGCGTGGGCGCTCAGGGCCGAGAGATCGCCCCTCACGTAGAGTACCGGCGGCGGGGCGTATATCTCCTTTAGGTACACCGGGTAGCCGCCGTCGGCCTGAATGAGGACTGAGACGTCGGCCCTGCGGCACCTTTCAATCTGCGCCTCGGCCTCGTCGAGCAGCTTTCCGGTATCGCGGAAGGCGTCGGCGCTCTTTGGCGGTACGAGCTTCTTATCAAGCAAAAGCGGCAACGGCGCCGTAAGCGCGCACTCAGGCGAGCCGAAAGCGTCCACCAGCCGCTTTATGCGGGTAGGTCCCAGTCCGGGAATATTGTTCAAGGCTATCCAATACTTATGCATTGCTCTTTGTCTACTCACCTAGATTGCTTCGTCGCTTCGCTCCTCGCAATGACCGTCATTGCGAGCGTAGCGAAGCAATCTATATGCGTAATATTTAATCGGTATTTTTAGTAATATACATCATACCCAGCCTGATATACAACCGCCGTCGGCGTCGGACTTGATTTTAAAGGCTTCATTTTATTATATTATACTGATCCTTATTAATCCTAATACCCATATACGGAGGCTTGTTAAATGACGGCTGAGGCTGAGGGCCAAAAGAAGACCGCTGCCATCCGCGTCGCCGGCATGTTCTGCCACGGTTGCGCGGACACGATCCGTACCAAGCTTCGCGCGGTAAAGGGCGTCTCCGAAGCCGCGGTCAACTACAACAAGGGGACGGCCGTCGTTACCTACGCCCCCGGCGCGGTGACATTCGACGAGATTTGCGCGGCGATCAACGCCTTGGGTTACGAGGCTTTGGGCGAGTACGTAGCCGCGGACGGCCCGCGCACCGACTGGAGGCGCGCCGCCGGTATGATCATCATCATAGCGGCCGTCTACATAGTGCTGCAGCAGTACGGGTTGTTGAAGATGCTCCTTCCGCGGCAGCTCGCCGCCTCCGCCGACGCCATCGACATGAGCTACGGGCTCATATTTTTAGTAGGTCTGGCGACCTCCGTGCACTGCGTAGCGATGTGCGGCGGGATAAACCTTTCGCAGTGCCTGAAGACAGGCGGCGCTGTCGGTACCAAACCGGCAAAGGGCGAGCGCCTCTCGTTCCTGTGGCCGTCGCTGAAGTACAACACGGGGCGCTTGATATCGTACACGGCCATTGGAGCCATCGCGGGCGCGGTCGGCTCCGCCATCACCTTTTCCATCAACACGCGGGGCGCGCTGAACCTTATCGCCGGCGTGTTCATGGTCATAATGGGAGTAGGTATGCTCGACATTTTTCCGCAGATGCGCAGGTTTATCCCTAAGATGCCGAAGTTCGTCTACCGGTGGAGCGGCGCCGGCGCGTCGTCAAGGGGACCTCTGATCGTAGGGCTGCTCAACGGCTTCCTCCCCTGCGGCCCGTTGCAGGCTATGCAGTTTTTCGCCCTCTCCACCGGCAGCCCCTTAAAGGGCGGGCTGGCAATGGGGATCTTCTCTTTGGGCACCGTGCCGCTCATGTTCGGGCTCGGGACGTTCGGGTCGTTCGCCGGCAGGGCGTCGCGGCGGGTGATGACCGCCGGCGCCGTGATGGTCGCGGTGCTGGGCCTCTGCATGCTGTCGCAGAGCTGGAACCTCTTCGGCCTCCCCTCCGGGGGCATGCCGCTGGCCGCCGTCCCCGCCCCGCCGGACTCCGGAAACAGCCCCGGCAGCCTCATCACGGAGCGCGGCCACCTGCTTGTGAACAGCACGCTCCTGCCCTACACCTACCCGTCCATAACCGTGGAAGCGGGCCGCCCGGTCAGGTGGGAGATCGACGCGAAGCCCCATAACATAAACGGCTGCAACAACAGGATTTTCATACGCGAATACGGCATAGAGCACGAGTTCAAACCCGGCAAAAACGTGATAGAGTTCACCCCCAACCGGGTTGGAAAGGTGCCCTACACCTGCTGGATGGGGATGATACCCGGATTGATAACGGTGGTGGCCGGCGGAAAAGACGCGAATCAGGCGGACCAAAATTACGCTCCGAACCAAAGCCGCGGCGGCGCGACCGCGCCCCCGCCCATCGTCACGCAGACTCCGGCGGCTCCGGCGATCGACACCGGCAAATTCGGCATAGACCGCGGCCCGTTGCTTGTAAACAGCACGTTGCAACCGCGCTCCGCCTATCCGTCCATAACCGTAGAAGTAGGCCGCCCGGTCAGGTGGGAGATCGAGGCGTCGCCTTTCAGCCTAAACGCTTGCAACAATAAGATAATCATCCCGGAATACAATATAGAGTACGCGTTCAAGCCCGGCAAGAACGTGATAGAGTTCACCCCTACCCGAAAGGGGAGATTCCAGTATACTTGCTGGATGGGGATGATACCGGGGATGATAACGGTGGTGGACAGCGTGAAGGCGAAGCCAAATAATTAATTTTGCGCTATTCGGTTTCCCGACCCTATCTATAATATTAAAATAGTCATTTATTGTATAAATTAAAGGATCGTTTAAAGTAAACAACTATTGTTGATGAAAAACGTGGAAAAAAGGGGATTGGACAGGAATTTTAAGTGTATAAAATAAACGATGGTTTATTGTATACATTACAGGCATTATCACCGCCCGGCGCCACCGGGGCGGGTTAAAAGACTGTCTGAACTAGGATTTGTAGGATTATAAGGATTATAGGATTAAACATCAAAGGCTGGGCGTTTGTGTTGACGTTGACGTTAATTCCCCTCCTCGGAGGAGTGGCGGCGAAGCCGACGGAGTGGTGCTTTTGACGTTGACGTTGACTTTTAATCCTATAATCTGTTTTTTAATCCTACTAATCCTAGTTCAGACAATGTTTAAATAGCAGGACAACGATAATTAACTATCAATCATCATTTTCATTTAATCAAAGAGGGGAGTTGTATTATGAATTTCTTTACCTTTGCGAAGTTGGGACGGGCGCTGTTGATGTTGACGGCGATTGTGGCGGTCGGGTTGTTGGGTTGCGGCGGCGGGGATGATAATCCGACAGGCGGGGGAGGCGGCTTGGGTGGAGATATTGGTACTCCCCCGAAAAAGTGGACACCCCCACTTACCCCACCATTTTGACGTCTTTTTTATAAAACTGGTTTTCGAACTCGACCGGAGTCAAGTAATTCAGACTTCCATGTATTCTTT
>JAITFI010000053.1 GCA_031281485.1 Chitinispirillales bacterium | reverse complement strand
TCAAAATCAAAGTCAAAGGCTTTTTTCTTTTGACGTTGACTTTATATGCGGGGTTTAGCCCCGCATATCCTATGAAAGGGCGCGATTTATCGCGCCCTTTCGTCTAAAAAAGAATTTGATTTAAAAAGATTTTGATTTAATCATTGTTGTTTATATGTAGAGAAAAACCTTGTAATCCTATTCATAGCTTCCATAAGGTCTTCCGGGCACGGCAAGTAGACCACCCTGAAGTGGTCGGGTTGCGGCCAGTTGAAGCCTCCGCCGTGGATCATTAGGATGCGCTCGCTGCGCAGCAGGTCGTAGACCATCTTCTCGTCGTCGGTGATGTTGAATTTTTTTACGTCCACCTTCGGGAAGGTGTAGAAGGCCGCCTGCGGCTTGGTGCAGGAGATGCCGGGGATGTCCGAGAGCATTTTGTAGCAGATGTCGCGCTGCTCCCGCAGACGCCCGCCCTCGCGGGTCAGGTCGTATATGCTTTGGTAGCCGCCCAGCGCCGTCTGGATGATCGACTGCCCGGGGACGTTGCTGCATAGGCGCATCGAGGAGAGCATCGTCAGCCCCTCGCAGTAGTCCTTGGCGTTCTCCTTCCTGCCGCTGACCACCATCCAGCCCACCCTGAAGCCCGCCACGCGGTAGGCCTTCGAGAGGCCGTTGAACGTGACGAAGAGGAGATCGTCTGCTAAGGAGGCCAGCGCGGTGTGCTCCCCGTCGTCGTAGAGGATTTTGTCGTAGATTTCGTCCGCGAAGACGATCAGGTCGTGTTCTCGGGCGACCTCGATTATCTGATTGAGTATCTCGACCGGATATAGCGCCCCCGTCGGGTTGTTGGGGTTTATGACCACGATTCCGCGGGTGCGGGGCGTGATCTTGGCCTTGATGTCGTTTATGTCGGGGTACCAGTTCGCCACCTCGTCGCAGAGGTAGTGCACGGCCTTGCCCCCGGAGAGGTTTGTGGCGGCCGTCCAAAGCGGATAGTCGGGCGTGGGGATGAGCAGTTCGTCGCCGCTGTTTAAGAGCGCCTGCGTGGCCACTTGGATAACCTCGCTCGCGCCGTTGCCGATGTAAATGTCCTCTATATCGACGTTGCGGATATTCTTCTGCTGGCAGTACTGCATGATCGCCTTACGCGCCGTGAACAGCCCCTTCGAGTCGCAGTAGCCCTCCGACTTGGTCAGGTTGAGCACCATGTCGTGGATGATCTCGTCGGGCGCCATCAGCCCGAACGGCGCGGGGTTGCCCGTGTTCAGCTTGAGTATCTGGTACCCCTCATCCTCAAGCCGCTTGGCCTCGTCTACGACGGGGCCGCGGATGTCGTAGAGGACGTTGTCTAACTTCGTCGATTTCTTTATTATGGCCATTTTACGCTCCTTGGCGTTGGTCGGTTTAAGCAAATACATAAAATACATTGTCGCTGTGGGGTTGGTGAAAATTTTTTTTGACGCGCCGGCGCCATCAATTATATTATACGTGTCAAATGCCTAAAAAAGTCAAAATCTTTAAATCATTTTAAGATAGAAGGCGAAGCCTTCCGTCTAAATGAGAATTTGATTTTAAAGACTTTGAATTTGACCTAATTGGTTTAAGGTTTATCTATAATTATTGAATCATGAAACGAACCATCGCGATAATCTTCCTGACGCTCTGTCCGCTCCTCCTCACCTGCGGCGACGATTGTACGTATAAGATCAAATACGAGGTCACGGGACTCGCTTCGGTTGGCGGGGTTAGTTTGTCGATCGTCAACGAGTACGGCGACGACGAGGCGTTCAGCGGTATAAGGCTTCCGTGGGTCAAAGATTTCGAGATACAGTTTCGGGACGACAGGTACTACGGCGGAAAGTTCGTCAGCGGTATCTTTCCGGCGTACGTGGCGGCGACCTTAAACGTGAACGGCAGCGTCGCGGTGAAGATCTACTATAGCGGGGAGTTGGTGAGTTGCGACTCGGCGAGCGGCAGGTACGAGACGGCTGAGGCGCGGTACGGGGTGAGGTTGAGGTAAAAGAAATATGTCCTTAAACGAACTCACGGATATAAACGAACAAATACAAGAGGCCGCCGATATTATTCGCCGCGGCGGGGTGGTCGCGTTTCCTACGGAGACTGTGTACGGGCTCGGGGCCAACGCGTTTGACGCTCAGGCCGTGGCGCGTGTTTTTGAGGTTAAGCGGCGGCCTTATTTTGACCCGTTGATTCTGCACATCGCCGAGCGGGGGTGGCTTGGCGATTTGGCGGTTGACGTCCCAATGGCCGCCAAAAGGCTGATCGACGCGCTTTGGCCGGGGCCGCTGACCGTCGTCCTTCCCAAGAAGCCCGTTGTTCCCGACATAGTGACCGCCGGCCTGCCGGGCGCGGCGTTGCGGATGCCTTCAAACGAGATCGCTCGCGGCTTGATACTTGCCGCCGGCGTCCCGATAGCGGCGCCGAGCGCCAACCTCTTCGGCTCCGTCAGTCCCACCGCGGCGGAGCACGTGATGGCGCAGCTCGGTTCCGCGGTGGATATGGTCATCGACGGGGGCGAGTGTTCGGTGGGGATAGAGTCGACCATCGTCTCGTTCATGGGCGAGGAGCCCGCGCTGCTGCGTCCCGGCGGGACGGCGCTTGAAGAGATCGAGGCGGTCATAGGCCGGGTGGTCATACCTAGTAACGGGGAGCTGGTCAACCAGTCGCCCGGTCGGAGCGGAACGCATTACGCCACATCTACGCCGCTAATACGGATAGGCGGTGTTGACAAGATCGGCGGTATCAATATATGGTGTACCGACCCATCAAAGCCGATTGCCAAAATCGGCCTGATAGCGCTCTCCCCCGCGTCCGTCCCCGACCCTGCCGCTTTGCCGCCGGCTGTAGTCAATATAGAGTACCTCTCCGCCTCCGGCGACCTCCGCGAGGCCGCCTGCCGCCTCTTCGCCGCCATGCGCCGGCTCGACGCCGCCGGAGTGGATGCGATAGCGGCGCTCCCCGTACCGTCCGTCGGGCTCGGTCTGGCGATAAACGACAGGCTCAGCCGGGCGGCGCTGAAGGGCGAAATTGCCTCGCCTCAAATAAAAAGATAACTCAACTCCCTCCCATTTATTATATTTACACCGGTCGTCGCCATATACAATTAAACAAAAGGGGGAGTATTATGACGAGGAACTTTTTACTGAAATCAATGTTTTTTCTATTGGTGCCGATAGTCACCGTTATGCTATGGGTGCTGATAAAAGGCGCCGGAGGCCGTAAGGGCGAGTTATCCGAGTACGAATAATCTTTGACTTTTAAAGATAAGGAACAGAAAAATTGGAATCAAAGAAAGAACTTGCAACAGGCAACGGCAATGACAATGCCGGCGCCGCGTCTTCCGATTTAGGCGTAAACGAGCAAATGCAGGTGCGCATAGACAAGATCCCGCAGATACGCGAGGCCGGGTTTCACCCGTACGCCGAGCGGTTCGAGCGCAGCCACACCATCGCCGAGGCGGCAAAGCTTTCGGACGGGACGGCAGGCGTTCGCGTGGCCGGGCGCGTCGTCTCTCTCCGCTATTTCGGGAAGCTCGCTTTTGGCCACCTCTACGATATAGACGCCAAGCTGCAGTTCTCGATACAGAAGAATGTGCTGGGCGACGCTTTCGACCGCTTCAAGAGTTTGGTTGACATCGGGGATTTCGTCGGGATTGAGGGTGAAATGGTCACCACCAAGACGGGTGAGAAGACGGTCAGCGTCAAGTCTTTCACCTTCTTGTCGAAGACGCTGCGCCCGCTGCCGGAGAAGCATCACGGGCTTACCGACCCGGAACTGCGGCTGCGCAGGCGGTATCTTGACTTGATCACCTCTCAGGAGTCGCGGGAGCGGTTTGTATGCCGGACTAAGATCATCCGTACCATCAGGAATTTTTTGGACGATAACGGGTTCACGGAGATCGACACGCCGGTACTCACGAATAAGGCGACCGGCGCGTTGGCGCGCCCTTTCGTCACGCACAACAACGCGCTTGATATCGACGTCTATTTGCGCATCGCCCCGGAGACGTACTTGAAGCGGGCTATCGCCGGAGGTTTCGACCGCGTGTACGAGTTCGCCCGCTCCTTCCGCAACGAGGGCGTCGACGCCTCGCACTTGCCCGATTTCACGTTGCTTGAATACTATGCCGCCTATTGGAATTACGTTGACAACATGGCGTTTACCGAGAAGCTGATGAAGCATTTACTGACGGTGATCAAGGGCGGGTTTAAATTGACGTATGAGAATACGGAGATCGATTTCGGCGGCGATTGGCCGAGGATATCGTTTCGGGATTTGATACTGAGGGATTGCGGTATTGATATAGACAAGCTCGCCACGAAAGAGGAGTTGCAGAAAGAGCTTGACAATCGCGGTATAAAGTTTGAGACGGATGTGAACGTGGCAAAGGCGGGGCGCGGGACGCTTATCGATTTATTGTATAAGAAGGTCTCCCGTCCGGCGTTGATAAACCCGATTTTCATCACCCATCACCCGCTCGACCTGTCGCCGCTCGCTCGCAGCAACGACGACAATCCGACGGTAGTTGATCGGTTCCAATTAGTAGTGAACGGTTGGGAAGTGGTAAACGCCTACTCTGAGCTTGTGGACCCGATAGACCAAGCCGCCCGTTTCCGTCAACAAGCGGCCGCAAGGGCTCACGGGGACACGGAGACTATGGACATTGATAATGATTTCCTATTATGTATGGAATACGGTATGCCGCCAATATCAGGATGGGGTATGGGTATAGATAGGATCGTCGCGTTATTAACAAACGCTATGACTTTACGTGACGCTGTACTATTCCCGCTACTTAGACCGGAGAATAATTAACACTGATTATCAATACAATGAAAAGGTAGTAAAAAGTAATGAACGGAAAAATGGAACTCTTTGTAGCGTTACGCTATCTCCGAGGCAAACGCAAGATCGGATTTGTCTCGTGGATAACCTACATCTCCGCCGCCGGCGTGTGCCTCGGCTCGTTTGTGCTTGTTTTGGCGCTCTCTATCGCCAACGGTTTTGAGAAAGAGGTACGTGACCGCATCGTCGGGACGCTCGCTCACGTAAAGGTATCGCGGTACCACATCTACCAGATGAACGACTACGAGTCTCTTCGCGAGACGATCTTGGGGCATCCAGAGGTTATCGGCGCCGCGCCGTACATCACGGGCAAGGGTGGCTTGGAGTACCAGCAGTTTCAGGAGGGCGTGGTGATAAACGGCGTCGACCCGCAATATGAGCCGACGGTAACCGATATCCACAAGTCGATTGTCATGGGCAAATTCGACATGAGCGACACTATCACGTCGAACCGGGGGCGGCAGCTTCCGAGCGTTCTCATCGGCAAGGGGCTCTCCGACAAGATGACGATCCGCGAGGGTGCGGAGGTGGTGATCTACTGTCTGCCCGCCGACGAGGGTCAGGAGGAGTTGACGCCCAAGATGGGGCGCTTCGTCGTGGCCGGGGTTTTTGAGACTGGGATGTACGAGTACGACCTGAATTTCGTCTACATATCGCTCGCGTCGGCGCAAAACCTGCTCAATATGAACGGCGTGGAGGGAATACAGATACGCACGACCGACCTCTTCAAGGCCGATAAGATCGGCGAGTCCGTGAAGGCGTATCTCGGCGGTTATCCATACCGCGTGCTTGATTGGCAGTCGCAGAACCGTTCGCTCTTCCAGTGGATGAAGTTGGAGCGTTTGATTATCTTTGTGGTAATATCGCTGATCATGGTGGTGGCCGCGTTCAACATAATCTCGTCGCTGATAATGATGATATTGGAGAAACGCCGGGAGATAGGGATACTGATGAGCATGGGCGCGACGGCCGGAGCGGTGTTGCGCGTTTTCATGTTAAACGGCATCGTGGTGGGCTTCTTCGGCTCGACGATAGGCGTGACATTAGGCGCGGCATTGGGACTGTTGCAGGAGAAGTGGCGCTTCATCCCCATACCGGGCGAACTGTATTTTGTCAACACGCTACCTATGGAAGTCAGTTTGCTTGACGTGGGGGTCATATATATCGCGGCGAATTTGATATGCTGGGCGGCGACGATCTACCCGGCCAGGGCGGCGGCGTCGCTGTTGCCGGCGGAGTCTATAAGGTATGAATAAAACAAGTATATAAGGGATAAGAATACGATGGAACTGATGGTTGAAGCAAAAAACGTCCGCAAGCAGTTTAAAGACGACGCCGGGACATTTGATGTCCTAAAGGACGCCACTTTCTCCGTGGAGGCGGGGGAGATGGTCGCGCTTGTCGGCGCTTCCGGGGCGGGGAAGACCACGCTCTTGCAGATACTCGGCGGGCTTGACAAATGCGACGACGGGACGGTCGCGGTCGGCGGCAAGAATTTGGACAAGCTCAGCGATAACGAGCTGGCGCAGTATCGGAACCGGCGCATCGGTTTCGTCTTCCAGTTCCACCACCTCTTGCCGGATTTCACGGCGGTAGAGAACGTGCTGATACCGGGCTTGATTTCCGGGAAGAGCAGGCAGGAGTGTATGTCGCGCGCCTCCGACCTTCTCAACATTTTCGGCTTGTCAAAACGCTTCCACCACTACCCGACGGAATTGTCCGGCGGCGAGCGTCAAAGGGTGGCTTTGGCAAGGGCGATGTTCAACGAACCGGCGCTGGTTTTAGCCGACGAGCCGACCGGAAATTTGGACAGGGTGAACGGCGAGCGGTTATTGGAGCTATTCGAGAAGGCTAACAAGGAGTTGAACCAGACGTTTCTGATCGCCACGCATAATAGCAGACTTAGCTTGGGTATGAATCGGGTGCTGTATCTTGACGACGGTAAGATAGTCGATACGGATAAGCCGACTACGGTTGCCGATGAGTGGTAAAAACGTTGTCTGAACGTGGACTGGCGGTATCAAATGCAAACAATAACCGTAAACACAGCCTCCGGGGCCTACCCGGTGTTTATAGGCAGCGGCATAGCCTCCGAGTTTCCCTCGTACGTCAATGAGCGTTTCAAAGGCCGCAGGTGCGCGCTGATCACGAATCCTACTATCGACGGGATATATTCATCGTACATAGACGTTCTCAAAAACGAATTGAACTGCGTCGTCCACACAATCCCCGACGGCGAAAAGTACAAGACCGTTGAGACGTGGAACGGCATTATCGACGCGCTGATAACATTCGGTCTTGACCGCAAAAGCTTGCTTATCGCTTTCGGCGGCGGCGTTGTTGGCGATGTCGTCGGTTTTGCGGCGGCTTGTTTTATGCGCGGTATAGATTATGTGCAGATTCCGACCACGCTTTTGGCCATGGTCGATTCGAGCGTGGGCGGTAAGACCGCTGTCGACCATCCGCTGGGGAAGAACCTGATCGGGGCGTTTCACCAGCCGGCTGCGGTTTGGGCCGACGTCAACTTTTTGGAGACGCTGCCGCGCCGGCAGTTTATCGCGGGTTACGCGGAGGCGTTTAAGTACGCTTTTTTGGGCGGGCGTGCCATGTTTGATTTCATGGAGTGCAATAAGGCGGCGGTTTTGGGGGGAGGTTCCGATTTGCTGTTGGAGTGCATCGAGCGGTGCGTCCGCATAAAGGCCGGCATCGTCGCCCGGGACGAGCGGGAGGCGGGCGTGCGGGCGCTTTTGAACTTCGGCCACACATTCGCTCACGCGCTGGAGCGGTTCTACGGCTTTGAGGGGCTGCTGCACGGCGAGGCCGTCTTGTGGGGGATTGCGTGCGCGGTGTCGCTTGCCAAGGAGACCGGGGCGCTACCGCGTAATTATTGGGGCGATTTTGATGAAATACTTCAAGGTATGCCGTTGCCGCCGCTGCCGTCGGCGCCGTGGATCGACGAAATATACGCGGCTATGTTTGCCGATAAGAAGGCGGAATCGGGACAATTGCGCTTCGTAATGCCGGTCGCGCCGGGCGAGGCGGAGGCCTCTTACGCGGTAGGCGAAGAAAACGTCCGTCAGGTTCTTAAAGAAAAATTTGCGCATTGGCTTCCCGAATAATATATTTATAATGACGGTGGGGTATGTTTCGGCGCGCCGCCGCGGTTGCTTTTTGCATAGTTGCGGTCAACAAATACAAACTATAAAATTCAATCTGGAGGTTTTTTGTGAACAAAACATTAAAAAGATTGGCAGTTCTTGCCCTGACGCTTGTTTTGGTGTCGGGTTGTAAAAAACAAGTAGTGCAGCCGGAGCCCCCCCCTCCGCCTCCTCCGCCCCCGCCGGTTATGGAGCCTCCGCCTCCTCCTCCGCCCCCTCCTCCTCCTCCGCCGCCCCCGGCAGTGGACGTGGAGAGCATCGTGCGCAACGCGCTGTCGACGATCTACTTCGACTACGACAAGTCGGAGCTTAGACCCGAGGCGATCAACGCGCTGGGCAGAGCCGGAAGCGTTATGCGCGAGTATCCGAGTGTTAGGGTGATGGCCGAGGGCCACGCCGACGAACGCGGTACTTCCGCTTACAACATGGGCTTAGGCGAGTCGAGGGCCCGCGCGGTTCGTGATTATCTCGTCTCCTACGGCATAAACGCCGACAGGGTACAGATAACCTCGTACGGCAAAGAGCGCCCGGCCAACCCGAATTGCGCCGGCAACGACGAGTGCCACGCCAAGAACAGACGCGTCGAGTGGAGGATCCTCTCTCTGTAAGGGGCCGCCGCTGTTCGATTGTGAGATTAATAGACGGACGGGCCCCGCGGGGGTCTGTCCGTTTTTTTAACATTCCAAAACCATAATACTATTGAAAGAACAACAAAAATGCTGCGCATACTATCCGGTATCAAGCCCTCCGGCACTCTCCACATAGGCAACTATCTGGGTATGATCCGCCCGATGGTGGAGTCTCAGGAGCGGGGGCTGTTATTCTGCTTTATCGCCAACCTGCACAGCCTGACCACGCTCTTCGACGGCCCGCGGATGGCGCAAAATACGTTGAACGCGCTAATCGACATGATGGCGCTCGGGATCGACCCGCAGCGCTCCGTCTTTTGGCTGCAATCCGACGTACCGGAGGTCGCGGAGCTGACATGGTATCTCGGCAATGTCACGCCGGTCGGGCTGCTCGAGCGCTGCCACGCCTACAAGGACGCCCAGGCCAAGGGCGTTCCGGCGAACCACGGGCTGTTCTCTTACCCGGTGCTGATGGCCGCCGACATACTGCTCTACCAGTCGAACATCGTGCCGGTGGGCAGGGACCAGAAGCAGCACGTGGAGGTCACGCGCGACATCGCGGTAAAGTTCAACTCGGCTTACGGCGAGGTTTTCACGCTGCCGGAACCGGAGATTGCCGAGTCCGTCGCCGTCATTCCGGGCGTAGACGGGCAGAAGATGTCGAAGTCTTACGGCAATACGGTGGAGATATTCGGGGAGGAAAAGGCGGTGCGCAAGCGGATCATGAGCATTGTGACCGACCCGACGCCGGTGGAGGCGCCCAAGGATCCGGATAAGAGCGTTATCTATTCTATATATAAGCTGTTTGTCGACGAAAGCAGGGCGCAGGCCATGGCCGAGCGTTTCAGGGCTGGCGGGTACGGGTACGGCGAGGCCAAAAAGGAGCTGTTTGAGGCGGTTTGGGGCTATTTCGAGCCCTTCAGGCGGCGGCGCTCTGAGCTCGCGGATAACTTGGATTATGTAAATGAGGTCAGAAAAACGGGGGCGGACAAGGCCAGAGAGGTCGCCTCGGCGACGCTCAAGAGGGTACGGGAGGCCGTTGGGGTGATCTGTTCGTAAAAAAAGATTTTTTTGCCTTTGATGTTGCAAATAATATATTTATAATTAGACGTTTTGATTCTGTAAAATTTAACATGAAACATAAACCCTATTCGGAAGAGGTCTGCATGAAGTGTGTCTCGGTTCTTAAAAAGTTGGTTGTCGGCGCGGCGCTTTTGGGCCTTGTGTCTTGCGGCGGTGGAAAGAAGGATAGCGACGGAGAGGCGTCGGGCGGTTCCGAGTCCGGGTTTGCGCGGAGCAAAACGCTTTACTTGGCCGGTTCGCAGTGGGGCGACCCGAACACATTCAACCCCATTGCTGAGAGTTGGCAGGCGGCGTGGCCGGTCGGCGATAAGTTCAACCTCATGTACGAGACTATTCTGACTTACAACTCGTTAGACGGAAAGTTCGAGCCGTTACTCGGCACGCTGGTCTCCCGCGACAACGACAAGGTCGTCGTCGACCTGAACCCCAAGGCCATGTGGAGCGACGGGCAGCCGGTTACCTCCACGGACGTAAAGTTCGTCTTTGAGCTGGGGCGCCGTTTCCCGGGCGCGGCCACCGCTTTCGCCATCGACTTCATCTCCGAGATCAAGGTTGAGACGGTTGACGGCGTGGAACGGCTCTCGTTTATGGTTGATAAGACCAAGCGCAACAACCCGCTCGTTATCCTCGACCACCTGCAGGCTATCCGCATCGTCCCGTCCCACGTGTTTGAGAAGCTTCTGGCCGATAACGGGAACGACCTGAGCGCCGTTCAAAAGCTGAAGATCGACAAGGATCCGGTCGTATCCGGCCCCTACAATATAGAGCACTCCTCAAACGAGAGGATCGTGATCAAACGCCGCGACGATTATTGGGGCAACGAGGCCATATACGGCGGCAAGCTCCCCGCGCCCGAGTACATCATACATCCTATATATAAGAATAACGACCACTTCGCGATCGCCCTCCAGCAGGGCAAGCTCGACGCCTCGCAGACCTTTATGCCGCGTATATGGCTGAAGAAGAAGGACGGGGTGAGCACATGGTACGACGAAGCCCCCTACTTTGTTCCGGGCGCGATGCCCATGCTGCTGATAAACACGACCAAAGCGCCGCTGAATGACCCGCAGTACCGCCGCGCCATGGCCGCCGCCATCAGTTACGCCGATATCAAGGAGCTGGCCGTTTCCGGCTACGCCCCCGACGTGCAGCCCGGCCTCATCATGAATCAGGGGCTCGAGGGCAAGTACTTCAACGCCGACGACGCTAAAGAGTTCGGCGTTGCTTACGATCCCGCGAAGGCCAGAGCGATTCTTGCCGACGCCGGTTACAAGTCCGTATACAAGAGAGGCGACAAAGACAGCACGCTCGACTACATGACCGACAAAGCCGGGAACAAGCTGCCTGTTTTGTCGATCACAGTCCCCGCCGGTTGGTCCGACTGGGAGGCCATGGTTCAGATCGCGGTGAAGGGTTTGCGCGCCGCCGGCATGGACGTGCGCGAAGGGCCTGTCGACGCCAGCCTCTATTGGCCGGCGTTGCCGTCGGGCAACTTCGACCTGATCATGCACAAGCCCGCGGCGTCGGTCACGCCGTCGCTCCCGTGGAACCGTTTCGAGTCGGTCATGTCCTCCCGCAACTGGGTGCCCGTGGGCGGCGACAACAAGATGAACGAAAATCAGGGCCGCTACAACAGCCCCAAGGATAAAGGTTACAACCCCAAAGTCGACGAGTTGCTGAAAAAGATCCCGACGCTTGATAAGGAAGAGGATTTGATAGCCGCGTACCGCGAGTTGAACAAGATATTCATGCAGGACCAGCCGGCGCTCCCGCTCTGCTATTTGCCGGAGCAGTTCTACGAGTTCAGCAGCAAGGCGTGGAAGGGCTGGCCGACGAGCGCGAACCCGTACGCGCCGCCCCTGTTGCCGTGGGTCGGGGCCAGCACAAAGATTCTCTGGAATCTCCAACCGGTCAAATGATATTGAGTTGTGATTGTATCTAATATGCGGTCGCGGGGACTCAAAATTTTGAGCCCCCGCATTTGATCCCAACGTGATTGTTTTTAAACACTGATTTTAAGGGGAGCCATGCTTAAACAGTATCCTACACTCAGGTTTGTTCTGATGAGGGCGGGGTGGTACTTCCTGACCTTTTTGGTCGCGGTGACGATTAATTTTTTCCTACCGCGCCTTGGGAAGAACAACCCTGTCGACATCATCATGGGCAAGGCCGCCACGGGCCTCAGCAATGAGGACGCCCGTAAGAAGGAGGAGAAGTACCTCCAAGAGTTCGGCCTCGCCAAAGTCGGAAAAGACGGTCAATTGCTGCGCGACGCCGAGGGGAAGCCGATGAAGGCCGGAAGGCTTGAGCAGTTCGGCAACTACATAAAGATGTGCCTTATGGGCGACCTCGGGACCTCGTTCCAGAAGTACCCCAAAAAGGTGGTCGATGTGATCAAGGAGGCGGTGCCCTGGACTATCGCACTGCAGCTTCCGACGATCCTCTTCGGGTGGATAGTCGGCAACATACTCGGGGCGCTGGCGGCGTACAGGCGCGGCGTGTTCGACAAGGTCTTCTTCCCGTTCGCCCTGATTTTGAGCTCCTTCCCGTTCTTCGTGTTCGGAATGCTGCTCGTTTACTACTTCGCGGTGCTGTTGCCGTGGTTTCCGGCGATGGGCGGTTACGCCAACAGCGTCATGCCCTCCTTCTCAATGGCCTTCTTCTCGTCGGCGGCTTACCACTACGTGCTGCCCTTCTTCTCGATCTTCCTGATCTTGGCGGGCGGGCAGGCTATCGGTATGAGGTCGATGGGCATATACGAACTTGGGACGGACTACATAAAGTACGCCAAATGGCTCGGGCTCAAGGAGGGGAAGATTTTGACCTACCTCTTCCGCAACGCCATGCTGCCTCAGATCACCGGCCTCGCCCTGAGTTTGGGCACGATGATCGGGGGGGCGCTCATAACCGAGATGATCTTCTCCTATCCGGGGCTCGGTATGGCGATGCTCACGGCCATTCAGAACAACGACTATCCGATGATTCAGGGGTGTACGCTCATTGTCACCGTGTCGGTGCTCATAGCGAACTTTACGGTTGACATATTGATCGGGTTCCTCGATCCCCGCGTCAAAGCCGGTCTTCAGATGGGTAAGGGGGTTTGACAATGAAACTGCTGAAAAATTTATTGAAGTCTCCGATGTTTGTAATAGGCGCGTCGATCTTTTTGCTGACGCTGCTTATCGCGCTTGTCGGCCCGCTCTTTTACAAGATAACGACGGCCCGCGTGGGCGCCCAGTACGACGCTCCCACAGCCAAGTTTATCTTGGGGATGGACGACCTCGGGCGCGATTACGTTTCGCTCTTGCTTCTGGGGCTCAGGTCGTCGCTCTTCGTCGGCTTTTTGGCCGGGGTCATAGCCACTACCATAGGCACCCTGATAGGCATCTACGGCGGTTTCAGGGGCGGGGTTGTGGACGATATACTCAATATGGTGACGAACCTCTTCGTCGTCATACCCTCGTTCGTGGTGCTTATCCTTATAAGCGCGAGTTTCAGCGAGGGGCGGTCGCTCACCCTTATCGGGGTGATCATCGGCATGACGACTTGGACGTGGAGCGCCCGCGCCGTGAGGGCCCAGTCCGCGGCGCTCAAGAGCAAGGATCACATATCGCTTGCAAAACTGAACGGCGACAATACGTTGCGCGTGCTTTTGGTGCACATCCTGCCGTACATATTCTCGTACGTGTTCATGGTGTTCATCTTGCAGGTGTCGTCGGGCATACTCTCCGAGGCGGCCATCTCCATGATCGGCCTCGGGCCGATGGACACGGTGTCGCTCGGGACCATTCTGAATCAGGCGAAGAACACGGGCGCGCTCGGCGACGGTATATGGTGGGCGTTCATCCCCGCCACGGTCGTCATCACATTGATCGTCTTTGCCCTTTACCTTATCAATACCTCCATGGAGGGTGTCTTCAACCCCCGCCTGCGTAAGTAGGGGGGGAGGGGAACGGAAAACGCTATGGCTATATTTGAGGTAGATAAACTGAGTTTGCACTATCTGACCCGCTTCGGTCAGAAGATACACGCGGTCACCGACGTCTCTTTCACTATGGAGCAAGGGGAGATATTGGGGATAGCGGGTGAGTCGGGTTGCGGCAAGTCGACGCTTGTGAACGGGCTAATGGGGCTTTTCATCCCGCCGCTCTACCCCACAAGCGGGGATGTGCGGGTGGGCGGCGAGTCGCTCATGAATCGCTCCCCTGAGGATGTCCGCGCGAATATCCTTTCGCGCAAGGTCTCTATGATACCTCAGGGCGCGTTCAACGCTCTGAACCCCACGCGCAAGGTCAAGGACATCGCGGCCGACGTGATGGCCGCCCACATAAAGGGCGTCGACAAGAAGCAGATTTACGAACGCTTGAAAGAGCGGTTCGATCTCTTCGGGATGGATACGAACAAGGTGCTCAACTCACACCCGATCCAGCTCACCGCCGGAGAGAGGCAGAGGTCGGTCATCGGCATCTCCACGCTCTTAAACCCGCAGATGGTGATAGCCGACGAGCCGACCTCCGCGCTTGACGTCACGACGCAGAAGGTCGTCATAAAGATGATATTCGATCTGCTTGAAAAGGGCATCTTCTCGACGATGATCTTCATCACGCACGAACTGCCGCTCTTGCGCCACGTGGCCAACAACATAGCCATCATGTACGCCGGAGAGATCGTCGAGAAGGGCACGGCGGAGCAGGTGGTCTTCGACCCCCGCCACCCGTATACCAAAGCGCTGATGGGCGCTATGCTCAGCGCCGAGCCGGGCCAGAAGCAGCGCAAGCCGACGGCCATAGAGGGCGCGCCGCCCAATTTGGCCAACCCCATAACAGGATGCCGCTTCGCCGAGCGCTGCCCGCAGGCGAAACCGGAGTGCAAGCAGAACAAACAGGAGATAAGAATCGTGGGCGACAGGCAAGTGAGGTGCGATTATGCAGAATGACATACTATTTGAGGCGCAGAACAGCGTATGCACGTTCGGGCACGGTAAGAAATTAGTGAAAGCCGTGGACGACGTGTCGTTCAACATTAAGGACGGCGAGATCGTCTCGCTCGTGGGAGGTTCCGGCTGCGGAAAGAGCGTCTTAGCCAAGATGATGCTCGGCTTGCACCACCCGACCTCCGGCACGTTCACCTACAAGGGCGCCCCCATCACCGACTACAACGTCCATTGGCGCGAGGTGCAGGCGGTCTTCCAAGACCCGTTCAGTTGCTTCAACCAGTTCTTCACGATCCGCTCGCAACTCAAAGCGGCTTTCGGCATATATAAAGAAAAACCCTCCAACAGCGAGATGGAGGAGCGCGTGGACCAAGCGCTCCTTGCCGTCAATGTCAAACCCTCCGAGCTTGAGGGGAAGTACCCCTTTGAATTGTCCGGCGGCCAGATGCAGCGGATGCTTTTGGCAAGAATCTTTGTCCTGAAGCCTAAGGTGCTGATAGCCGACGAGCCGACAAGCATGGTCGACGCTTGTGTGCGGGCCAATATTTTGGATTATTTGATGAAGCTGAAACAAGAGTTAAGCATGACGATAGTCTTCATCACGCACGACATCGGTCTCGCCTACTACGTCAGCGACCGCCTCTTCATAATGCACAAGGGAAAGATAGTGGAACAAGGCGCGCCCGACGATGTGACGCTGCGCCCCAAGAGCGAGCATACAATACAGCTGCTTGAAGATATTCCGGAAATACATAAAGAATGGATTAAAAGGTGAGGACCGCTGTATTCGCCGGAATAAAAACGTTGTCTGAAGATAAAAAAATACTATTTAAAGATTAAAGATAGGAGGTCCGTTTGGCTATTTTTAACAAACGAATGGTCCGCATAACTCGTATAGCTGCGGCGGTTGCGATGTTCGCCGTTGCCATGCCTGCCGTTACGGATGCGGAGTCGCTGTCCGACAGGGTTGACAGATTGGCCGGTTCGGTCGACGACCTTGAGGGCAAGGTTCAGTCGACGCTTGTCTCCGGCGGGTCAAGCCCGGTCTCGTTTTCAGGCGAGGCGCGGCTTAAGGTGCAGTACCACGATTTGGGGTATGACGCTCCCGGGTATATGCTGGCCGACAGAAGCTACATACAGTCCGGATGGGAGGGGAACGACAACTTGTTCCGCCTCGGTATGGTGGCGCGGGCCGGGAGAAATACGGTTTTGTGGGCGAAACTCGGGTTCCAGCATACGCTTGTCGGATATCACGATTATAGTGAGACCGGTACAAGCAACGGTCCCAACGACGACGGTTTCTTGCCGTACCAGTACAGAAACGATAAGGTCGGCAACAGCATAACGATCCACGAGGATATGTGCGCCGGCATTGCGGTGCGCACCGTTCCGGCCTCCTTTTGGGTGAAGCTCGGAAATACCTTGTGGACGGAGGCCTCCCCGCTCACGGTTTGGAAGGCGCAGCCGCGTACTTTCGCGTGGGAGTATCTGCCCTTTGAGGTGGAGCAGCCTATAGCGAGGTATTACGAGTACAATATCGCCAAGGGCGAAAAGTCCGGGCGCGCGGCTTGGAACAAGAAGCCTTTCAACGGCATAAACGTAGAGAGCATCAACCTTCCGGCGGATATTTACGCCAACTTTGTTTACGGGACGTTTGAGCGTTACGACAACTTCGAGCGCGAATATGTCGATTTCGGCGGCGATTTGGGTTACGCCGACGGCGCGGAGGGTCCGTTTCCGGCAAAGGGGCACGGCATGGGCGATTCATACCGCCACGTTATTCACGCCCGTCTCGCGAAGGCGAAGATGTTTGGGGACATGATTTGGGGACTCAACTACGTCGGCATTAATTACACTGACGATATTTTGTATGTGTCCAATGATAACGCGTGGGTAGCCCGTAACAGCTCCAACTACGAGCGTAAATATCCGCTGATTGTCGAGTTTGGCGGCAAAGATTCAATATTTGTCAAGGAACCTAAAATAATTTCCACCGATATAAAGGGTTCTATAAGCGATAAGTTCACAATACACGCCGATGTGGCGTTAAGTAAAGTTGATACCGTGTGGTTTTACGATACGTCCTCGACACGTACCGATAGAGATCGATTGGGGTATAGAACGAGCGGGGATGCCGTTGATGCCGAAATATCCGGCGGAATTTCGGGATCTCATCCGGAGTACTATAATAACAAGGGTGTCGTTGGCGGCGGTTTCGTCCCAGCTTTTTACACAAAGCTGGGTTACAACAACGGCTTTTTGCCCGTAGAGGCGGATATCGCGTATATCAGTAAGGGATTTTACTCGCCGTTTTCCTTCGCCGTGCCTCAGGACGCGTTTTTCGCGTATGGATCAAACATGGTGGGCGCCGGCAAGTTTATCGCCCGCGGCGAGGGGTCTCCGTACGCGCAGAATATGGCGGGTTTGAACCTGACGTTCACCCCTAAATTATCGGGATACGGACACTTGAGGCTCAAATACGGCCAGCACTTTAATATTGAGGAGGGACGGGACATCTTGTTCTTCCCGTATCGCCTTAACGGGGCGGATATGTTCTCTTTTTTCCACAGTTCTTACAACAGATGGGGGAACGGTATTGTGGATAACTCGGTTAAAACGAGGGGAAGGAACTATAAAGGCAGGTTGGGGGATGAGAGTTTTGCGCACGCCTCTTCTTATTCCACGAACAATGATTGGCGCGCGGTCGCCGGACCGGGCGCAGGCGGGTTGAGGAGCGATTTTTTAGCCATGATGGAGGGATTTGTCCCGTATAAATCAGCGGCGGACGCGTACAATAACTGGCATTTAAATACGTTTCGTCCGGGCGTGAGCTATGGTTATTATGAAATTACCAGAGACAGCGCGTCGTCCACAATATTGAACCAGTCTTTCAGCGGCGGTTACAAAGCGGTTTACGGCGATCCCTCCAAACCGGACAGCGCGACGGAATTTGTGTGGGATACTACGTTAAGCACATCTTCGTCTTGGGTGCCGGAAAATAAGAAATATACGTTTAATCTTGAGCTTGACGCGGCTTACGACATAGGCGCGTTTCTCGGTTACAAGAGAGATTTGTTTGTGGGCGGTTACGTCGGGCTTCACGGAATTTCAAGTTCGGTGAAACCGTTGGCGTTTTCCGACGATGCGAAAGAGATGCTTATGTGGTCAATGTATGTAAGGCTTGAGCCGGCGATAGCGCTTCATAAGAGTTTCTATTTGTTGGGGCTTTTTGGTTATGAAAATTGGCGCGCGCGGGACGCGTGGATGATACGCGTCAAAAGTACGAATACCAACGACGGCAGAATAGTTAATCCTACGACGCTGACTTACATAAATACGGCCGGAAATAAGGCGGAGTTGACCGCCTCGGGTGTCAAACCGGATAATTTTGTAAATGTTCCCATCAACTACGTCGACATGGCCTACGGGCTCGGTTTTGACTGGGATATGCTCGAGCGTGTGGGGTTGCACGGACGCGTCAAGTATGTGACTCATGAGGACAAGGGCTTGAATGAGTATTACGAAAAAGTGAATCAGGCGCAGCGTGAAGAGAACAAAAGTCGTCCGGCAGACGGGCAACGGCCCGTGACGGATTTTACCGCTCAGGATAAGAACGATTGGGGAACGTGGGTTTTCTCTCTTGAAATTAAAACGTGGTTTTAATGGGGGGTGAAACGATGAAAATAAAAAAAACGAGTAAACTAAACCGAAATATCATATCAAAGCAAGAAAGGCTGTTTGACATGAAAAAAATTTTCCTTTTTGTGGCGGCGCTGTCGGTGTGCGCATTGGCGGCGGAAAGCTCTCTTGAGGAGAGGGTTGACGGGCTTAGCGCGCAGATAGACCGCGTGATGTCCAAGGCGGGAATTCACTTCGGCGGGGAATTCCGGTCGCAGTTTTTGAATTCGTCGCTCGACGGAGACGCCGTGGCTGATTTCGGCAAGAAAAATGAGAGCGCGGAGTACACGAGCGTGGACTTCGACATTGTGGCGAGGCCCAATACCGCTCTTAGCGCGCGGGCGATATTTCGGCTTCATCAGGATTGGAGAAACTTCTTCTCTGATGTGCAAAACCCTATAACGACCCGTTGGCTGAGTATCGACGGATCGGTGGCGCAGGGAATACTTAAGTACAATTTGGGCGACTATAAGAAGAAGCTGACCCCGCTCACTCTTTGGTCTCCCGACATTGACCTCCTATTTGAGCCGGAGATATTCGCGCAGGGGCGCGAGCTTGCTATGTCCGAGGTGTTTTTGGGTGAAAACAAACGTGTCTTGCAAGGCGCGAACGTTGAGTTTAAGGCGGAAGTTTATCCTTATTTGAATGAGTTGGATGTGGATGTTTTCGGGGCCCGTTTGGCGACGCGCGGTACCGGCGAGTCGGCGCCCATCGCGCCGGGAATGTTTCCGGACGATACAACGCGCGTGAACGGCATGTATTGGGACTCGAAGTACGATAAATATTTAGTCGGCGTTAACCTCGCGACGCAGATTATAAAGGGCGCCGGTTTTGGCGTAAGCAATATAAGCGTATTCGACCATGTCGATAGCTATAGGGGAGAGGATTTTGATAAGACCGGCATAATCATGAACGGTGAGTTTGAGGACACCGCGAAGTTTCACGCGACGTCGAACAATGTTTTTGCCGTCCGGCTGAATCTCGACAACCGCGCGTTTATGTCGGACGATTTCGTGCATATCGGCGTTAACGCGGAAGCGGCTTTTTCATCGTATAAGTATCAAAACATGTTGAAAAACGCCGCCGGCAGGGATTCGACCGTAGAAGATTGCTCCGTTGACGGTATGGGGATAAACGCCGGTCTCTCCGTCAAGTTGAATTTTGATGATGTCAACGCGTTTAGCATATCCGCGGATTATATCCTCAACGACTCGGCGTTCATAAACGTGGCCGCGCAGAGCCCTTCGTTCTTACAGCGGTCTATTATGAACAACGAGAACGGCTTGTCGGGTCTTGGTTTGATAAATCCGTTTGACGCGATGTATAGGTCGGTATTCAAGTACGCGCCGTCGCAGTACTTCGGCGGATCGAGGCCGTACACTAAGAACGCGTACACAAACGTTATATTTCCGGCCGATAAGAATGGGATAGCGAAACTTCCGACAAATGTTTTCCAAGACGCTCTCCCCGGCGGGTTTGCCACCGCCGACCGCAGCGGGCCGGTTGTTAAGCTGGACGGATCGTTCTTGGACGAGGCCTTTAAAATCGGCGCGCGAGTGGCCATGTTGAATGGAGTAGGGGAGTGGACTAATGAGTATCCGTATAGTACCGACGAAACGATTGATCCGAACGATCCGGGAGTCGTCATTCCGGGTGAGGCGGGTACTATACGTACAAAAATTCCGATTAATGAGTACATGACGGCGGGCGGCGGCGCTATCGTCGATATCGCCAAGTTCGTTCCGGCGGTCGGCCCTTCACTCAAGATCGGCGGCTCATATATGATGTACAACTCCACTATAGGCGATGTTCGTATTGTCGATAACGGAAGAAATGTGCCGCCGACCGCGGCCCCTTACAAACATGACGTCGCGAGCAACCTTATAAGCGTTGAGCTCAATTACAATTTTGTGCAGCGCTTCAGTTTCTTGGTCGGCTACCAGCAGCTTGCAACATCTATTAAGAGCGAAGAGAACGTGTCGGGTATTCCTGACGCCGAATACGCGTTTAGCAATCTCGGCATAGGTTTCGGCTACAAGGTCGCCGACGGCGGCGCGTTGACGGTCAAGCTGACAATGCTTTCCGGCGAGGGCCCGGTGGGTGTTGACGAGAATACCGGCAAACCGAAGACGTTAAAATATACCGCAACGCAACCTGAAGTTTATTTAACGGTAAAATTTTAATTTAAGATAAGAGAGGAGATGTGCAATGAATAGAAGGACAGGAGTTGTCATAGCCGGTTTGTTTACGGTCGCCGCGTTTATTATCGGTTGCGGCATACAGTTAAGGCCCGTCGGCGGCGCGGCTGTCGATACCGGCGCGCCTGCCGCCAAAAAGGCGTCGTCCGGCGAGTCGCAGGTGGTATACCGCTTCTTTGACGAAGACTTCGTCTCCGGCGGATACCAGTACGTCTACCCGGACGAATCCAAGGTGTACATCCCCGAAAACTCCGGCAAGAACGGCGAGGTGGCGTTGCAGTTTGACTTGGCCGCCAACGACTATTCGGGCGGATCCGTCTGCCTGTACAATATGATGTACGACCTCAACCCCTACATCTCCACCGGCGCGTTGCAGTTTTGGGTGAAGGGCGCTAACGGCAGCGAAATCGCTATGGCGGCGCTTGTAGATGATGAAAACGGCGACGGCAAGAAGACCGTCGTGCGCCTCCCGATTAACAACTACGGCGGCATCACGAAGGATTGGACGCTCATCAGCATTCCGCTCGTCGATTTCGGCAAGCGCGGCGTCTTCTGGGACGCCAAGAAACGCGTTGAGGTGCCGGAACCTTTCCAGTGGGACAAGGTCTGCGAGTTCCGTATAGAGATAAAGAAGAATGAAAACCCCTCTTTCCGTATTTGGGTGGACGACATCTTTATTGTAAGCAACGTCTTTGAAGCCAAGGTCGTCGAAGATGTCAAGTATTGGGATGATAAGGATGAGGTGCTTGAAGATATCCCGGTGTCGAGCAAGCCCGCCGTCAAAGAGACGGACAAGGTTGTGACGGGCGGCGATCCGGTCGGATTCGCATACGTTTACGGCGGCAAGACCGCTTTCAAAGTTCAGAAAACGAAGTCCGGCGCGCCGATTTTCGCCAGCTACATGGACGGCAACGAATACTCCGGCGTCACGGTTTCTTTGGGCGACGGCAAGTTCGCCAACTTGACGAACGCCAGATCGGCGAAGGCGGCCGGTATCGCTTTCTGGGGGCGCGGCGGCGAGGGCGTGAGCAATATCGGCATCGGCCTCTTGGACAATCAGGGCAAGAACAGCGCCGGCGTGGAGGTCAAGGTGCAGACGAAGCTGCTTCTCGCCGACATCGCCAAGATCGAGCCTGTGTGGAAATACTACATGGTGCCTATCCGCTCCTTCAGGCCGGAAGGGCTGTACTGGGACGACAGCAAGAACGCCGAGGTCTCCGGCAAAGTGGATTGGACGAAGATACAAGAGGTGCGTTTCTCCGTAGGCAAGGGCGAGAACAAGGTCCCCGCCGAAGACCCGGTCACTTTCTACGTGAAGGATGTCTCTTTCATTGAGGAGATCCCCGGTTACGTGAATCCGGACGACTACTGGAACGCGTTCAAGTCCAACGCTCCCGAGGTCAAGCTGCACGACTTTGAGACGGAGAACGATCAGAAGTGGGAGTCCTCAAACGGTCCAAAGTCCGAGGTCTCGTTCAAGTATTCCGAGTCGGGCGCGCCCGGTGGCGGCAGCAAGGCGCTGGAGATTACCTACAGACTGGGCGACTGGGTCGACGTGCTATTCAACTACAGGGATCAGAACCGCCCCGCCGATCAACGCGATTGGACGAAGCACTGGGGTCTTAAATTCGACTTCTACACCGATAAGCCCTATCAGCCTATAACCGTCCAAATTCAGGACAAGGGCAACGAGATATTTGTGGCGCCGGCGGGCGGCAACAAGGGATGGACGGAGGTTGTCGTCCCGTTCAAGAACTTTGCCAAGTTCCCCTACTACCAGCCGGAAGACGCTGTGCAGAACGGCAAGTTCGACCTTGACGGCGTCATAGTGCTCGACTTCAAACCCGCCGGCGAGGGGTCGCGCGGCACCTTTAAGGTCGACAATATCAGACTGACCAACGACAGGGTCGCCAAGGTGAAAGAGGATCCGGCCAAGGTCGCGGTAACTATCACCGGCAGCGACAAGGAGGTCACGAAGAAGATAAACGAGGGACTCTTCGGCATAAACGTCGCGCTGTGGGACGGTGACTTGCTGCTCCCCGCCACCGAGAAGTTTGTGAAGGACGTCAACCACCACGTCCTGCGCTATCCGGGCGGTTTACGCGCAGACGAGGATCACTGGGAGGAGGTGCTCAAGAAAAAGGATTGGATGGTAGACACGGACGAGTTCTTGGAGTTCTGCAAGAAGACGAACACGACGCCTATGATCACGATCAACTTCGGCACCGGCACGCCGGAGGAGGCGGCCAAATGGGTTAACCATGTAAACAAGGTCAAGAAGGCCAACGTTAAGTATTGGGAGATCGGCAACGAGCTCTACGGCGACTGGCACGCCAACCACTGCACGCCCGAGGAGTACGGCAAACGCGCTAGGGAGTTCGCCAAGCAGATGAAAGCGGTGGATCCGAGCATCGTCGTTACGGCGGTTTGGATGCTTGAGGGCGACTGGAACAAGAAGAGCTTTGAGTTGCTCAAAGACGTGGTCGACGGCGTAAACGTCCACCACTACCCGCAAGGTACCGGTCAGGAGAACGACGCGGGGCTTTTGGCCGCGCCGCAGACCTTGAACGAGATCCTGCCGGGCGTGCGCAAGCAGCTTGAGCAATTCGGCGCCGCCGGCAAGAAGTACGAGGTCTGGCTTACGGAGTGGAACTCGGTGGACTTTAAACCGGGCCCCCAGACGCTTGGCATAGTCAACGCTTTGTTTGTGGCCGACTACCTTGGTATGCTGACGCATCACAACATAGAACAAGCGTCGTATTGGGATGTTCACAACAGCATCACCCCGGAGGGCGGCGACTACGGCTACCTCTCGCGTACTGGCGCGCCGGACGGCGACAATGTGGCGCGTCCGTCGTACTGGGCGTTCAAAATGGCGAGCCACAGCTTGGGCCGCGGGTCGCTCTTAGAGTCAAATACCGGTAACGACCGCGTTTCGAGTTACTACACGCTCGACGGAAAGAAAAAGTCGCTCATGATCGTCAACAAGCACCCCAAGAGCGCGGCGGATATTACGGTCAACATTCCGGGCTTCCAAGGCAAGGCCAAGAAACACCAACTTAGCGCGGAAAACGCCAAGAAAGGGCCTACGGATGAGTCTGTTGATGTGAAGCCGGGAATGAAACTAACTATGCCGGCGCACTCGGTGGTCACGATTACGCTGGAGTAATGATTGTAAAGTATTGATTTTGATGTCGCAAGGGCGGGTTTTAAACCCGCCCCTTTTTTTTGACCTCGGTCCCACCCATAATGTATATTTATAAAAAGTTTATCCATCTAAACAACCGGAGGCAATAATGAAAACGAAACAAGCCAAAGTCTACACCCTAGCGCAAGTCTATAAATTGTTGCGCAAAGGCCGCACTACTGTCTACAAATATGTAGAGGCCGGTCTGATAGCGGTCTCCCCCACCAAAGTGGCGGTAAAGCCGGGGACGCGGCCCGTATTTGTGGTATCGGAAGCCGAGTTCGAGCGTCTAAAGCGCGACGGCGTTGATCCGACAGGGATCAAGGCCAAGACAGCCAAACGCAAGGCCGGCCGTACAGCCGCCAAGAAGCAGACTAAGCGCACCGCCGCCAAGAAGCAAGTCCGGCGTAAAGGGGTACGTCGTTGACATGGGTTATATTTCTCAGATTTTCAAGTAAAACGGCCTAAAAAATAAAAATCTTTTAAAATCTTTTTAAGACGAAGTCTTCGGCTTCATAGGATATGCGGGGCTGAACCCCGCATATCCTATGGAAGGGCGTGATCTATCGCACCCTTCCGTCTAAAAAAGAATTTGACTTTAAAAGATTTTGACTTTCTGTAAATTCCATCGGCGGTTCGCGTCGCGGGATTGGTACCAGCGCCCTGCCGGGCGGTTTACACACCAAAATCTTACCCCCCCAAAAAATATTAATTAAAAATTCCCACTCAAGCCCTGCAATGTATTATTTTCCATATATATATTATATTGAGAAAAGTGTACCTATTAACAGCCTGCCCGCCAAAAAAGGGGCACGGTAGCGGAGAGATTCTGTCATAATGATGGATTATAAATACCTGCAAAACATGTACGTCCGCTACCTTCGCAACTTTCTTGTGAAGGACGAAATGACCGCCACCGTGTACGACAAGTTCATGGCGCTGGCTTACGCGGTGCGCAGCGAGTTTGTCGACCACTGGATCAACACGCAGCGCGGGTACATCGGCAAGCGCAGGATATACATACTCTCCATGGAGTACATGCTTGGCAAGAGCCTCTACAACAACATGGTCAATCTCGGCATAGAGGAGGTCTTTACGGAGGCGGTCGGCTCCTTGGGCATCTCCGTAAAGGAGCTTTTCGAAAGGGACGACGAGTTTGACTTGGGCAACAGCGGCAAGGCCCGCACGGCGGCCTGCGTCTTGGAGTCTATGGCGACCTTGGGTCTGCCCTCCATGGCTTACGGGTTGCGCTACGACTACGGGCAGTTCCGTCAGGAGATAAGAAACGGCGTGCAGGTGGAGTTCCCGAACGATTGGCTTCACAAGGGGCACCCGTGGGAGATCGTGAGGCCGGAGTACGAAAGCGTCGTGAGATTTTCCGGAGAGAGCTCGCCCGTCGACCCGGACAAGCCGCTCGGGCCGCACGTGTGGAAAAACGCCGAGGAGGTTTACGCCGTCCCCTACGACATCCCCATAGTCGGATACCGCAACGAGGTGGTAAACACGCTGCGCCTTTGGTCGGCTCGGGCGAATGAGGAGTTCTTGCCCGACTACCAAAACCACAACGACTATGTCAGGGCCTGCGAGGAGAAGTCGCAGTCTGGGCGCATAACCAAAGTGCTCTTCCCCGACGAGGACGTCCGCCGCGCCCACGATCTCAGGATCCGCCAGCAGTATTTCTTGGTGAGCGCGGTCATTCAAGATATTATTCGCCGCCACAAGCAGAACGGCAACAACATCGCGGACTTGGGCGCCAAGACCGCCATCCACCTCAACGGCAGCCGTTGCGCGCTCGCCATCCCGGAGATGATGCGCCTGCTTGTAGATCAAGAAGGCATGGAGTGGAAAGAGGCTTGGAAGATGACGCAGAGCATCTTCTCGTACTCAAGCAGCGCCGTGCAGCGCGAACACGTAGAGACGTGGCCGGTTTTCAAGATCACGCAGCTTCTGCCCCGGATAATGCAGGTAATCTTCGATATAAACTTAGAGCATCTGGATCTTATCCGTTCCCGAGGGTGTAACGATTTGGAGCTGTTGCGCAACCTCTCGCTCATCGAGGAGGGCGAGGTCAAGCGGATACGCTTCGCCGATATGGCGGTGCTAGGCTCAAATTCGGTTAACGGCGTTTCCGCCGCTCACACGGAGATACTCAAAAAGCACCTCTTCCCGAACTATTACAGCCAGTATCCGGAGAAGTTCTACTGCAAGACGAACGGGGTCTCGCACCGCCGCTGGCTCTACTGCGCCAATAGGCCGCTCTCAGCCCTTATCTCGCGTCCTATCGGCGACGGGTGGGTGCGGCGTCCGGAGGAGCTCTCCAAGCTCGAGTTCTACGCCGAAAGCCCCGAGATACTAAAGGGCTTCGTGAACGTTAAGAGCAGGGCTAAGTCGGAGCTTTGCGCGGAGCTTAGGGAGAAGGTCGGTGTGGCGGTAGACCCGGTCATGCTTTTCGATATCAACTGCCGGCCTATCCATACCTCCAAACGCCATGTGCTTCACATCTTGTACATACTGCACTGCTACCTTAAAATAAAGAGGGGCGAGAACCTCGCCTGCCGCCGCGCCCACATATTTGCCGGCAAGGCCTCCCCGTCCGACTTTTTGGCCAAGCAGATCATCCACCTGATCAACATCGCCGCCGGCATAGTCAACGAAGACGCCGCCGTCCGCGAGCAGATGCGCGTGGTCTTCATACCGAACTTCAGCGTGGATTGGGCCGAGCAGCTGGTCACCGCCGCCGACCTCTCCGAGCAGATATCCACGGCGGCCTTCGAACCGGCGGGTACGTTCAACATGAAATTCGCCTTCAACGGGGCGCAGACTATAGCGAGCCGCGGCGGCTCGAATCTGGAGCTGATGAAGCGCCTCGGCGAGGAAAACCTCTTCGTTTTCGGGAAGAGCGCGGAGGAGCTTTTGGCGATGAACGGCTCGTATAACCCGGGGAAACTGCTGGCCGAAAGCGAGAACCTGCGCGAGATATTCACCATGCTCGACTCGCACCTGCGGACGATACCGGGCGGCCACGCCGTCTATCCTCTGATATCCTCCTTAAAAGATTCCGACAGAAATTTTGCATTATTGGATTTTGCAGATTATATTAATAAGCAGGAGGCTGTTGACGCCCTGTTCAAAGACAAAGAGGCTTGGGGCAGCAGGTGCTTGAAAAATATATCTAAAATGGGTTGGTTCTCAACAGATAGGCTTGTTCGGGATTTTGCGGCCGGTATATGGAAGATAATTTAGAAAAAAACACTTCCCCGGAGCGGGTAGTTAAATGAAAAAGGATAAGGCCGAAAACAACGCCGCGGACAAAAAGGTCCCGAAAGAGCTCAGAGGCGAGTCCGTCGTCCTTGGGTGGGGCGTCGGCAAGGCCTACATAGTCGGCCGCGCCGCCCAGCAGCAGAGCGCCGCCGCCGTCGCGTCCATCTCCCGCGAGGAGGTAGGAAACGAGATCATACGCTTCCACGATATACGCGATAAGGCCCACAGAGACTACCAAAAACTAAGGCAAGACTTAGACAGCGACAGCGCCGTAGACTCCTCTATCCTCAACACCTACGAGTACATACTCGACGACCCGGCTTTCGTAAGCCAGGTGGTGGAGATGATGTCCGTCAAACTCTTCAATTTGGAAACGTCGATACGGATGGTGTCGAACGAGTTCATAAAAGGGTTCGAGGCCGCCGATACCGCCTACTTCAAGGAACGCGCCGGCGACGTGGTCGAAGTCTGCGAAAAGCTGGTCTCCTACTTGAACAACGAAGCCGGACGCGCCAAAACCTTCGCCGAACCGGTCGTGCTGGTCGTGCTGCGCACCTTCACCCCCACCGACATTTTAGCCTACGACCGCTCCAAGATCAGCGCCGTCATAACGACGAGCGGCGGTAAAACCTCGCACGCGGCCATACTCGCCCGCTCCTACAACATCCCCGTCATCTCCGGCGTGCGCAACATCACCGACCACATAAGACCGGGCGACGAGATACTTGTCGACTCCGACAAAGGCATAGTCTTCGTCCACCCCGAAAAGCCGGTTGTGGAAGAGTACGCGAAGAAAACGCACGGCGAGGCGATATACAGGGAACTGCGGGCTAAATGGGACCGCCCCGTCTACACGAGGGACGGCATACGCATAGAGGTGCTGGCCAACATATCCCTCCCCGAAGACGTCGACGACGCCGTGGCGAACGGGGCCGACGGCATAGGCCTTGTGCGCACCGAATACCTGCTCTCAAACCGCAAAGACATGCCGCCGGAAGAGGCGCACCTTGCTTACTACGAGGCTATCCTGAAAGGCGGCCGCGGGAAGCAATGCACTATAAGGCTCATGGACATAGGCGGCGACAAGATCCCGCAGTTCTTCGACATGCCCCAAGAGTTCAACCCGTTCATGGGCTGGCGGGCGATAAGGATATTCCTCGAACGCAAAGAGATATTCGAGACCCAAATAACGGCTATCCTCAAAGCCGGCCAAGGCCACGACTACTCCATTATGGCCCCGATGGTCACCACCCTCCAAGAGTGGATCGAGGCCAAAGCCTTCATCCGCGAAGTGGCGTCAAGGCTCGGCGTGGATATGCCCAAGTGCGGCGTGCTCTTCGAGGTGCCGCTGGCCATCCTCGAAATGGGCATGTTCATGAGAGAGATAGACTTCGCGTCTATAGGCACAAACGACCTGATACAGTACCTCAGCGCCGCCGACCGCAACAACTCTAAAGTCAACTACCTCTATAACCCGGTAGAACCCGCGTTCCTTAAAATCCTCAGAACCGCCATAAAAACCGCCAACGACAACGGCAAACAACTGTCAATCTGCGGCGAAATGGCGGGACACCCGTTGCACACGGTGCTTTTGGTGGGACTGGGCCTGCGCAGATTCAGCGTGATCCCGAGAAACATCCCGCTCATAAAAGAGATCATATCCAACATCAGCTTCGCCGAAGCGGCGGCGAGCATATCGCTGATAGACGTTATCGAGTCTACCGACGAAATGCTGGAGTGGCTCAAAAACCTTAATAATCGGCTTCTTGGGGATGTGCTTAAGAAGATTCCTAATATTGAGGGCGCTGTGTAAAGCCGGAGGTTTTAAGGTTTTTATGGCTGATACAAACGTAAATAATAGGCCGTTGCCGATAGGTAAATCAATCTTCGACAAAGTGATCGAGGAGGGTTGTTACTATGTCGATAAAACTTTGTTTGTCAAAGATATATTAGATAGACGAGCGGAGGTTACCCTCTGCACCCGTCCGCGTCGGTTCGGCAAGACGCTGAACCAGACGATGCTAAAGTGTTTTTTTGAAGATACGACGCCAATAGGCGGCAAGGATACGCGGGCGCTGTTTCGCGGGTTGAAGATAGAGGATGCGGGCGAGCGGTATCTTGAGCATCAAGGGAAGTATCCGGTGATATTCTTGAGTTTTAAGGAGGTAAAGCGTGATACGTTTGAGCGTTCGTATCGCATGTTGAAAGATGAAATTGTCGGTGAATTTAAGCGGCACGGCTATATTTCCGAAAAAATATTCCCCAAAGAAGATCGTGAGATGTTTGATAAGTTGTTGTCGGGTGACGGTACCGATATGGATTATTCCACATCGCTCAAATTTTTGAGTAAATGTTTGGAGACTTACCACGGCCAAAAGGCCATAATCTTAATTGACGAGTACGACGTCCCGCTGGAAAACGCTTGGTCTTGTTCCGCCCGTTTTTACGATGAAATGGTCGGTTTTATCCGTCCGCTCCTTAGTAGCGCGCTCAAAGACAACCCGCACCTGCAACTATCCGTGATGACAGGATGCTTGCGCGTCTCCAAAGAGAGCATTTTTACAGGGCTGAACAATCTCAAAGTAATCTCGATACTCGATAAATATTGCTCCGAGTACTTCGGTTTTACGCAAGTAGAGATGGATAATATGTTGGAATACTACGGTTTTTCGGATAAGAGGCAAATCGTCAGGGATTGGTATAACGGCTATCTGTTTGGGAATACAGAGGTGTATAATCCGTGGAGTTCTGTGTTTGTGGTGGATAACTGGCTTGCGGACAGAGATGAGCGTCCTAAACCCTATTGGGTTAACACCAGCAGCAATAGCATTGTCCATGACTTGGTGGACAAAGCGACCGCGGAAATGAAAGCCGACCTTGAAACCTTAATGGCCGGTAAAACCATTTCAAAGGTTATTCATGAGGATATCACATACAAAGAAATAGATGATGATGTCGAAAACTTTTGGAATTTCTTGTTTTTTACCGGTTATTTGAAAAAAATAAGGAATGGGTGTCAGAATGCCGACGGTGAATTAACATTGGATTTGTCAATCCCCAATATTGAATTGAGGTATGTCTACAAAACCAAGATACAAGAATGGTTCAAAAAACGAATGGCCGGAAAGAATCTCGACACACTCCTCAACACCATTCTGAACGGAGACGTCGAAACATTCCAAAATGAGCTATCGACGCTTCTTTCGGAAAGCATAAGTTACATGGACAGCGCCGAGAACTCCTACCACGGATTTATGGCCGGAGTGTTGGGGATTCTGGCACAGTTAAATGGCTATATGGTAGCATCCAACAGAGAGAGCGGAGATGGACGCGGCGATTTGGTCTTGTACCGTACAAACGGAAAAGACAGCATAGCCGTCATATTTGAATTTAAGGTAGCTAAAGAATTTAATATGTTGCCTATTGCGTGTGAAAAAGCCCTTAAGCAGATAGAGGACAAGAACTACATTGCCGCTTGGGACAAAGAAGGCTATAAAAATATTATCAAATACGGCATCGGTTTTTATAAAAAAAGATGTGAAGTAAGAAAAGGTGGGTGACAAAATTTAATTGTTTTGACTTTGGCAGTTGGCTTTGGCAGTTGACTGAAGTTCGGCGAAGCCAATTTAAAGATTTTGATTTAAAATGATCTGTAAAACGGTCTAAAAACTAAGCCACCTCAAGAAGAGGATAAAGGCATTCACTCAAAAGAAGGAAGATGTGATGAAAAACGTACGCTTATTATTATTGCTCGCGTTGTCGTTGGTAACGTTTAACGGATTGGGATGTAACGGCAATAATAGGGGATCACTAGTCACCCTAAATAACAACACAATAGATTCTGAAGTCCCAGATAATCCGAACAATGGTGAGATTCCTTCGTCAAATAACTCTGAGGTCCCGGATAACCAGAACATTTGTGATGTTCGCCCGCCAGCTACATTTATGACGGCAGACGGCTTGGTGATATCTGGAACGTCTTGGAGGTTGAATAAACTCACCGCTTATAAGAATTACAGATTGTATGCAGAAGTTGAATATTTGGAAAGAAATGTTACTTTTACATTTAAAGAAAATAATGATCTGTTGGTAGCTGGGCTGCCCGATGAGACATTTGTGTTTGAAAGATTAACAAATGGAGAGCATTTATATGCTTTTTTTAAGGACGAAGATACAAAAAATGGTATTTTAAAAATTCATGATACAACGAACAGAATAGAAGGCGGTAATGACATTTGCGGTGAAGAAATAAATTACAAAGTTTTAAACGATGACGGAGCGATGTTGCTATTAGGTAATTGCTGGGAAGGAGAGGGTGATGCAAGAGGATTTAGAACCTTTTACACGTGGGTAAGGACTTTCACCAAAATGTAATTTGTTTGCCAGAATTAGTGGGTCTATCTAAATTTACGGCAAGGCGAAACAAGCTGGGTGACCCGCATGTCTACCCGAGATAACCTACGGGTACTGACGAGCCAGGTAGCTCTTTGGAGGAAATCATGAAAAAAAGAATCTTCATACGATTGACATTTATTTTGGCTTTACTGGCGCTCACGGCGGTAGGTGAGGAAGATCCGTCGGTATTGCTGGGTACAAAATGGAGATTAGTTGGATATGTTGATGTCGCAACAGGCGATTTCACAGAAGCTGATCGCAGTACGTATTGGCATGGCATAGATCCGGTTCTTGTTGAAGAAAGTGACAATCCGTGGTTAATATATAGTGTTAAGCAATGGTATACGCTTGAATTTGATCCGATGGATTTTCGTTATTCAGGAAGATTATCAAGTACGGAGTGGTTTGGTAGTATTGAGAGTTATCATCGTTATAACGTTGAGTATACGTCCGATTTCACTCGTATTTTCGGGGAACCGCACAATGTTTTTGAGGGCGGTCCCGGAGGAGTACCTGAAGATCAAAAATATTTTTATGCTTTAAGGGGTGCCCAAACGTTTGAATTAATCGATACCACCCTGAAAATATACTACTTTCCGCGTAGTCACTTTGATGATGAAACTTGGCAATGGGTTTGGAGCGATAAACTGGAATACTTGTTATTCGAACCGTGGGAACCCGAACCATGGGAGGACCCCGAACCATCCAAAGTCCACGAATCCGCCCGGACAGTCTCGCAGACCGCTACCGGCGCAGCTGTAACCGCCGTGATGATGTTGCCGGAAATCACATTGTCGCCAACCGATCTCGCCGCTGGCCCAAATCCCGTGCCCAAGTCCGCGGGTCTCGTCAACTTCTACCGAGTAGGCAAGCAAGTTAAGAGTTCTTCGCTGAAAGTCTACAACAACGCCGGCAAGTTCATCGGCAAGATAGCTATTAATGATGTCAAGACCGGCGGCGGCGTTCAGAGCCAATCCAAGCGCCATGTCGGTTCATGGCCCCTAAAAGACGCCAATGGCCGCCCGGTCCCGGCAGGAACGTATTTGGTCAAGGGCACGGTAAAGACGGTAGACGGGAAGTCGGAGAGGGTGTCGTTGATTATCAGCGTAAGTCAAAATCTTTAAAATCAAATTCTTTAAAATCATTTTTAGACGAAAGGGCGCGCCGTCATAGGATAGTTCGGGGGATAAACCCCCGAACTTAAATCAAAATCTTTTAATTCTTTTTTAGACGAAAGGGCGCGATAAATCGCGCCCTTTCATAGAATATGCGGGGCTAACTTGTTTATCTCGGCGAAGCCAAACCCCGCATATGAGTCAACGTCAAAGGCACCACCCCTACACGCCGTCCCGCCGTTGCCGTTGATTTTGACGTTACTTTTGATTTTATATATGCGGGGTTTAGCCCCGCATATCCTATGAAGCCGAAGGCTTCGTCTAAAAAAGATTTAAAGAATTTGACTTTTTTAGGCTTCGTCTAAAAAAGATTTAAAGAATTTG
>JAITFI010000034.1 GCA_031281485.1 Chitinispirillales bacterium | reverse complement strand
AGCCCCGGAAGCAACAACTTGATAATAAGCTGTTCCACCAGCCGCGCCTACGGTGAACCCAATCTCAGCCGCTATATCGCTTGTACGGTTAACCGTACCCGCCGACAGAGTCGGAACGTCAGCGAACGCTCCCCCCGCCGCAAACAACCCGATGAGCACACCCAACACGCCCACCGCCTTCATTTTGTTAAATAAAGTCATGAAACAACTCCTTCTGAAAAGATGAAAAGAATGATTGAATAAAAATTTTCCCTGCACTTTAATTTTGTGTTAAAAAAAGACAACACTCCCCCCTACCCTCCGAGCGTGTCACCCACGTCTCAAAGGGTATTCCCGCCATTTTCACGGCGGCTCGATTTTTCTCATCACCCGCTACTTAAGAACTATTGATTTCCATACTGAAAAGCGTTTCCATGCCACCTCCTTTGTTTATGGTTTGAAATACAGAATCAAAAAATCTCAATTCCCCCGACAACGGTAAATCGGGCGTCGGGTCTTTTTTCAGACCCTCCCCCCCAGTAAGATCCCTGCTATAACGTATATGTGTATTATTAGTTTTATTATTAACGCAGAAACCAAAGTAAAAAAGGGCGGACCCCGGAGTGGCAGGGTCGCGCCCGAACGCGCCAAGCACGGCCATTGCCGGCGCGGTATCCCCGTTTCCGGGAAGTCTCGATGTAGTATCGGTGGATTTTTGGGTATATTTTGGGCTATTTAAGCGGCTTATAGCGGCCAAAGCGGCTAAAATACCGGCCAAAATACCGGCAGTAGGGCAGGCTCTCATCGCCCGTCCGTTAGTGTTTTTTGAGCTGTTTTGTTCCCCAACCCCGTTCACGCGGGTGCGCGGTGGTTTTTCTTGGGTTAGTTTATGTGTGTTAGATTTATGGGGGGGGGGTCCACGGGGCCACGACCGGCGTTCAGCAAGTTCAAAGCGGTGGTCGGTGTGGACATAGTTATGGCTATCACCTCGGCGGAGGATCCGTGAATAGTCGTGTTTTTGGTCATTTCTACCATCATACCTCTAAGTATCCCCATTCTTCATGGTTTGGCGCCGGATACATAATTCTTTTAATCCTATAATCCTTATAATCCTACTAATCCTAATTCAGACATCCTTTAGTACTATAATATACTTTCCTGCCGCCCCGAATGTTACAACTTTTTTTGCTTTCCTACGTCTTCAGGCATCTTTGGGGGCCTGTCTACCCCGATTTTACCCCGATTTCGGCCCTTTAGGGCCTTTTTGGGGGTTGTTTTACGGCATTGTATACTAAAATAATTCATGGGTAATCGCGATGTCAAATATTTTTTTATTTTTTTTCAAACCTACGATATCTTAATTAAATCAAAATCTTTTAAATCTTTTTCAGACGAAAGGGCGCGCCGCCATAGGATAGTTCGGGGGATAAACCCCCGAACTTAAGTCAAAGTCTTTTAAATCTTTTTCAGACGAAAGGGCGCGTAAACGCGCCCTTTCATAGGCGGTTCGGGGCTAAACCCCTCACCGAAACGACAACGTCAACGTCAAAGGCAACGCCCCTACACGCCGTCCCGCCTTTGACATTGATTTCGCCGTTGACGTTGCTTTTGATTTTATATATGCGGGGTTTAGCCCCGCATATCCTATGAAGCCCCGAAGGGGCTTCGTCTAAAAAAAAGATTTTAAAAGATTTTAAAGATTTGGCTTTTAAAGATTTTAAAGATTTTGATTTTAAAAGATTCAGAATTCCGCACCCCTACCCCGCGCATAATATATATTGTATAGATTCACCGACTTTTTTACGGATTTTCGGAGGTTTAACGGAATTGGCATTCAACGTCAACGACAACGACAACGGCGGCGGGGGGCAGAAGCCTCCTCAGCGGCGTCCTGACGGCGTGGGGAACGGGGGCGGGCGGCGTTCCGTCTTGGTTTGGCTGCTCATCATCGCGGCGGTCTTCTTCGGGCTGCGCTCTATGGAGGCTTTCGGATCGCAACGCGAGGTGCGGCTTACCTACACGCAGTTTTTGGAGCTTTTGGACTCCGTCGGCGGCGGCGGCGCGGGGGTTGTGGAGGCTGTGGTGCTGCAGCGGGGCGACGGGCGCGCGGTGTTGCGCGGGCGCGTGGGCAATCCGGCGTCGCTCATCGCGATTGCCGGAGGGTCGCACGGGGGGGCGGCGGTAGCGACGGCGGGAAGTTCGCACTTCGTCGTCAATCTGCCCTTTTTAGACTCAGGAATGCTGCGGGCTTGGGACGGGGCGGGGTTCCCGTACACCTTCGAGCAAGAGAAGATCTGGGGGAACGTGCTTGTCCAGATAGCCATTATCGTCGCGGTGTCGATTTTCTTCTATTTCCTCTTCATACGCAACATGCAGTCGGCGCAGCGCGGGATGTTCTCTTTCGGCAAGAGCCGCGCCAAGCTGCACAACATCGACAGGCCGCAGGTGACGTTCAACGACGCCGCGGGGGTTGAGGAGGCCAAGGCGGAGCTGGCCGAGATCATAGACTTCCTGAAAGATCCCAAGAAGTTCAAGAAACTGGGCGGAAAGATACCCAAGGGCGTGCTGCTTTTGGGGCCGCCGGGGACCGGAAAGACGCTTTTGGCGCGTTGCGTGGCCGGCGAGGCGGGGGTGCCGTTTCTCTCCATGAGCGGGTCGGACTTCGTGGAGATGTTCGTGGGCGTGGGCGCCTCGAGGGTGCGCGACCTCTTCGAGAACGCGAAGAAGAACTCGCCCTGCATAGTCTTCATAGACGAAATAGACGCCGTCGGGAGGCAGCGCGGCGCGGGTCTGGGCGGCGGGCACGACGAGCGCGAGCAGACGCTCAACCAGATGCTCGTGGAGATGGACGGTTTCGAGCCGAACTCCGGCGTGATACTGATAGCCGCGACCAACAGGCCCGACGTGCTCGACCCGGCGCTTCTGCGCCCGGGGCGCTTCGACCGCCAGGTGGTGGTGGACGTGCCGGACGTAAGGGGGCGCGAGGGCATTTTGAAGGTGCACACAAAAGAGATACCCTTAGCCGCCGACGTAGACCTGAACGTGATAGCGAAAGGCACCCCGGGTTTCGTGGGAGCGGACTTGGCGAACTTGGTGAACGAGGCGGCGCTGATGGCGGCGCGCTTCGACCAAGAGAGCGTCTCCATGATAGACTTCGAGGAGGCGAAGGACAAGGTGCTGATGGGCGCGGAACGGAAGAGCATCGCGCTCTCCGAGAAGCAGAAACGCATCACCGCCTATCACGAGGCGGGGCACGCCGTATGCAACATGCACTGCGCCGAGGCCGACCCGCTACACAAGGTGACGATCATTCCGAGAGGCAGGGCGCTCGGCGTTACATTCTCGCTGCCCGACGAGGACAAGTACATGCAGACTAAGCAGTTCATACTGGATCAGATATGCATATTCATGGGCGGGAGAACGGCGGAGGAGCTTATATTCGGGCACCAGACTACGGGGGCCTCAAACGATATAAAGCGGGCTACGTCGCTGGTCAGGAAGATGGTATGCGACTACGGAATGACGGCCGAGCTGGGGCCGGTCTCTTACGGGGATAAGGACGATTCGATATTCTTGGGCAGGGAGATGAACCGCCACAGAGACTATTCGGAGTCTACGGCGGAGACGATAGACCTGCACGTGAGAAAGATAATAGACGAGCAGTCGGCGCGGGCTAAGAGTATATTGACCGAGCATAAGGACGAGCTGGAGAGATTGGCAAAGGCGCTGTTGGAGCACGAATTGCTGGATCGGGAGGAGATAATCAAGGTTGTGGGAGGCGCCACGCTGGAGAGCGCGAAGAAGAACAGGGTTTTACCGCAGAGGATAGAGGTTGTTGTGGGGGATGCCGTTGCGGAGGCGGGTAAGGAATAAAAGATTAAAAGAATAAAAGAATAAAAGAATAAAAGATTAAAAGATTAAAAATACTATGGGGAAATTAACCCACCAAGTGGAAGATCCTTGCCACGTTGTAAGGTGATTCCGCCATTTTAGACGCTTGGTAGGGATGCGGGGAAGGCGGTGTTGATGTATCTTAAGCCATACTTAATAATGGGCATAGTCAACATCACGGAAGACTCGTTTTATGACGGCGGGCATTATATCGACAAAGACGCGGCTGTTGAACATGCTTTACGGCTTGTTGACGAGGGGGCGGATGTTATTGACATAGGGGGGTGTTCCTCGCGTCCGGGGGCAAAGTTTTTGCCGCCGGAGGAGGAGGCGGGGCGGGTGGCGCCGGTAATTTCGGAGTTGATGAAACGCGGGGTAAATGTGCCGATCAGTATCGATACCGTATGGAGTGAAGTGGCTGAGGCGGCAATAGGCGCGGGGGCGGGTTGGATAAACGATATCGCGGCGGGCAGGATTGATGCTAAAATGCCAAAAGTCGCCGCGGCGAATCCGCAGTGCGCGGTGGTATTAATGCACAGCCGCGGTACGCCGGACACTATGCAGGTTAATCCGAGCTATGGAGATGTCGTAAACGATGTGGTTAAAGAATTGTCCGGTTCGATTGATGTTTTTTTGCAGTCCGGCGTTAGTAAGGATAAGATAATTGTCGATCCGGGATTCGGCTTCGCCAAAGACACGAGTCATAACATAGAGTTATTACGCGGGCTTGACAAATTAGTGTCAATCGGTTATCCGGTATTGGTAGGCTTGTCACGCAAATCATTTATAGGCGCGATAACAAATAGTACCGTTGATAATAGATTGTCGGGAACATTAGCGGCGACCGCCGCCGCGTACCGAAAAGGCGCAAAGATTTTCAGAGTGCACGACGTTAAAGAAACCGTAGATTTCCTGAAAGTCCTTGCAACTATAAATGTCTGAACCGGAATCAGAAGGATTACAAAAAAGATTATAAGGTTTACAATGGCAAAAAAACAATCTACAGATAAACAAGGCAACGAGAAGAAGCGCTCCAAGCTCTCTTTGACTCCGCTCATATTGTTATTACTGCTGCTCATAATCATCCTGCTGCTTCTCTTCTTCGGAATCAAAGGATTATGGAACAAAAAAGGTTCCGACGGACACGGCGGCGGCCTTTCCGGTATTGATACCGCGGCTGTAAATTCCCGACATCCGGGCGACTCTCTCGGTCTCAACGACTCTCTCCGTCTCGCCGATTCCCTCCGTCAAGCACGTATAGACGACTCTATCCGCCAAGCCAATTCTCACCGCCCGTCAAGCCAAAGCGGCTCTTCGCGGGCCGATTCCATAGCACATCATAACAGAGCCGACTCCATCCGCCAAGCCGATAAACGTAAGGCCGATTCCATCAACCTCGCCGAGATTAAACGCGTAGAAGACTCTACCAATCTGGCCGAAGCCCTGCGGATCGCCGACTCTATCCGGCAGGTCGAAGCCCAGCTGGTGGCGGATTCTCTCCATAAAGCCGACTCTTTGCGGATCATCGACTCTTTGGCGAATATCGCCATTGACACCGCCGCGCTGCGCGCCGCCGCGTGCGCCCGCGACACCCTTGCCCCGCAGGTCTACGCCGACCCGTCAGGCGGTTTGCACAGAAAGGCGATATCCGTCAAGCTCGTGGCCAACAAAATCTGTAAGGTGGAGTGGAGCATCGACGGAGTGAAGAATTGGAAGGTTTACAGCGGCAAACCGATTGACATATCAAAAGCTACCACCCTTTACTACAGGGCCGTCGACGATTGCGGGAGAACGATGCACATAAAGAGCAAGCGTTACGAATTTGACATGGCCGCGTCGCGCTGCCCTTCGGGCATGGAGTTGGTGAAAACCGGCAACTCCGAGATTTGCGTCGACGTTTACGAGTGGCCGAACAAGAAGGGCGCCGCCCCACAGTCTTACGTGTCGCTGTATCAGGCAATGGACTCTTGTTTCTCGGCGCGCAAGCGGCTTTGCACCTCCGACGAGTGGGCCGCGGCTTGCGGCGGGCCGGAGCGGTGGGCGTACACTTACGGGGAAGTTTACGAGTGGAACGCCTGCGCCACGCGCGACAGTATGGCGCAGAGGTCGGGCAGCCGGCCTGAGTGCCGCGGCTATTACGGGGTCTTCGACATGTCCGGGAATCTGGCCGAGTGGACCTCCACGGCGTCGCAGCAGGACAAGTCGTTCAACAACGTGATGGGCGGGTTTTGGACGAGCGGCGACCAGAGCCGCTGCGCCGACGCCCGATACAGCTATTTCCCGCAGAACAAACACAATCCGGTTGGCTTCAGGTGTTGCGTCGACGCGCCTCCGGCGACAGGGGGCGGGCGATAATTGAAACGGTTATTCAAGTGGATAACGACGGCATTAACCATCGCCGCGCCGTTGCTCTTTGCCCAGGGGCTGCGCTATGAACCGCCCGTCATAGACGGGCACGAACCGCCGTTTCGGCGAAGCGGCGGCAGCCCGTTTACCGCGAGTACCCCGGCCATACTTAAAAACAACGGCACGATGTTCGCGGACACTATGGCTATAGACTTCGAGAAACGCCAGCTCACATATTTACGGCAGGACAAGGACGGAAACTCCGTTCAGAGTTACCACTACGGGGAACTCAACGACTACATAAACGACAGCAGGCTGCACTCGTTCTACGAGGAGTGGTACAACAAGCTGACGGAGCAGGCGAAAAAGGAGTTGGGCGAACCGCCCGCGCCTAAGCTGCAATGGGAGCTCGCCGTGCACTACCCGCCATGGGCGCAGAGGCTTCTGGGCAACGAGCCGCCCAAACTCAAGATTGAGGGAAGCTTGAAGCTGACGGTGGCCTACGACTACACGAGGATCATCGTTGATAAGGACACGACAGTCGATTTCATTCCGCTTGACTTTGAGCCGGA
>JAITFI010000033.1 GCA_031281485.1 Chitinispirillales bacterium | reverse complement strand
GGGAATAACCAATTAGGATTTACGGTATTAAGGATTCACGTGGACGAAAACAAAAATAACTGGACAAGAGAGGTCGCCACCGCCAAGTTCGCTTCCGAACGCGGGCATATAGTTTTCGCTTCGCCGTGGAACCCTCCCAGCGATATGAAAGAAACTTATAACTGCGTCAGCAATTGCGGCGGAGCCAACGGAAATACCACGTATCGCCTGCGCGCTAATAAATACGCCGATTACGCGAAACATCTCGATGATTTCGTCACTTTTATGAAAAACAACGGTGTGGAATTATCCGCCATCTCCATACAGAACGAACCCGATTACGATGCGGGCTGGCTCTATTGGACGCCGACCGAAATCGTCAATTTTTTGAAGAACAACGCGAGCGCCATCAAATGCAAGATTATCGCGCCGGAATCCTTTCAATATGTTAAAAGCATGTCCGACCCTATATTAAACGATGCGCAGGCGCTCGCCAATATGGATATTCTCGGAGCGCACTTATACGGTACGCAGGTCAGCCAATTCCCCTACCCGCTTTTCAAAACTAAGGGCGCGGGGAAAGAACTTTGGATGACGGAGGTGTATGTCCCCAATAGTGAGGCCAACAGCGCCGACAAGTGGCCCGAAGCCTTAGACGTGGCGCAACACGTGCACAACGCAATGGTTGAAGCGGAGTTCCAAATGTATGTGTGGTGGTACATCCGCAGGTCATACAGCCCGCTTAAAGAAGACGGCACCATAAGCAAGCGCGGTTATATGATGGCCCACTTTTCAAAATTCGTCCGCCCCGGATACGTGAGAATCGACGCCACTAAAACCCCGGAAACGAACGTCTTCGTATCCGCCTATAAGAGCGGAAACAAGGTTGTTATCGTGGCGGTCAACAAGAAGACCTCCGCCTCAAGCATGAATTTTACCGTAAGCGGAGGCGCGGCGACAGGCAGCGTGGAGTCTTGGCGAACATCCGGGACGGAAAACATGGCAAAGGCCACCGGCACGATTGCCGTGAGCGGCGGGAAATTTTCCGCCTCCCTGCCTGCCCAAAGCGTTACGACGTTTGTAGGAACACTAGGTACAAGCGGCGGCAACACCGACATCAACGTAACGTGCAACGTAGATAACCTCAACGCGAGTTACGTTGCGGGTAGCAGCGTCCCAAGACCGAATGTGAGTTGCGGGGCTAACGGGGGTACGGCGGGAGCGGCGACGTTTCACATCAGCGGTTCGGTTGACGCAGTATCGGGATGGAGTTCTCCTAACGGCACCAATCAACTATACAATCCCGGCGTAAGAGAAGTCGTACTGAACAGTCTTGAATGCGGCGGCGTCAACGTAACCCCGGCCACGCCGGTATCCTGCGGCACCATTGAAATTCTACCGGAAACGCCGACTTCCGTCGCGAACCTAGGCGGTACTCACGTCCGTAAACCTTTCTCTATAAACGTGCGTGGAAAAACGTTGTTTATAACGGCGGCCTCGCCTACCGTTGTTGAGATTTACAACATTAAAGGCGGCAAAGAGGCGAGTATCAATATATCCGGCGCAACGCATACGGTTAATCTATCTTTGCCCGACGGCGTGTACTTCGCCAAAGCGCGCGGAATGCGGGATGTGAAGTTTGTGGTGAGATAAGCGGAGAGCGCTTGCTTTCAAAAACGATTCTTTAAAACAATTAAATTAATGGAGATTGGCGTATGTCTAAAAATCAAAGTATCATCACCGCTGCAATGACAGCGGCATTGTGTGTCGCGGCATTGTCTTCCGGCGCGTATTCCGCCGATATGCGGGACATAACAACGATGGCGCTCGTTAAGGATATGGGACTTGGGATTAATCTGGGCAACACATTTGACTCAGAAGGCTCGAGCGAAAGTAATTACGAAACCGCGTGGGGTAGCCCTAAAATCACTAAAGCCATGATAGACGGCTACGCAAGCGCCGGTTTTAAAACGGTTCGCATTCCCGTGAGATGGACGAATTTGATGACCGGTAATAACAACGGCGGAACGTACACAATAAGCACAGTGCTGCTTGACCGCGTTGAAGAGGTGGTTAATTGGGTACTAGAGGACGGTATGTATGCTATTGTCAACATACACCATCAAAATTGGATAAAAGAAAGATTCCCCGCCGATTCAGCGGAGTGCATGAGAAAATACACTCGCATTTGGGAACAAGTAAGCGCCAAGTTTAAAGACAAGAGCGACTATCTCATACTTGAATCTATGAATGAGGAAGGCGTTTGGTTGGATGTATGGACAGATATGTACCAAAACGGGACAACCGGCAAGGCAAGGGCGTATGGGTTGTTGAACGCGATAAATCAGAAATTTGTCGATATCGTTCGCGCCTCCGGCGGTAACAACGGGGATCGCCATCTGCTTATCGCCGGATATGACACAAACATTGACCGCACTAGCGATCAAATGTTCAAATTGCCTACCGATCCCAAAAGCCGTTGCGCGGTGTCCGTACACTACTATGACCCGTTCGGGTTTACCCACTTGGAGCATGACGAAAATTGGGCTACAATGCTCACGACTTGGGGAACTGCGGCGGATCGCGATGAATTGAGGCGTAATATGGACAAATTGAAGACGAATTTTGTGAACAAAGGTATTCCTGTTATTGTGGGCGAATACGGTTTTGCGAGCAAGGTAGATAGAGGCGCCGAAGAGATCCGCAAATATACGCTTGCGGTGGCGGACGCGATATACACGCGCGATATGTGTCCAGTGCTGTGGGATATTCAGTGGAATCCTTCTATTGGCGAGAGGATTTATTATTATGACCGTAAAAGCAACCCTCCCGCCTTTTCCGACCCACAGTTCGTAGCCGGAATCCAAGAGTTAGGAGGCCACTCAACCAAGATTTGTGATATGACCGGCGCGTCGAAAGCAAGGCCGAAGTCGACGCCGACGCTTACTATAACCGGCAAGACGCTGAACGTGAACGCGCCGCCCGAAACTAAGGTACAGATAAGGATGGTCAATCTGACCGGTAAAACAGTGGCCGCTTTCAAATCAACCGGCGGCGCGAGTTTCTCTCTGCGCAAAATTCCGACGGGCGCTTATCTTGTAGAAACGATTAAAGACGGTCGCAAAGCGATGTCCGCGATTACGTTGAGATAGACGTAAGAGAACTTGTTAAAATTCAGGGTATTGGCACCGGTGGCACCGTATCATGCCCATCGACCAACGTCTTGCCAAACTCCTACGCGCAACGTAGCGGTAACGCGCTATGGGCGGTTAAAAACGTAATAAAATTGAACACTATTGATAACGCGTCGGTTGAGGTATTTAATATTAAAGGCAACGTGATCCGTTCGCTGAAATTTACTCCCGGAAATCATTACATACCGCTTGGTGGTTTACCGCAAGGTATGTACATTGTTACAGTAAGGAGCGCGTCTTGGCAAAAAACGCTCAAATTAAGGTGTGTTTATGTGTATGATTGAAGACCGGCATTGCGGATAAATGGATTCCCGCCGATTGTTTCGCGGCGGGGTGGTCGGAGTGTATGGTCAACATTCTCGTAGTACATATTACGACATCACGGTTCCCCTATCAGCTTCTTCAAACTGTCCGGGTCGGGGCTTCTTCCGAAGGCGTCTTTTTTGGATATCAGGCGCCTGTTGAACAGCATGGCTAATTGGCTGTTCATGGTTTGCATGCCGTATTGCTGGCCGATTTCTATTATGCCTTGGAGTTGGTGCACTTTGTCTTCGCGGATCATTGAGCGGACGGCCATTGTGGCTACCATGATCTCGCAGGCCATTACGCGGCCTCCGCCTACTCTGGGGAGGAGCGCTTGGCTTATGATGCCTTCGAGCACCATGGAGAGCTGCGCCCGCACCGTTTCTTTCATGTCGGCGGGGAAGACGTCGATGATTCGGTTGATCGTTTGGGCGGCCGAGTTTGTGTGCAGGGTGGCCAGCGTCAGGTGGCCCGTCTCGGCTATGCTCAGGGCGGCTTGAATCGTCTCAAGGTCGCGCATTTCGCCGATGAGCACCACGTCGGGGTCTTGCCTCAGCGCCACCCGCAGGGCCGACGCGAAGCTCTTTGTGTCTTGATTCACCTCGCGTTGGTTTATGATGCACTTCTTGTGCTGGTGCACGAACTCTATCGGGTCCTCCACTGTCAGGATGTGCCCCTCGTGTTCGGAGTTGATCTTGTCGACCATAGCGGCGAGCGTCGTGCTCTTGCCGCTGCCGGTGGGGCCGGTAACCAGCACCAAGCCGTTCGGGCGTTCGGTGAGGTACTTGACCACAGGCGGCATGCCGAGTTCGTCAATCGACTTGATGAGGAATGGGATCTGGCGGATCGCCGCCGTGCAGCACCCTCTCTGCAAGAAGACGTTGGCGCGAAAACGGGCAAGATTTTGAATGCCGAAGGAGAAGTCCACCTCTTTGTTATTTTCAAAAGACTTCCTTTGAACCTCGTTCATGATGCTGTACGACAGTTTTTGAACCTCGTCCGGCGTCAGCCTCTCCGCGGAGAACGGAACCAAACGGCCGTCGACCCGGTAGAGCGGGGGGGAGTTGTTCGTGAGATGCAGGTCGGAGGCCCGCATGTCGATCATCTTTTTCAGCAACTCTTGGATGTTCATCATGGCTATAGTCCTTTGTTTTAGTCCCCATCAACACCATAAATATATATAATATCCGCCGCTCGCGCTTGCAAAGATTATTGCGGCCGGACGTTCAATTAATAATGATTATACAGTATAGGATAGATAAAGTCAATGTTTAATGATTGCTTTTAACCTCTAGTTTTCCGCTTTTTATGGTGAAATCGTAGCGCCACCGCCCGGTTTTGCCCGACGGGGCCGGGGCGCATAGAATATTCTTAGCCGGCGCGTTTGCGCAGGGCGGCGCCGCGACCACGAAGCGCGGGCGGAAGCGGTTGCGCGTCCCCAAAAGCTCCTCGTCGTTCAGGGGTGGGACGACCAATATATCCAGCTTTTCGTAGAATTGCGCCGAAACGCCGTTGCTGCCGCCGCGTATCGGGGCGAAGAGCGCGGTGTCGCATATCAGGGCGGTCATCCTGCCGTAGGTCAGCAGTATAGCCCTGACGCTGTCGGCGAAGGGGCGGACCTCCTTCCAGACCGCGGCCCCGGAGGAGTCGGCGGCCGGCAGGGCGCTAAGCGAGGTGTCCGAAACCGAGATCTTGCTGACGACGACCGTGTCCTTCCGGAACTCGGCGGCGACGGCGGCGACCGCGCAGCCGCCCCCGTCCCCGTATACGCGGATAGACCTGACGACCGCAAAGGGATTGTTGACGCCTAGCTTGGCGTACCAGGTCAGAAGCACCGCGGCGGCAATGAGCAAAACGACGCGGATAACATATCCCAGCCCAAACCGCCTATTGCCGCTGACCTCAAAAGCCCGCCGCCCGCGAAAGCGCCTTGTACGTTCATAACGCTCTTTACGTAAGATGTTATTACCCCTTTAAAACGTTGAATTGATATTTTGCCGTTAAATCCATTGACTCTGCCCATGTAGATTGTGTATATTTATATTACAGTGAGGTACGGGTTAGCCGAAAAGGCGGCAAAATCCGTACCAATATCAATAAATATACCGTATGCACAGGAACAAAATCATGAAAAAAAGTCTGTTCGCGCTGTTATTATCGGCCATAGCGGCCCAAATCTTGCTTTTGTCCGCGGGTTGCACCAACAAAGCCGCGAGGTCGGGGCCGTCCGCTGCCGAGCCGCGTCCCGACGCCGTCGACCCGCGCGAGCGTTACACGGTTAGCGACGGCCAGACCTTTCTGGACACGCTGAACCGCGGGCGGGAGATCGCCCTCTCGGCAAACGACCTGCCGGTCCTCGAGGTGGTGCCGGCGGTAAGCCCAGCGCCGGAGAGGGGCGGCGCCGCCTCCGAACCGCGCTTCCGCATCCAAATACTGGCGTCAAGCCAGGTAGATATGGCGCGCCGTGAGAAGGTGAACGCCGAGAATGTGATGAAGCAGCAGGTCTTCATGGCGTCCGACCAGTCGCTGTACAAGCTCTACGTGGGCGATTTCAAGACCAGGGCCGAGGCGGAAGCGGCGCTGCCGGGGGTCAGAAAATTTGGGTACAAGGACGCTTGGGTCGTAGGCGCCAAGATTACGCAGTGACAGGCGCGCGGCCGATACGGTTCCGTGGGGCGGTATGAATTATATTTCAGTGACGTGTCGTATAATAAACACACAATAGTAGGGGATCAAAATGCTATCCGGCTCAACAATATTAATTACCGGCGGGACGGGGTCGTTTGGAAATACTTTCGCGCCCATGACCCTGGAAAAGTACAACCCGAAGAAGTTGATCATCTATTCCCGCGATGAGATGAAGCAATGGGAGATGGCCAAAAAATTTCAGGACGACGACAGAATCAGGTTTTTCATCGGAGACGTCCGCGATAGGGAGCGCCTCTACCGCGCCCTTGACGGCGTTGACTATGTGGTTCACGCCGCCGCCACAAAAATCGTCCCGACCGCCGAATACAATCCGTTCGAATGCGTCAAGACCAACGTAAACGGCGCCGTTAACGTGATTGACGCTTGTATCGACAAGGGCGTCAAGCGGTGCGTGGCCCTCAGCACTGACAAGGCCAGCCAGCCCGTAAACCTCTACGGCGCTACTAAACTATGCAGCGATAAACTCTTTATCGCCGGTAATTCTTACGCCGGAGGCAAGGATACGCGCTTCGCGATAGTGCGGTACGGGAATGTGATGGGGTCCAGAGGCTCGGTCATACCGTTTTTCATAGAACAAGCGAAGAGCGGCGAACTTACCGTGACCGACGAGCGCATGACGCGGTTCATGATCTCTTTGGAACAAGCGGTCGAACTCGTCTGGCACACTTTCGACGACACCGAAGGCGGTGAGATATATGTGAAAAAGATACCGTCGATGAACATAACCGACATAGCCCGCGCCGTATCGGAGACCGCGAAACAAAAGATTGTTGGCATACGCCCGGGGGAGAAGCTGCACGAACAGATGATAGGCGTCGAGGACGCCCCGTATACTTATGAATATGAGGAACATTTCAAGATACTGCCGCAAATTCATGGGTGGAGCAATGACATGAACAGAATAAAACAAGGCACGCTTGTTCCGGAAGGATTTTCATACTCATCCGACAACAATACGGAATGGATGACAGTTGATGAGTTGCGTCGGTGGATAGAACAAAATAAAGAAAAAGTAGGGAACATTTGATGGCCGAATTTATTCCATACGGCAGGCAATGGATTGACGAGGCCGATATAAAAGCGGTTGAAAGCGTGTTGCGCTCCGGTTACCTGACGCAGGGGCCCCGGATTGAGGGATTTGAAAATTCGATAAAATCAGCCGTTGGGGCGAAGCACTGCGTCGTCGTGTCAAACGCCACGCAGGCGTTGCACATAGCCGTGTCGGCGCTTGAAATCGGCGAAGGATCGGAAGGCATTACAACGCCTATTACGTTTGTCGCGTCCGCGAATTGCCTGATCACCAACGGGTTGGTTCCGGTATTCGCCGATATAGACGCTCAAACGTATAATATCTCGCCGCATGAGATAGAGAAAGGGATAACGCCGAGAACAAGAGTGATCATACCGGTCGATTTTGCCGGACAGGCGGTTGATATTGACGCGATAAAGGAAATCGCCGAAAGACACAAGCTGTTTATTATTGAAGACGCAGCCCATGCCATAGGTTCAAAATATGCCGACGGTAAAGCGGTGGGTTGCTGTCACAAGTCGGACATGACGATATTTTCATTTCATCCGGTAAAGACAATTACATCCGGAGAAGGCGGCGCTATCACGACCAATAATGACGTCTTGTACAAAAGACTCTTAAAATTGCGCACAATCGGCATTACTAAAGACGAACAAGAGTTAAGCAAAAATCCGGGGCCGTGGTACTATGAGGTGCAAATGCTTGGCGGCAACAACCGCATGACCGATATTCAGGCGGCTTTGGGCAGTAGCCAGATGTCTAAGCTGGATTCGTTCAAAAAACGGCGCAGAGAGATAGTAAGTATGTACAATGACGCTTTTTCTGATAAACCTAATATTACTGTTCCGTATGAAAAAAACGGCGTTGACAGTTGCTTTCATCTCTATGTGTTGCAGTTGGATTTCGATAAGATCGGGAAATCCAGAAAACAGGTTATGGAAGAGTTGAGGCAAAAGGGGATCGGCACGCAGGTGCACTATATTCCGGTGAACAGCCAACCCTATTATGTCGGTAAGTACGGAGAGTATCGCCCGAAAGAGTATCCAGTGACAGAATCGTATTACCGTAATTGTTTGAGTATTCCGTTATTTCCGATGATGTCGGACGAGGATGTGGAGTATGTTGAAAAGACTATTATTTCCGCAATAACATAAATATATGGATACGGCGGCGTGAACATGAAAGATATTTTTTTGAATGGATTTGAAAACCTATGAAACTATGTTTAGGCACCGTCCAGTTTGGACTGGATTACGGCATAAATAACGCGCGCGGAAAAGTACCGGCAGACGAAGTCTCTCGGATACTGAAATTCGCCGGCGACAGCGGCATCGATATGCTTGATACAGCCGGCGCTTACGGCGACAGCGAGTCGGTGTTGGGCGAGGCTATGGCGAAAATCGGCGAAGAATTTCGGATAATAACAAAATATCCGGCAAACACGGAAATCCGTCCGTTGCAACGTATAGACGCTTCGCTGTCGCAGTTAAAAATCGAGCGTATATACGGATATTTATTCCATAACTATTCCATTTTTTGCGAGCGCCGCGACTATATCGACGATTTCGTAAAAATTAAGGAGTCCGGCAAGTCAGAGCGTATCGGTTTTTCGCTGTATTATCCCTCCGAGGCCGAATATATCCTGAAAAATAGCGTTCCGTGCGATATCGTTCAGATTCCGTACAGTATATTCGATCAGCGGTTTGCCTACCTATTTCCGGAATTAAAAGCCCGCGGAATTGACATCCACGTCCGGTCTATTTTCTTGCAGGGGTTGTTTTTTATGGCTCCGGAAAAACTTGACGCCGGTTTTGATTCCGTAAAAAGCAAATTGACGGAAATAAACCGGCTTGCCGAGGCTCATTCAATAAATATCGCCGCGTTGTGTTTGGCGTTTGCCCATCATAATCCTGATATTTCGTATATAGTTATAGGCGTTGATTCGCTTGATAATTTGAAAAGCAATGTTGATAGTTGCGAAATGATTAAGACGGTAGATATTCCGTATGATGTTTTTGAAGGGTTTGCGGTTGGCGATGAAAATATTATATTGCCGTTTAATTGGCGAAGATAGGGGGTTTTTATGAAAAACGCCATAGCTATTATCACCGCCAGGGGCGGTTCCAAGCGGATACCGAAAAAAAATATTAAGGAGTTTTTCGGTAAACCCATGTTGCACTACGCGATAGGCGCGTGTCAGAACGCCGGGATTTTTTCGGAGATTATGGTATCGACGGACAGCGATGAGATCGCGAAAGTCGCCAAAGACGGTGGCGCTTGCGTACCGTTTATGCGTTCCGAAAAGACGGCGGACGACTTCGCCTCCACATTTGATGTTTTGGAGGAGGTGGTTGCCAACTACCAAAAGACCGGACGGGAGTTCGATACCGTATGTTGCGTATATCCGTGCGTCCCGTTCCTGTCGGGGCAAACGTTGCAAAACGCGTATAATCAATTGGCCGCCTCGGATAACGACGCGTTGCAGCCGGTGTGCAGGTTTCCGGTTCCGGTTGAGTGGGCAATGAAGATAGAAAACGGCATCCTTATCCCCAATGATAGGGCGGCCCAGCAGATCCGCTCTCAGGATCTCGTACCGAAATATTTTGACGCGGGAATGTTTTATATTATAAAGACGGCCGCGCTTATTACGGAAAAGACGCTTGTTCCCGCCAAGACAATGGCGTATATTATGGATGAGCGTGAGGTTCAGGATATTGATACCGTAGACGATTGGGAGATGGCCGAATTGAAATATAAATTGATCAAAGGGGCGTAAAAATGGGTAAATCTCAGGAATTGTACGTACGGGCTAAGAAGATTATTCCCGGCGGGACTCAGCTTTTAAGCAAGCGGCCGGAGCAGTTTTTGCCGGATTACTGGCCGGCGTACTATAAAAAGGCCAAGGGGTGCCGTGTTTGGGATTTGGACGACAAGGAGTATGTTGACGCGAGCTACATGGGTATCGGCGCGAACACGATAGGTTACGCCGATGATGAGATTGACGGCGCCGTTAAAGCGGTTATAGACGCCGGCAGCATGACGACCCTGAACACGCCGGAAGAGGTCGCGCTCGCCGAGAGGCTGATCGCCATCCATCCGTGGGCGGATATGGCGCGTTTTGCCCGCAGTGGGGGGGAGGCGATGATGGTCGCCGTGCGAATTGCCCGCGCGGCCACCGGCAGGGACGTCGTCCTTTTCTGCGGCTATCACGGGTGGCACGACTGGTACATAGCGGCGAACCTTTCCAGCGACTCGGCGTTGGACGGGCAGTTGCTCCCCGGGCTTAAGCCGGCCGGGGTGCCGCGGCATCTGAAAGATACGTCGTTCCCGTTCAATTTTAACAACAAGGCCGAATTTCAGGATTTGCTGCTTAAATACAAAGATAAGATTGCCGCGGTTGTGATGGAGCCTATTAGAAATATCGAGCCGGAAGAGGGTTTCTGGGAGTGCGTTCATACCGAAACCGGCAAAAACGGGATAGCCCTTATCATTGACGAGGTTACCGCCGGATGGCGCCTCAACCTCGGGGGCGCGCACCTTTTGTACAATATCAAACCGGATATCGCCGTCTTCGCCAAAGGCATGAGCAACGGGTACCCGATGGCGGCCGTTATCGGAAAGAAGAAGTACATGGACGCCGCGCAGGATTCGTTTATCAGCAGCACGTACTGGACCGAACGCATCGGCCCGGCGGCGGCGTTGGCCACAATAGATAAAATGGAACGGGATAAAGTTCAGGAACATCTTGTAAAGATCGGAAAGATAGTTCAGGACGGTTGGAATACCATAGCGAAGAAGACCGGGCTGTCCATCCATATCGGGTCTATCTACCCGTTGAGCCACTTTGATTTTCAGGACAAAGACCCGCTTGTTCTCAAAACCTTGTTTATTCAAGAGATGCTCGGGCGCGGGTATCTTGCTACGAACTCTTTCTATTGCTGTTTCGCCCACACAGAGGATGTCGTACGGCAGTATCTTGGCGTTGTTGAAGAGGTGTTTTCGCTGATTAAGAAATCAATAGATGAGAATACAAGCGCGAAGTTGCTGAAAGGCCCGGTTTGCCAAAGCGGGTTCAAGAGGCTTAATTGACTATGCGGTTCGGCCTGAAGCTCGGCAGTATAAATATTAATTATACCGAAGATATCCTCTCTTTTTACAACGACGGGTATTTTCAGTACATAGAGTTATTTGTACTGTTAGGCAGTTTTGATGATACTATTGAGTATTGGAAGCGCTTTTCGATTCCAATGGTCATACACGCGCCGCACTCGTTCGCCGGCATGAATCTTTCTCTGCCGGAAGAGCGTGAGAATAATAAGGTGAAGCTGCGTGAGACGTTAAGGTTTGCCGACGCGCTCAAGGCCGAGCGCATAATTTTTCATTCCGGAGTCAACGGCAAAATTGAGGAAACGATAAGCCAGCTCCGCCCTTTTGCCGATGCCAGATGTTTGATTGAAAATAAGCCGATGAAAGGGTTGAACGGGGAGCGGTGTTTGGGTTTTACGCCTGAAGATGTCGGATATATAATGAGCGAGCTGCGAGCCGGCTTTTGTCTCGATTTCGGCCACGCGATATGCGCCGCGAATTCGATGAAAAAGGAGCCGTTAGGGTATATCAGGGAGTTCTCGGCGCTGAATCCGCGTATATACCATCTGACGGACGGCGATTTCGCGAGCGAGTGTGATATGCATTTACACTACGGCGACGGGACTTTTCCGCTCAAAGAGTTATTGAAAACGGTTCCGGACGGCGCCATGATAACCAATGAGGCGAAGCATGATTCGGCTGTCGATTTGAATGATTATAAGAAGGATTTTCTTTATGTCGAAAATATATGAGCTTATCCCGTTAACCGATTTGGATAGAACCGCGCAATTACGGGTGCTGAATATCCGTAATGAGGAATTTATTCGCGAATGGATGTTTACGGAAGGCGTAATAAGCGAGGCGGAGCATCTTGCGTGGATTGAGCGGCTGAAAGCCGATCAAAGCCAGATTTGCCTCGTAATTGTCGATGAGCATACTTGTCCGTTCGGGGCCGTGAATCTGAAAAAAATAGACAAAAGGCACAAAAGCGCGGAACTTGGATTCTATAAAACGCGAAACATCAACGAAAAAGGGCTTATGGCTAAAAGTTTGGCCGCTTTGATAGACTATTCTTTTGATACTCTCGGGCTTGAGAAGATTTATACCGAGGTTTTTGACGGCAATCTCAAAAGCCTGAATATACATAAAATGTTGTTGTTTACCGAAGAGGGCTTTTTGCGTTCGCATATCGTGAATGGAGAGAAGAGAATAGGCTTGCGCTTGTTTGGTTTATTGAAAAACGAGTGGCAAAAAGGTAAAGGAAGGATAAATATCAGGAATGACATTACGATTCATCCCATAAAAAGAATCAATGGCGAATGTGATACTATTGACGGCAAGGACGGCGTGTAATGTTTAAAGAACTGTCAAAACCCTTTGTCATTGCCGAGATGAGCGGCAATCATAACCAAAGCCTTGGGCGCGCATTATCGCTTGTCGATGAAGCCGCTAAGACCGGCGTTGACGCGCTTAAAATACAGACGTATACGCCGGATACCATAACGATAGATTCCGACAGGGACGAATTTTTGATTAAGGACAAAGACAGCCTTTGGAAAGGCGATACATTGTACTCGTTATACAAAAAAGCGTATACCCCGTGGGATTGGAGCAAGCCGATCTTTGATAAATGCGCCGAGTCTGGGATTATGGGGTTCAGCACGCCGTTTGATTTTTCAGCGGTTGATTTTCTGGAGGATTTGGGTGTCTCTGTCTATAAAATCGCGAGTTTTGAGAACTACGACCTGCCGCTTTTGAAGTATGTCGCCAAAACAGGGAAGCCTGTCATAATGTCTACCGGAATGATAGGTTTTGAAGAGTTAAAAGAGAGCGTGGATGTGTTGCATTGCAACGGTTGTCCGGAAGTTGTTCTTCTGAAATGTACCAGTACCTACCCGGCCGCGCCTGAAAACACCAATTTGCTTACGATCAGCGATATGCAAATGCGGTTCCCGGAATGTGTTATCGGGCTATCCGACCATACGCTCGGAACGTCTGTGTCGGTGGCCGCCGTGGCGTTGGGGGCTATGGTTATTGAAAAGCACTTCACGATTTCGAGGGCTGACGGCGGGGTGGACAGCGTGTTTTCTGTGGAACCGGATGAGATGAAAAAACTAATTTTTGAAATAAATATTGCGTATCGGTCTCGCGGTAATGTATTTTATGGATCTACCGAGGCCGAGATTCCGTCGCTGAGGTTTCGGCGTTCGCTATATGTGGTGAAAAGTATGAAAAAGGGGGAGTTGTTTACCCCTGACAATATAAAATCGATCCGTCCGTCAGGCGGGCTTTCGACAAAGAGGTATGAGGACGTTTTGGGCAAAAAGGCCGCCTATGATATTTTGGGAGGCGTACCGTTAATTGAAGAAATGATTACGAAAGGATAATATTATGACGCATCTTATACACTTTTCTCACCCGTATTATATGCGAGACAACGCCTTTATGCTGAGTTTGGCCGAACAATCGTGTTCGCGCGGCGATACGGTCAAAATATTGGTGTGCGATTCTACGGTAAATATCTGCAAATCCAATCCAAAGGCTGAACAAATTGTATGCGCGTGGTGCGGACGCTACAGAAAAAATCAGTTTAGCCGTCTGCCGAAAAACACTGAAATATTACACTACGGAGATTTCTATACGCCGGAGAAAAAATCAGTCGTTGAATCGCTCAAATTCGATTACGATTCCGTTGCGGCGATCAAGAAACTACTCTACAAAAATGTAAAAATAGGTTACGGCGCGTTCTCGTCGTATGTCACGCTTACCCGCAATTTGTATCCGGACATAAACGATGAGTTTAGGAGCTATTTCGATAGATATCTTAAAGCCGAATGTGTATTGATAGAGGTTTTGGCCGGTGTACTCGATAAGGTTCACCCGGAATTGGTATCACTCTATAACGGACGCCACTTTGAGACGAGGCCTGTCTTTGAGTTTTCAAGGAGTTTGGGATATTCGACGAAATGCTATGAAAATCTTAAAATAGGCAAAAGCAAACGTAAAAACTTTATCTTTTTTGAAAATGCCCTCCCTCATAACATAAAGTCTATTTGCGACATAATAAGAGGAACGTGGAACGACGCAAACCTAACCGAGGATGAGAAAAAGACTATCGGCGAATCATTTTTCAACAATAGGAAAGCGTCGCTTTTCGCCGGGGATAAGGTTTATACGCGGAACCAAAGATACGGCATGATGCCGGAAGGGTTTGACGAATCTAAGAGAAATATCGCCATCTTCACAAGTTCGGAAGATGAGTTTGCCTCTATTGACAACGAATACGACGATGACCAAATATTCGCCTCGCAACAGCGCGGCATCGCCGAGATTCTTGAACATTTTAAGAACGATACGAACATTCATTTTTATGTAAGAATACATCCCAATCTTAAAAAGATAAAGTATCGGTACCACCTATCATTGCTCGGATATTGCGATGTATACCCAAATGTGACGGTGATTCAGGCCAATGATGAAATAAGTTCGTATTCGTTAATGGAGAATGTGGAAAAAGTGATTGTTTTCGGTTCGACAATAGGGGTAGAGGCATCTTATTGGGGTAAACCGGTTATACTTCTATGTGCGGCGTTTTATAATTATCTGGATATATGCTACAAACCTAAAGACGCCGAAGAGGCATTTTCGTTAATAATGGCAAACGGCTTGCCGGCAAAGGGCAGGGCCGACGCCTTGAAGTACGGATTCTATAGTATGTACGATCGGAATCAGGATTTTAAATACAAAGTTAGCCGGTTTGACTTTTTTAGGGAAGTCTTGATAGCTCTGAATCATGCGCGTTTACTCAACGGTATAAAAATACCGGTAAAAGAAGAGATATGCCGATGAGGCGTCTATGGTTTGAGTTGTTCATTTTTTTGGTAAAAATTAACTTTACAGAAAGAGGAGCAATATGACGCATCTTATACAATTATGTGATCCGCTGGGAATGTGGTATAACCACGCCTTGTTGGATGTTGCCGATCTTGTCGTCGCACGCGGTGATACCGTAAAGATAGTGGTATGTGACTCTACCATAAAGATTTGCAACTCAAATCTAAGGGAGTCATGGCTTATTTGCGCGTGGTGCAAGAGTTACAGAAAAACCCTCTTCCGTCAGTTACCCAAAAATACTGAAGTACTGTATTACTCCGATTTTTATTCGCCTGAGAGTAAATCGGCGGTAGAATCGCTGACGTTTGAGTATAATTCCGTTAAAGAAATAAAAAAATTAACCTACAAAAACGTTAAAATAGGCTATGGGGCTTTTTCCACATACGTTACGTGGACACGGAATTTGTACCCGAATATGAACAATGAGTTCAGAGATTATTTTAACCGTTACCTTAAAGCAGAATGTATCGCGGCGGAAGTGTTGAGCAACATATTGGAAAAAGTACGCCCGGATATGGTACATCTATTCAACGGACGCCATTTTGATACCAGACCTTTTTTCGATTTGCCTAAAAGTCTTGGATATCCCGTAAGAACGTATGAAAATGTAAGAAGAGACAAGAAAAATCGACTTTTCAGTTATATGTTTTTTGAAAACGTACTTCCGCATGATATAAAATATCTTTGCGATTCAATAAAGAGAGTATGGGACGACTCAAAATTGACCGATGATAAGAAATTGGCTATAGGCGAGTCATTTTTCGCGAATAGAAAAGCATCAATTTACGCTGGCGATAGAATATATACGCGGGCACAAAAATACGGCGCGTTACCGGACGGATTTGATAAGTCAAAGAGGAATATGGCTATTTTTACAAGTTCGGAAGACGAATTTGCCTCTATTGGCCCGGAGTATGACGACGACCAACTATTCGATTCGCAGCCGCGCGGTATTGCCGAAATTTTAGAGCGTTTTAAAAATGACGCCAATTTTCATTTCTATCTAAGGGTACACCCAAATCTCAAAGATGTAAAGTACAAATACCATACGTCTCTTTTGGAATTGGGCGATATGTATAAAAATGTGACTATTATTAAGGCCAATGATGAAATAAGTTCATATTCGCTCATGGAAAACGTAGAAAAGGTACTGGTTTTCGGTTCTACTATCGGGCTTGAAGCTTGCTATTGGGGAAAACCGACAATACTGCTGTGCGCCGCGTTTTATAATTATTTAAACGTTTGCTACAAACCGAAAACCGCCGACGAGGCGTTTTCGTTGATCGCGGCGGATGCGTTGCCGGCACAAGACAAAACAGACGCCGTAAAATACGGTTTCTACGTTATGTACGACAGAAGTGAAAGCCGTAAACCGATGAAAATTTCTGAGACGAAATCTAAAGTTTTGCGGGAGTTATTAAGGGTATTGACGCAAATGCGTTTGTTGGGCAAATTGAAAATCCCAACGGATGAGGCGAAAGATTGAATCTTAAACGGAAGGGATACCTATGGATACGGAAGTGGACATAGTGGTCACATGGGTCGACATGAACGATCCTGCGTGGAAAATTGAGTTTACCAAGTATGCCGGTAAAATCAACAACTCCAAAAATGAAGTGTCTGAGGCGCGTTTCAGGGATTACGGCTTCCTGAAATATTGGTTCCGCGGCGTGGAAAAGTTCGCGCCGTGGGTGCGCAAGATACATTTTGTCACTTGCGGACAAAAGCCGGAGTGGCTCAATCTCTCCAATCCAAAACTATATCCGGTCAACCACAAAGATTATATACCGGAACAATTTTTACCGTGCTTCAATTCCAACGTGCTTGAGTATTATTTGCATAAGATACCGGGATTGTCGGAACATTTTGTTTATTTTAACGATGATTTCTTCATTACCAATACGGTGGGCCAAGAGCGTTTTTTCAAAAACGGCTTGCCGTGCGATATCGCCGCTTTTCGCTTCAATTCGGATATGTCGCAATGGTCTCAAATGCTGAAAAACAATTTGAGGATTATAAATAAACACTTTGACAAAAAAGAGGTAATGACCAAATTCGCCGATAAATGGTACAACAAAGATTATGGAAAAAAGGGATACCTGAACTATCTCTTTAAACCATGTAAAAAGTTTATGTTGCTGCGAACGCATCACAACGCGCAACCATTTCTGAAGAGTACTTTTGAAGAGCTTTGGATAACCGCAAAAGACGAATTGACCGAAGCGTCCGCGCACAGATTCCGCTCGTCAAAGGACCTGACGCCGGAACTTTTTAGAACATGGCAGGTATGTAAAGGCAATTTTGAGCCCTACAACACCTACAACGATACGAAGATGTTTCCATTGATCCTGAAATCAAGGCAAGCGGTTACCGCAGTAAGAAATCAAACCTACAAACTCGTCTGCCTAAACGACAACGTGTACATTCGCAATTACGAGCGTGTTATGGGGAACATAAAAGACGCTTTTGAGAGTATTTTGCCTGAAAAGTCGAGTTTTGAGGTTTGATAGTTATACTATAGCCCAAATCCGCCGTCGACCTGAATGACGTTGCCGGTCATGTAATCGTTCTCGATTAAAAACCTCAATGCCTGACGGATGTGGGCGGGATCGCCGGTTCTGTTCATAGGGATATTTTTTTTCAGACTGTCAAACGATTCCCGAGCCTCGCCCGCGGCCGGCAGGATCGCTCCCGGGGCTATCGCGTTCACCCGTATTGCCGGCGCGTACAGATAGGCCTGCTGGCGGGTGATCTCCTCCAAGAACAGCTTCGACACCCTGTAATTTTGATATTTTTTGCTCTTATTATGGATATACGCGTCGGTGATGTTGATTATCCAGCCATTCTTAACGGATTTTGCGAACGCGGCGGACAGTTTGAGCGGGACCAATGTGTTGACGGTCAATACGCGGTCAAAATGATCCGGGGCGGACATATCGCCCGTCTCAAATACAGAAGCGTTATTGATTAGCCCGGCAAGGGGCGGAACCCGCAATTTTTGGACGTCGGTTATGAACTTTTCCGGGGATTCCGTTAAATCGGCCTGAATAAACGCGACGCGCCCGTCGCCGTTGAAAGAGGACGCCGCCGGCTCCGGAGACGTTCTATAGTGTATTACGGCGTGATACCCCAGATCGAGGCACTCTTTGGCTAATTCCAAGCCTATTCTATCCGACGCGCCGGTTATCACGACCGTCCTTTGGCGTTGATTTAGATTTAAGCCCATAGATTGAAAATTAGATAATTTCAATCTGTCAACGCAAATCTTTTTTTACAACGGTCTATCGACCAAAATTCATGTTACTTGCGTTATTGCTCAATAATATGTATTTTTAAGAGATGACCGATCGGGTACGGACGGTTCTTTTATGAATTATAAACGGAGGTAATTCGTGAATATCAAAGAATGTCTTCTGGACGATGAAAATGATTACCCTGTCGACACAGCGACAATAGGTTCTTTGATCGCGTCGTCCGGTCAAAAACATCTATGGGCCGAACGCGCCGACGCCGGCCTTAATACTATCGATACCATAGTAATCCACTATATGAGCGCTTCAGCCGTATCACCCGAAGACCCGTACGGTCTGTCCCGCCTCCTGAAAATATTCTGCGACTACGGCGTAAGCGCCCACTATCTGATCGCCCGTGACGGAGAAGTCTATCGTTTGGTTCCCGAGGAGATGAAGGCGTGGCACGCCGGACCGAGCATCATGCCCGAGCCGGATAATCGTACCGGCGTAAACGAATTTTCAATAGGTATTGAGTTGGTAGCCACAGAATCCTCCGGATTCACCGACGCCCAATATGAGGCGCTTAACGGCTTATGCGCGGATATTGAGGGGCGCCGCCGCAAAAAGATGGTTTACGCGGGCCACGACATGGTAGCGGGGGAGCGGGCTGTATCTTTAGGACTGCGCAAAGAGCCGAAAGTCGACCCCGGTCCGTTGTTTGATTGGTCTCGGCTTACACGGATTATTCGGATTATTGGGTGACGTTGCCGCGGCCGGGCCTGAATTCATCGAGAATATCGTTAATTGATGAGTACTTCCCCTCATTTTCCGTCAAAACCAGCTTAACTTGGTCGTCAAAGCAAAGCATATCGTCCCTCTTCCAAACCACCCCGACCGGAATTCCGGCGTTTTCGTCGCTATCCGAGTCGTACACCCGCGCCGCCGCGCGCATAGCGCTTTCCCGATCATCGAATTTATGATCCTTTGTTTGCAGGTCGTACAGCCGCTTGGTGATCTCTTTCTCATGATCGCCGAAGGTACGGCATGGCGCTATCACATCCACCAGCGAAAAGCCGCGGTGGTTCATTGCGGCGTCGATCATCTTTTTCAAGTGCGCTTTGTCGTAGGCGCAGCTTCTGCAAACCATGGAGGCCCCGCTGCTGATGGCGAGTTCGGTGGTGTTGAGCGGCGCGCTTAGTTTGCCGTAGGGGGTAAGCGATCCTTTGTATCCTATCGGCGAAGTGGGGGACGTTTGGTTTTTGGTCATGGCGTACAGGCGGTTGTCCAAGCATATTACTGTGATGTCAAAATTTTTCCTCGCGGCGTGGACGAAGTGCGCCGCGCCTATGGAGAGCAGGTCGCCGTCACCCGTCGCCACGATTACCGGGATGTCGGGGCGCGCCAGCCTTGAACCTATGGCGACCGGCAGCGGCCTGCCGTGCAGGGTGTGCATACCGTGCGTGTTCAGGAATAGGGGCAGGCGCGACGAGCAGCCTATTCCGGAGATCACGCATATTTCGTTCGGATCGATACCGCGTTCGTCGAAGCACTCCGTGAGGGCGGAGAGCACGGTGAAGTAACTGCATCCGGGGCACCATGATGGGCTGTTCCCGTTCATGTAACGATTTTGCTGTGTGTCGCTCATGTTTTCGCAGCTCCGTCGTTATTAGTTTCGCTCATATCCGATATGAATTTTTCCATATTGATAATGCCGCATAGCTCCGCCTCTATCTCTTCCGGAGTAAACGGCTCGCCGTTGTATTTTTTCACGGAGATCGGGTTGATTTCGGTATTCATACGTATCAGAGCGGCTAATTGTCCGGTGTAGTTTGACTCCACCACGGCTATGCGCGGGCAAAAGTTGAGCAGCTCCATGTAATGCCCGTTGACGAACGGGAAGAGGAGGCGCGGGTAGAGGCAGGCGATTTTAATGCCGCGCTTGCGCATTTCGGACACCGCTACGCGCGTCATTGCCGCGTCGAAGCCCCATGAGATTACGCATAGGTCGGCTTTGGGAAGCGATTCCTGCAATCTGGCGGAAAATCGCGACTTAGGCAACGGGGGTTTGAGATCGCCGATGTCCAACGTTTGCAAATAACTGCAGTTCCCGTCAATCTTGTCCATCTTGCTGAAGCGTTTGTACTGTTGCCGGACGCGGTTATTCGAAGTGTCGTTCGGCATTCCTTTAGGGTCGTGTTCGAGCCCTGTTACGCGGCGGGCCTCGATATGCGTCGGCGCGGTTTGCGGCGTTGCGGTGGAAACCGCCGCGTCTTCGTTTTGAGGCTGGGTTATATGGTATCCGTTTATGTTAAAAGACGGATCGGGTCTCTTGCATGACATCTGTAGATTTCCCAGCGCGCCGTCCGTCAGCAGGATCACCGGGCAGCGGAAGTGCCGTGCCATGTAGAACGCCTCTATCGTCAGGTGGAAGCACTCGTCTATGGTGGAGGCGGCCAGAACGATCCGCTGGCCCTCCCCGTGGCCGCCGAATATAACCGCCATAAGGTCGTCTTGGCTGTGTTTGGTGGGCATGCCCGTAGACGGCCCGGCCCGCTGTACGTCGACAATTACAGCCGGAGTTTCCGTCATAGAGCAGTAACCCAAGAACTCCTGCATCAGCGACAATCCGGGGCCGCTTGTCGCGGTCATTGCCGGAATGTCGAAAAACCACGCCCCCGCCACAGCCCCTATCGCCGATATTTCGTCTTCGGCCTGATACGCGAATCCCCCGAAGGCGGGTAGGTACGTCGCCATGAAGGTGCCTATCGGCGTTGCCGGGGAGATTGGGTATGAGGCGTATATACGGCAGCCGGCGCTTATCGCGCCAAGCGCTATCGCCCGGTTCCCGTCTAAAATGACTTGATCCTCCGAGACCGGGCGTCCCGAGGCGAGGCGCAGGGCGTGCCTATTGGCCGCGCGTAGCGCCGGCAGTATGTCGGACGACGCGGACCCGAAGCCGGTCTTGAATGATTCCTCGTTTTGCGCCGTCAAATTTTTCGACTTGAGTTTTTCGGTGATCATGCCCAGGGCAAGGTTTTCGGGGATGCCCAATATCGCCGATAATACCCCAATTACAAAACTGGATTTCAGTTGCGGGTGGGTATTGATATGGGGGCAGAGGCCGAAATCCAACTTGAAGGATTGCGTGTCGTCCGAGCCGTCGCCGCCGGTGTTTATCGCGCTTATATCTGTACCGCGGTTGATCGCGTCGTTGACGCGGTCGACGCCGCCGGCGCAGTCGGTGCCGCCGAGCACGACGAGCGACGCCCTGCTGAGCGCGAAGACGAAGTCGGCGGATGTGCTTAAGGGGGCCGCGGAATCGTCGTCCGAGACGGTGACGAGCACGCTGCATATCCCGCCGCGTATGGTGGGCGGGAAGCAATTGTGCACCGACGAGTGGAAGCCAGAAGCGGCGGCGGTCCGCATAAAAGTGTCGCCGGCGCTAAGCACCCCGTCGCCGGCTTCGCCGACAATGAGCACCCGCAGGGTGAAAGGAGCGTCGTTGTTTGTGGCGTCCATAGCGTCGTCGTCGTCTCCGTTATGCGGGCGGCAATGATTTTTTGACGGCGTCGCACGCGTCGATTAGAGCTTGGTACAACTCCTTATCGGGCGCGCCTTCACGCAGCGACGTCTCGAACCGCAGCGCGGCCTGATAGACATCGGCAATGTCGAGGTTTCCGGCGGTTCCCTTGATAGTGTGGACCAGTTTTTTCGTGTTTTCGACGTCCGCCGCCGCCTGGTCGAAACTTAACCACTGCTGCGGCAACGGGTCTTTGACGAAGATCCGCAGCATCTTTTCGTAGAACGCCTCTTTGCCTTTGAATTTTGCCGGGGTTACTATGGCCAAGGTCGCCCCTCCTTTTTTATGTTACGATGGTATGACGATTCGTGTCGGTATAAGCAAACGTTCGTTCAAATTATTAATATAATTTATGGCGGGGCGATGATGGAAATTTATTCTTTCGACTTTTGATTTTAGGCGCGCCGTATTTTCCAACCCTTTTTGTCCGGCAAATATTATTTTAATGGAGTTGGTTTTAAATAGGTTGATATCAACGGATTACAAGGGCAAAGACAGGGGCCGCATGATAGTATGCACGCTTTTGAACCCCGTGATAGACGCCTTCTATCGCGTGGACGGCTTTGAGTTGGGCGCAACCCGCTTAGACGTCGAGTCGCGCACCGTGCCGGCCGGCAAGGGGCTGAACGTGGCGCGGGTGGTCAAGACGCTCGGCGAGGAGGTGGCGGTCGCCGGGCTTATTCCAAAGAACGATATGCGCCGTTTTGAGGCTTTCTTGGCCGATTACGGTATAAAGTCGCTCCTCTACGAGGCTCCGGGCGTTACGCGGGTAAACGTCACGCTGCACGACGCTCAGACGGATTGCGTCACCCACATAAACAGCGCGTCGTCGGCGCTGCCGGTCAGCCTTCAGGAGGACTTCCTGCGCTTTCTGGCCGGGCACGCGGAGGCCGGCGCTGACTGGTGCTTCAGCGGGAGCCTGCCCAGTGGCTTTGACGACGACGTTTACGCCCGTCTGATACGCGACTTCAAAGAGATCGGCGTGAGCTGCCTCTTAGACACACGCGGCATGGCGCTCAAAACCGGCGCGCGAGCCGCCCCGCGGGTCATCACGCCGAACCTGACGGAGCTCCAAGAGTTCTTCCATCAGGAAGAGATCAAGGGCGTGCACCACATAGCGTTGTGCGGCAAGCGTTTCATAGACATGGGCGTGGAGTATGTCTTCATAACCCTGGGCCAAGACGGGGTGATAGCGATACACGAGGAACAGTGCCTCCTCTGCTCCCCGCCGGATATAAAGACGGTCGACACGGTAGGGTGCGGCGACGCCTTCGCCGCCGGAGTGCTGGTGGCGCAAAAACGCAGCTTCGCCTTCGCGGAGATGTGCAGGATGGCGGTAGCGTGCGGGTCGTCGAAAAGCCTGCACGAGGGGCCGGGGATCGTCACGCTGGATGAGGTCTGGCAGTTGATGGAGGGTGTTGAGATCAGGGGTATATGATGAAAGGCGGAACGGTAATGAAAACAAAACGAATTTTGGTGACCGGCGGCGCCGGTTTCCTGGGCTCGCATTTGTGCGAGAAGTTAGTGGGGCAGGGGCACGACGTGATATGCCTGGATAACTACTTCACAGGACGCAAGAAGAACGTGGAGCGCCTATTCGACCGTCACAATTTCGAACTCCTGCGCCACGACGTGACCTTCCCCGTCTACGTGGAAGTCGACCAAATCTACAACTTAGCGTGCCCCGCTTCCCCCGTCCACTACCAGTACAACGCCGTGAAGACGATCAAGACCTCCGTTATGGGCGCGATCAACGTACTGGGTCTGGCGAAGCGCGTAAGGGCGCGCGTGCTGCAGGCGTCGACGTCGGAAGTCTACGGCGACCCCCACGAACACCCGCAAAAGGAGAGCTATTGGGGCAACGTCAACCCCATAGGCGTACGGTCGTGCTACGACGAGGGGAAGAGGGTGGCGGAAACGCTGTTTTTCGATTACCACCGTATGAACAAGGTTGACATAAGGGTTATGCGCATCTTCAATACCTACGGCCCGCGTATGCACCCGAACGACGGCCGCGTGGTGTCGAACTTCATCGTGCAAGCGCTTAAAGGGAACGATATAACGATCTATGGCGACGGCTCGCAGACGCGGTCGTTCTGCTACGTGGACGATCTGATTGACGGAATGATAAGCCTGATGAACGCGGACGACACCGTAGGGCCGGTCAATATCGGTAATCCCGGCGAGTTTACGATAAAGCAATTGGCGGAAGAGGTGATAAGCCTGACCGGTAGCAAGTCGAAAATCGTTTATCAACCGCTGCCGTCCGACGACCCGAAACAGCGGCAGCCGGATATCACGCTGGCCAAGGAGAGGTTGGGGTGGGAGCCGAAAGTCGGGTTGAAGGACGGGCTTGTTAAGACTATTGAGTATTTTAGGGGGGATTTGGAGTTGTGAGAAGCCGAGCGCGCGGCAGGATATTGATAAAAAATTACCTGCGACGGGTCATGCCGCGATTTATATTATTAATGTGCTTCGGTCTATAACCCATATTAAAAGGAGGCGTTATGGCGACGTTAACGGTAGCTGATGATCGGTTGCTGGAAGTAGATGAGTTCGCTAAAAAAGAGGAGCGCAGCCGCGAAGAGATCGTTGATCGGGCAATTGAGGTCTATCTGCTCAAAAAAGAGTGGGAGCGTATGCGTCAGTGGGGACGGGAACTAGCGGCTACGGGTATTACCGAAGAGGATGTCAGAGAGGAAATCAAGAAATGCCGCGAAGAGGAAGCCACGCGAAGAAAATGAAAATCGTTATTGACGCTAATATGTTTATTTCCGCGCTTATCTGGGACGGGATTCCCGAAACAGTCGTTAATAGGGTTGCCGACAGATCGGATACGTTATTCATATCGGACGCTATTTTGGATGAAATCGATCGGACGTTCAGAAAACCGAAGTTCGGTCGCAGCGAGGATCATGTCGTTTCTTTTGTGGCATACATAAAAAAAATCGGAAAAATCGTTACTATCTCCCCCGAACATAGGGTCATGGGTGTCTGTAGGGACCGCCGTGACGACAAGTACATAGAATGCGCCCTCGCCGCCGGAGCCGGCTACATCATATCAGGCGACCGCGACCTGTTGGACCTCAAAGAGTACGGCGGGATCAAAATCGTGAACGCTCGGGACTACTTGGACGTCGCGGGCGGCTGAATTCTGTCGAAAATCGTTTATCAACCGTTTGCCGTCCGACGATCCGAAACAGCGGCAGCCGGACATAACGCTGGCCAAAGAACGGTTAGGGTGGGAGACGAAAATCGGGTTGAAAGACGGATTGGTTAAGACGATTGAGTATTTTAAGGGGGATTTGGAACTGTGAGGAGACTAGTACATGGGTAGGATTGATAAAGAATTAACCATATACGGGGGTATTTTTCGATTTTTAACATTTTTTAAAAAAAACTTGATTTTTTTCTGCCGCCGATATATATTATAGTATGTACGTATGTGACGTATGAATAGCTTCGGAAGCTTTTTTGCGGGTGGATGGGTAAGGGTAGATAGTATGGTAGCTACGCCGGTCGTTTTTGGACTTTTGGTTGCGTCAGCGTCATTTGCGACGTCAATGGCGGCGTGTTCTGTGTGCGCCGTGGGCGGCGGCGCAGTTTTTGCTAGGCGTATGCCAACCGGCGAATCCCCCCCCCCCCCCCCCAATATATACATACAATCACAAAAGTCAAAACACATTCATTCTTTCGCAGTATCAATGTAATCCTAGAAAAATCAATAAGTTACGGAGATTGCATAATATGCCGGACTATGCCTATGGCATGGCATATTGTGTTGACATACCGTGCGTCAACGTGCATATATTTCAATATTATATTAGTCAATTTATGTCTTACATTCGGCATTGCTCGCGTGAAATCAATAAATACACCCATAAACATTTTAATTTTTAGGAGGAGTCTGTTATGAAAACAGTACGTTTTTTGTTGGCGGCGGTTGCGGCGGCGGTTGTCGCTGGCGCATTAACGTCATGTATGGAATTGTTGGAGGGTTCAAACAATCAACAATCCAACAGCGGACCCAAATTAGGCTGGGAGACTTCTTGCGCCGAGGCGGGCTGGGCGAGCATCCCTATTTCGGACAGGGTTGATTACAACGTGCTATATGACGATGTTGTTAGCCTCGTATCCAGAAAGTACGAGATAGAGATGCTTTCGAAAGAATCCGGCTACATACGTACGAAGTGGACTAACCGCACAGTTACGACTACCGGTCAAATCCAAGTTACGGAAGACTATCGTTCCAAAATCACTATAAAACTGTCGCCGCAAAGAAGTAAGATAGAGGTGAACTCGGAGGCTGAGAAAATGATAAACGGAAGCTGGATTTTAGGCTGTGACACGAGAGTATTGGAGACGATTAAGCAGGATTTACGGGGGCTTTCCGGCTACTGATGTTTAATCGTTCCAGAATACGTTTTGTCTGAGTTCGCGTAAAAATTGTAGCGGTTGATAAATTCAACCGCTACCGTCGTCAAAAAATCATAAAGGATAGAGATAATGGCCGCCGCAAAGCGTAAAAACGTGAGAAGTTCGGTATTTCTTTTTATAATCATGTTCGTGAGCGTAACGGCATATACGCAAAGCCTGCCGAAGATCGCCGTTTACGTAACCGGCGGCGTCGGCGTTCATAAAGACGAGAAGAAAGCGCTCGGCACGCGGATTCTCTCCGCTCTCGTTGAAAGGGGCCATTTCATCGCCATAGAGCGTTCCGATGTATTTTTGGCCGAAATAGACAAGGAGCAGGCGAAACAACGCAGCGGCGCGATAGACGACAGCCAAATCAGCGCGCTGGGCAAACAATACGGCGTCAGATATGTGTGCGCGGCCGACATAACGCCGGCTTTCGGGGGATTTCAGGTTTCTGCCCGCATAATAGACGTGGAGACGGCGGTGGTCGCGTTTATCGGCGACGCCAACAGTCCGTTGAAATCGATGGACGATCTCGAACAAGTGTCGGACGAAGTGGTGAGGAAGATGTTTAAGGAGTCTAAGCCTGTCCGTCCGATAGCCTCAAACGGCGCGCTTCAGTCCGCCTATTCGTCGTCCGAACCGCCCAAGATCGTTGCGACGTGGGATTGCGGCGCGGCGGTCGGAACCGTCGCCGCCGATTTATTGGCCGATGGGACGTTTATCGTTCGCGGCAACGGGAATATGAAAGACAACGCCATGTACCTTTGGAGCAAAAACAAAAGCGCCATTACCAATATAGTTGTTGAGGATGGAGTAATGTCTATAGGAAAATCCGCGTTTTCAGGCAGCAATAACCTAAGCGCCTTAACCATTCCCAACAGCGTGGCGTCTATAGGAAACAGCGCGTTTTCGAATTGCGGCCGCCTTGCCGCCGTAACATGCAGAAATCCTGTCCCGCCCCGGCTGGAGTTAGCGGCGTTTGACGGCGTAAAATATATGTCTTGCGTCGTAAATGTGCCTCAAAACAGCATTGACGCCTATCGTCAAGCCGCCGGTTGGAAAACTTTTAAAAACATAACCGCCGTGTCCATGCCGCCAAAACAGCCTTTTTGAAGCGTTTTATGGCATTTTTTGGACGCTGAATCTCGTGTTATTATTTCCCCACAAATCCTATCTCCAATTAAAAAATTTGCAACCGCGCCTAAAATTTATTATATTTAAGTATATATGCGGGGCAGTCCGTCGCGGCAGGCGGCTGTATTCGGCGTATTAACCTAATTAAGGGGGAGTGTCAAAATGACAAGCATGACAACATTAGAAGACATTGTAGCCCAACTTGGCGTGACAATGGTGGAAAGCCAAAAAAAGTGGGAGGAAAGCCGTGCGGAAAGTCAGAGAGAGTGGGAGGCGACCCGGAAAGAGCTGGCAGAAACCCATAAAGAAACAGAGCGTTTGATGCAGCGTCTGGAAAAGAATATGGGCGGGCTGAACAACAGCATCGGCGAGATTGTGGAAATGATTGTCATTCCGGGAGTAAAGGAAAAGATGAATGCCTTTAGGCACACTTTCACGATGGCCTCGTCCGGAAAAGAATACTCCGACACCGACGGTAGCACATTGACGGAAGTAGACCTGCTGCTTGAAAATTGCGACGAGGTTATGGTGGTAGAGGTAAAGACACAGGTTTCAAAAAAATGGGTGGAGAGGCACCTGAAACGCTTAGAAATATTGCGCAAAAAAGAGCGTATAACGGGTATGACCGGCAAAACCATGTACGCCGCCGTAGCCGGCATAGGTTTCGATGAAGAGGCTCGCGAACTCGCCGCCAAGAGCGGTATGTACTTGATAGACATCAACGAAGATACCGAAAAAATCGATGTAAAAGCGCCGGATGAGGTAGGTACGTGGTAAACGATTATCTATAACCGTCCTTCAACGGATGTTGTCGAATAGTTGGTCAAAAGAAAGTGATCTTATTATGAGAAAATTAAATGAAATAGAAGCGGATGAATATCTTCGTCGCGGAGAGTCTTATGTTCGGAGCGGAAATCATAAGAACGCGATTGTCGCTCTGACGAAGGCGATTGAGCTTAGGGGGCATGACCGTCTCGAAGACTATTTCTTACGTAGCGGGGCTTACTTTTGTGACAAAAACTTCCCCTGCGCTATAAAGGATTTGACAAAACTGATTGAATTGCGGAATACCGAAATAGGGGACGATTACGTCTGGCGCGGCAGGGCTTATTTTGAGACCAAAAACGTTAACAAGGCGATTAGCGATTTGACGAGGGTGATTGAATTGGATGACGGGAAAGCGTACGCCGGTTATTTTTGGCGCGGTACGGTCTATCTCACGCTCATGAAGTTTGACGAGGCGATTAGCGATCTAACAAAGGCGATCGAATTGGAGGGCGGAAAAGATGCCGAATATTACTCAAGGCGCGGAACAGCCTACCTCGGAAATCAGGATTTCGAAAACGCCATCGGCGATCTGACAAAGGCGATTGAGCTGTCTGATGCCGGAGCTGCCACAAATTATATGTCTCGCGGGGTGGCCCATTACAAAAACGAAAATTACGGCGAGGCGGTGAACGATTTTACGAAAACAATTGAGATAGGCGATAATGAGAAACTCTACGCTTACACATGGCGCGGGAAAGCCAATCGCGAAAGCAAAAATTACGACGCGGCGATCAAAGACCTGACAAACGCGATCATATTGAGCGGCAGGAAGAATGCCGATCTCTACTATGAGCGCGCGATGGCATACGAATTTAGCGGGGACAAGATGCATGCGCTTAAGGATATGTTTGCAGCGTCAAAAATAAACCATGACAAACCAAACGGTTATAATGATTTTTTGGCGAGAACATACGGGATCGTCGATTCGTGATAAATAAATCCAAAAGTTTTTGTAATTTTTTCCAAAAACAAAGGCAGCTGGATATCACGCTGGCCAAGGAGAGATTAGGGTGGGAGCCAAAAGTAAGGTTGAAGGAGGGGCTTGTTAAGACTATTGAGTATTTTAGGGGGGATTTGGAGTTGTGAGAAGCCGAATGTACGGTAATATTGATAATAAATCACCACACGCGGCGATGCCGTGATTTAAAGGAGCATACCATGAGCAATGGAAATTTGTCGGACCTTTCCCCAAAAGAACGAGATTTGGTGGAAAATGATTTCTTTGAAATGATGCGCAAACTCGCGAGTAATAACGATTTGGATTTCTATAAAACGCCGAAAAAACCGGATGGAGATCAAGAGATTAGAGAACCGAAGGGGAACATTTTCCTCAAAAGACATAAGTGGAATTGCTGTTATATCTACTTTGTAATTGATAAGGGTGTACGACAATACGGCTGCGGTTATTGGGGACATTGGGAGCGGGGGGCTGAAAATTGGGCCAAAGAAATCGATAACAATTTTTCAATCGCCAAGAAAGAACACGAAAGGGAAGGGGTACGAAAAAATGTCGATAGAAGGAACGGAGGGTTGTGGATATTCAAATTGATGGATATATATGAAACGTGGAACAAAGAGTTTTTTAAGGATTTAAGGGATTTTGTTGAAGGCAAAGGCAACAAAATAGAGAGGATATTTGAAGCCAAGATAAAAGAGATGTTGGATATTGTCGAAAAGTTTGAAGATAAACTATGAAACTTACTTACAATAATCAAAACCAGAGTCAAAACTCGCCCCACGCATACACGCCGTCCGACGACGTCAAAACCATGGGCGGCCACGCGGGGCCGCCCCTACATTGTTTTGATTTTGATTTTATATGCGGGGTTTAGCCCCGCATATCCTATGAAGCCGAAGGCTTCGTCTAAAAAAGATTTTAAAATAATTTGACTTTAAAAGCGCCGGGTAAAGTAGGCACGTGGTGAACGATACTTACTCCAACAGAAACTCCAAAACGTTTCGAACCTTTATCCCGTCGTACGAGGCGATGAAGTCTTTATCTTGCGACAGTATCACCTTTTCATGGTTGTCTTTTATGAGTCTGAGCGGCGCGATTTCCCTTTCCAGTACGTTTTTGTCGCTCAGGCTTTCGCATACTTGGAAGTATATTTTTTCTTTCGGCGTTTCGGCTATGAAGTCTATTTCAAAGTTCAAATACTTTCCGATATGTATTTTGTAGCCGCGCCGCAGCAGTTCCAGAAAGACGATGTTTTCTAAGATATGCCCTTTTTCGGCGTCTCTGTAGCCTAAGAGCATATTTCTCAGGCCGATATCGACGATATAGTTTTTGCCGAGGGTTCTGAGCAGGGCTTTTCCTTTTATGTCGTACCTTTTCAGTTCGTAGAAGATGAAGGCGTTTTGCAACGCGGCGATATAGTTTGGGACTATTTTGTTGGGCGCGGATTTATGTGTCGTCTCTTTGTTGCTCACCAAGTAGTTGCTTATGCTGTTTACGGAATTTACTGATCCGATGCTGTGCGCCAAGAAATCGGTCAGTTTTTTGAGTAGGGTGTGATCGGTAATTTTGTTTCTTTGTGCGATGTCTTTTACGATGACGGTGTTGTAGACGCCCTCCAGCATTTCATAGATCATCTTTTCGTTGAAGTTATATTCCGCGACCGCCGGCATTCCGCCGTATTTTGCGAACAGCAGGAATTTATCCTCCATAGAGGAGCCACGGTTGAAGCGGTTGAAGTCCAAAAATTCCTTGAACGAAAGGGGGAGCATTTTAATCTCAACGTATCTACCGGAGAGTAGGGTGGAGAGTTCGGAGGAGAGCAGGTAGGCGTTGGAGCCGGTTATGTAGATGTCCACGTTAAAATCTACCAAGAAGGAGTTCACGGCCTTCTCCCAGTTTTTGACCATTTGTATTTCATCAAAGAAGAGGTACGTTTTTCTTCTCGGCTGGATTAGCTTTGCCACGTACGCGTACAGCTCTTCGTATCCGGTTACGTGATTGAATTTCATGGATTCGAAATTCATCTCTATGATTTGTTTCGGCGGAACGCCCATTTTGGCCAGTTCATCGGCGAATATGGACATCATAGTGGACTTTCCGCAGCGTCTGATGCCGGTGATTACTTTTATTACTTTCTTGTCTTTATAATCAAGCAATGTTTCTAGGTATCTTTGCCTGATTATGACATCGCCTTTTTTTTCGGACATGGCGAAACTCCTTTTTTTGGGGGTCTGTGCGTACCCTACTATAATATAATTCATGGTCAGCCAAAATCCAAAAGTTTTTGTAATTTTTTCCAAAAACTTTTAAATTGTGCAAGTTTTTGCAGTTTTTTCCAAAAACTTTTGGCGTCTTGCGGTGTTGATTTAGGATGGTCAACCCCCCAAGAAAATTGACTTTTTTCCGCCCCCCGATGTATATTATACCCACATATATAGGCCGGCAGGATTCAATTCGCCGGGACAATCGATAAACGCCCCAAAAGGAGCCTTTGTGTCAGCCGATAATCAAAATCAAGACCGAAGTAAAAATCCGGCCCACGCCTACGCGCCGACCGACATTGAGCAAAAGTGGCAGGCCCGTTGGCGTGAGGCCAACCTCTACAAGACTGTCTACGATCCGGCGAAGCCCAAGTTTTACGCGCTCGACATGTTCCCTTACCCGTCGGGTTCCGGTCTCCACGTGGGGCACTGCGAGGGGTATACGGCCACCGACATCATCAGCCGCTATAAACGTATGAACGGCTACAATGTCCTGCACCCTATGGGGTGGGACGCTTTCGGGCTGCCGGCGGAGAACTACGCCATCAAGACCGGCATCCACCCGCGTGTTACCACCGAGAAGGCCGTGTCGAACTTTACGAAGCAGATCAACTCGGTAGGATTCGCCTACGATTGGGATAGGGAGATCAACACCACCGACCCGGCGTACTACAAGTGGACGCAGTGGATATTTTTGCAGCTGTTCAAAAAGGGGCTCGCCTACGAGGGCAAGATGCCTATAAATTGGTGTCCCGCCTGCAAGACAGGTTTGGCGAACGAGGAGGTGGTGGGCGGCGGCAAGTGCGAGCGTTGCGGGACTGCGGTAGAGCGTAAGGATTTGCGCCAGTGGATACTCAAGATCACCGCCTACGCCGACAGGCTGCTTGAGGATTTGGCCGAGGTAGACTGGCCGGAGTCCACGCTTTTGATGCAGCGCAATTGGATAGGCCGCTCGGAGGGCGCGGAGGTGGTGTTCACTGTGTCCGGCGGCGCCGGTGACGGCAAGGAGATAAAAGTTTTTACGACGAGGCCGGACACGCTCTTCGGGGCGACCTACATGGTTCTCGCGCCGGAGCATCCGCTTGTCGCCGAGATTACCACGGACGGTCAAGCCGCCGCTGTAAAGCAGTATAAGGATGCCGCAAAGATGAAGAGCGACCTTGAACGCGCCGAGCTGTCAAAAGAGAAGAGCGGCGTCTTCACCGGCGCGATGGCCAAAAATCCGGTTAATGATGAATTGATACCTATATGGATCGCGGATTACGTCTTGGCCGGTTACGGCACAGGCGCGATCATGGCGGTTCCGGCGCACGACGACAGGGACTACGAATTTGCGGTGAAGTTCAGCCTTCCCATCAAACAAGTCGTCGCTCCGGTTGACAAAAGCGAAATACCGCAGGGCGTCGCTTTTACCGCCAAAGGTGTAAGCGTCAATTCAGGCTTCATCACCGGATTATCGACAAACGACGCCAAGCGTAAAATGAACGCGTGGCTTGATGAACATCATCACGGCAAAGCCACTGTGAGCTACAAGTTGCGCGATTGGATCTTCTCCCGTCAACGCTATTGGGGCGAACCGATACCTATTGTCCACTGCCCGCACTGCGGCGCGGTTCCAGTACCTGAGGACGCGCTGCCGGTTATGCTTCCCGAAGTTGACAAATACGAACCCTCTGGTACCGGCGAGTCGCCGCTCGCCAATATAAGCGAGTGGGTCAACACAAAATGCCCGAAATGCGGAGCCGACGCGAAGCGTGAGACAAACACTATGCCGCAGTGGGCCGGGTCATGTTGGTACTATTTGCGTTATCTCGACCCGAAGAACAGTGCCGAGCCGTGGAGCAAAGAGGCCGAGAAGCAGTGGATGAACGTAGACCTCTACGTAGGCGGCGCCGAACACGCCGTCCTCCACCTCTTATACGCTCGTTTTTGGCACAAAGTGTTGTATGATTTGGGATATGTGTCTACAAAAGAGCCGTTCAAGAAACTGCGCCATCAGGGGATAGTCTTGGCCGCGACGTACCGCGACGCCGCCGGCAAGTATCACGAATTTTCGGAGGTCGATTTCTCTGAAGGTAACGCTTACCTCAAATCCACGGGCGAGAAATTGACAGCCGAGATAGAGAAGATGGCGAAATCAAAACTCAACGGCGTCAACCCCGACGAGGTCGTTGCAAAGTACGGCGCCGACGTTCTGCGCCTCTACGAGATGTTCATGGGCGAGTTCGAACTGCCCAAGCCGTGGGATCCGAGGGCGATTGAGGGTTGCAACCGATTCTTGCGCAGGTTGTGTAAATTGGTTGATGAATTTATCGAAAAGGGCGGGGTAGGGGACGACGTCAACGCCCGTGTCCGCCACAAGACCGTCAAAAAGGTGACGGGCGACCTTGAAGCCATGAAGTTCAACACCGCAATCGCGGCGATGATGGAATTTGTCAATGTCCTCACCTCAAACGGCGCCTCCAAAGAGGATTTAATCGCGTTTGTCAAGCTGGTAAGCCCATACGCCCCTCATCTCGGCGACGAGTTGTGGGAGAAGCTCGGCGGAAAAGGATTCGCGGTCAACGCCGAGTGGCCGAAGTGGGACGAGGCTATGACGCTTGACAGCGTGGTCACCGTGGTGGTGCAGGTCAACGGAAAACTGCGCGGAGAGTTCCAAGCGGCGCACGACGCCGGGGAGGAAGAGTTGAAAGCGGCGGCGATGGCGTTGGATAAGATCAAGCCGTTTATCGACGGAAAGACGGTGAGAAAGGTCGTAGTCGTTCAGGGGAGGCTGGTTAACATTGTCGTCGGGTAGGCGCGGAGCGTCCGGATTGAAGCGAAACGTGGCGGGTTTTGGCGATAGGTATTGACTTTTTGAATACCGCAAACTTATATTAATAGGAGATTGGGAACGGTGTGAAAAAAATGAAAATATACGTGGACGCATGCTGTTGGGATCGACGGCATGACGACTTGACCAACAAAGATATCAAGGCGGAGGCTGTAGCCCTCATGTCCATTATCGATATGTGTCAAGTTGCGGGGCACGGCATTGTGGGCAGTGCGGCCGTATTAGCCGAATTGCAAGGCATCCCGGAAACGGACTTGCGGGAAGATACGTTAACTTTTTACAAAAACACCATAAATATACACGCAAAAATAACAAAAAACACAATCCAGCGAATGAACGAATTTCGCGCGAAAGGGTTGAAGAATATGGATAGCCTGCACCTCGCGATTGCCGAAGCCGCCGACGTTGACTTACTGTTGACCGTTGATAAAGATTTTGAACGTATAAGCACAAACAAGAAACTAAGCGCAGTAAAAGTTATAAATCCGCTAAAACTCAATATGGGAGGTCTAATATGACTGCCGTCGCGGAAATCAAAAACCCGATAGAATTGCGTAAAGCAGGGGTCAAGGCGCTAATCGACGTGCTCGGATACGAAAACGCGCACGCTTTCTTGAATGAAAACTACGGAACACCGGGACGAGACTATACTAAATGGCGGAGCGAACAACCGGAACGCCCTATTGACGACGTTGTTGCTGATGTGCTCAAACTCCAAGATGAAATTGAGCAGGGCGTTATCGATAACGCAGGACGACCGATGAAAAAATAGGGGGGGTGGCGATAGACCTCCCCCCCCAACCCCCCCGCCTCGGAGAGATGAACCCTGCCGACGCTGACGACTTGGACTCGCTCCGTACGGATGGGACGACCGACGGGGACAAGACGACGACGCGACGGGCGGGTCAATCAAGAGGATTTTTGACCAAAACGGGGTGAAATCGGGGCAAATTGGGGTCAAGAAGGCGGGATTTTGACTCTGAAAAGGGCGGGTTGCGGGTGTCAAAGGATATTTTATATATTTTCCGGCGGAGTTTTCTTCATATTTTCTTGCGTTATCGGTCGGTTATATGTATTTTTATTATAGTCAACATATAAAAACGGACGGAGCGCGGCCATGAAAAACATAGTAATCGCCACCGGTAATGCCGGTAAGGTCAAAGAGTTCAAGGAGATGTTCGCCGGTCTCGGCGTCTCCGTGACGAGCCTTGCCGACCACGTCAGCCCTATACCGGACATTGCCGAGACCGGAGCCACGTTCTACGAGAACGCGAAGATCAAGGCCGACTGGGTCTATCAATATATGCAACAGACACGCGGCGCGGACGGCGGCGGCGTGTGGACGCTTGCCGACGATTCCGGGCTTGAGGTAGACGCGCTCGGCGGCGCTCCGGGCGTATTGAGCGCGCGGTATAGCGGCGAGGGGGCGAATTCCGTCAAAAATAATGAGAAATTGCTGAACGCTCTCAGTGATGTTCCTGATGAAAAGCGTACCGCTCGCTTCAAATGCGTTTTGGTTTTGAAGACGGGAATCAATACATATTTATCAGCGGAAGGTGTCTGTGAAGGTCGGATTATTAACGAGATTATCGGTAGCAACGGATTTGGTTATGATCCGCTGTTCGTCCCCAAAGGTTATGATAGGACGATGGCGCAACTAACGCCGGAAGAGAAAAATTGTATAAGCCATAGGGGGGCGGCGTTGAGGGGGCTGTATGCGGTTATGGATGACGGCGGGACTGGAATAGTTTCTAATTAGAATTAAGGGCGGCCTTATGCCGCCCTTGGTTATAATAGGATTAGTATAGATTAACACTACAAGGCCACTGCCACAGATTTCGGAATGGCAGTACATTGTTATCTTTGCTGTCTATGTGCATCAGTTTCTACCTTTTACCGATGTCGTTTCGTTATTTTTCTTGTCAGCGGCGTTAGCCCAAATAAGAAGTCCAACCAGTGCTATTGCGCCTATAACACCCCAAATGGTAGTATTTCTTCTTGATATTCTTTCCCTTTCCGCCCGTTCTGCCGCTTCTATCGCTCTCTGATTCGTTTCCGCCGCTGTCAGCCCCATCATTTGTTCTACCATTAACACGGAAATCTTGCCAAGACCTTTCAATTCCGAACCTAGTGGAAACGGACCGGCCATTTTTTCCACGCTTGCAGACTCCACATCGACTATTCGGGCGGAGACGTTTTGATCATTCTGAAAACGTTCTATACTGGCAATCACGATCTTTCCGATACCGTATTGCTTTCCCAAGCGCGCGATTTGACCGTCATCTACGTGTCCGCCGCGCTGTGTTTTATGTTCTCTTTCTATTTGCCTTGTAAACGCGTCCGAGCGTTCTACCACCCTAAAATTTCCCAAGTTCCTGCTTCTCGTAAAGAGGGCTTCAAGTGTGTATGAATACAGCGCGCCGCTTTCTTTATTTGATCTCCTAGATGCGTCCGCGACATAAACCGCCATCTTTGGCATATTTGCGCCCGCACTAGGTTGCATCGTTCCAAGCATTTTCGTTACCATGGAGGAAATTGCACCTATCATCTGAGCGCCGCCACTAATAGCTCCGGTTCCTAGACCGAACCCCACAATCTCAGCAGTCTCAACGTCAATCAAACGGGCGGAAATTTGGTGAATCTTGTAAGGGGTAGAACCACATTGATATGACTTTCCATCCGAGCCTGAACAGTACTTTGGCTCATAATGGGTATAGAGATATATTATGTCTGACACACAAACTAACTGTGCTCCCAATTGTCTACCGAACGCGGTTAATTGGTCGTCGTCAACCTCTCCGCTGGCTTGTTTCTTCAGTTCTTCTTCAATAATGTTTGAGCGTTCTATCACGTTAAACTGTCCACTACCGACAAGCGCTCTCATCGTAGCCGACCTCAACGCGGATTTTTCTTCTTCCGAATAGTTACTGTACTCCGACACGTAAATGGCGACCTTTGGTTTTCCGGTCGGTTGGTACTGCTGCTGCGGAGCTTGCTGAACAGGGACTGGCTGTTGATACGGTTGCTGAGGCACCGTCTCCTCATACTCGCCTTCATACTGCTGCGCCTGAACCTGATGCGGATAAAGGGTTACAGTCAAGTACGCCAACATTACTGCATACGTCACAAACTTTTTCATATAACCTCCGTTGTTAGTGTGTTTTGTAAAAAAAACGAAAAGAATGATAACGTAAATTTTTACAATGCAAAAAAACGCGCCATGACATTTTTATGTCATGGCGCTGAATGTTAATTATCATCATATATCTGAGATATGCTACTCCCGTCATATTTGTATTTTCGAGTTTCATTCAGGTCAAGACGAAACGAGTATGTTGACGTAGAACGGCCCCTTTTATCTGTCACCTTAATGCTTAGAGACACCTCCGGAGGGACATCTGTCCAAGTTACACGCTTACCTTTACCAACGCTGTTCGTGGCAAGAATCTCGCCACTTTCATAAAGTTCTGCCGTCACAGGATCGTCTTCCGAATAAGACGAGGTGTTAGAGAGTACAACAGTGCCGTCTTTTGTTTTTTCTTCATCCGAGCAAGACGTAAGCACTAAACAAAGTGCTAAAAGGTACGCCAGTGTTACTGCAAACGAAACAACTTTTGACATCTTCATAAAGACCCTCCTTTGCGGGTTTACCGCATGATAAGATAGATAAATACACACTGAACGTTATTTGTCATGTTCTATAGCCGGTTCCTCCTATACGTGGCATAGAGTAAATAGTGGTTGCGTTATGTTGGTCATAATTTATAAATCTAACCCAATAACGCGTAAATTTTGGTGTGTTTGCGATAATTTTTAGAAAAGAGATATACTTGTAGGAGGCGCTTTCGCGCGAATTAAAGGCAAAACGGAACACGGGCGTTGTGACGCCTGATATGCGCGAGGTGTTGAAAATAGCGTCAAGCAAGGATTTCCTCCCGCTTGGCGCGAAAGGATATACGGCTATCCGTTCGTGTGTATGTGTGTTTAGTAGGTGTGTGTGTGGGGGGGGGGGGTATTGGTTTTACACGTAGTGGGAGTATCCAATGTTATACAAGCAAACACATAGTTACATATGTAACTAAAATATTTAAAATAATTATTAAATATATTTACATGTTCTGTTATTGTTAGCGTGTTAAAACCAATGCGCGAGGCAGACGCACCGCCGAGACGCCCGTCCCAATGGAACGCTGCCGACAAAAACAACAATACTGCTGTCGGTAAAGCCAAAGCCACCAACACCATAATCCCGTCCCTCTCAAAAATATGTTTTCGCCCGAGTCCCCAAACAGACTCAGGCGCAGCGCCGCCAATTTATACCTAATAAAATAGTATATGGGTTTTTGAGAGTCAAGAAAAAAATAAAAAAAATTAAAATACTGGTTCCATCCCACAAAATTCAAGGAAATCGCGGGTTAACATGATTATCTCGTTGTAAGGCAACCCCGCGATGACGGCGGTTTTCGACGCTGACATATCTCACAAGATTAATCAACCCCCCGCATCCTCCGTAAAACCAGTTCCGCCGCGAGCAGTGTCAATATAATCCACAATAGCAACCACGACCTATTAATCCGCACCGTTTCCGTGACGGTGTTCTTCTCCGCGCTTCTCCGTTCCCACGAGTCGAAGACGGCGTTGGCCGCTATGCTGTCGGCCATGTCGAGCGGTTGGGCGAACTCTTGCAGGTACTGCGTGTTTTGGGACAGTACTGAGAGTTCGCTCATGTCTACGTTTACTGTGAAGCTGTCGCTGAAGGCCGCCTTGACGCCGGGGGCGGCTAGCTTTGCGGCTATGGCGTATCTGCCGGACGGCAGGATCGGTAGGGATAGCGGTTGCTTGTTCAATCCATTGGGGCGGTAGGTTATTGCTGTGTCGATGGTTATTCTGTCATTCTTTATTTGTAATGATAGGTTGACCGGCTCGAATATCGCAACGGCGGACGGGAGCGACATGAAGAATCTCGCCGAATCGGTTTCCGTCAGCGTGTTTGCGGGATAGAGTATCAATTGGTCGGAGATGTTGTCGAGCAATAAATCCTTGGCGACCGATAGCAGCGTGTTGGAGAAGCTGAATAGTTCGTTCTCCGCGCGGTCGGAGGCCATAGGCCAGAAATCCCAACGCCAAATGCCTCTGACCGTGCAGAATAGTGATTGCGTTCCCATGAAGCGTCCGCTGAAGAGTATCGGTATGTCGGCGGGTTTGTTATTATTTGTATTGACATTACCGGCGGCATTACCGCTGTTGGCACGTCCGCTTACGGTATTGACGGACGCGGTAAGCATACGTTTCATAGCGGCTACGGGAGGTTGTTTGCAGATGATAATTTCCTGCGGCGGCGGCATTGAGCGCAGGTCTAAGCGTGAATTTATCAGTATGTCTCTATCCACGGCCTTGACGGCGACATGCGGTTCGGACATACGGCTTGAACTGCATGGTACGGCGCCGGAGAATACGGCTACGGCGTGGCGCGGCAGGCTTCGGATCAATTTTACGGCGGTACTGTCCCAATCAAACAAGAACAGTATATCGGGGGACGATGCTTTTTCTTTGAAGACATCGCTTGATTGCAAAGCTTGTGTTACGTAACGCCTGTCAAGCGTCGGTTTTGCCGCGTAGGTGGAGTATGTGAAGAAGCGGGGGACGGTCTGGTGGACGAAGCTCGACACGGACGGCGGTATGCCGCCTCCGACGCTTGCCTCGACGGTATAGAGCTTACGTCCGGGGCGCGAGTTGCTTGTCTTGAAGGTGGTTATCTGCGTAAAGTAGCCTATATCAACGTCTATATTTCCGGATTTTATCGTCTTCCCGTTTTCTTTAAGCGATATTGACAACGTGCATTTTTCCTTGGCGTAACCGTTTGCGGCAATGCGTACATTAAATGATGAGTCAGCCGGGGCCGTCTCCGGCGCGTCGCTTGATACCGTGATGAACGGGTTCGGCTTAGCTTCCGGCAGCGTCAGATAGCGTATGGAACTGCGCGGAAATACCTCGCCGCTTCGTCGCGGCCTCGTCCAATGACCGTCGGTTATCAGTATCATATCGCTCGATAGTTTACCTCCGGTTTCGTCAAGCACTGATGGGAAAAAGCTCTTCGTATCATTGAATAACATCGGCGCGGATTGATTTGATTGGCGTATGCGGGTCGAATCGCCGAATAGAAAATACTCGAAGCTAACGCGCTTGTTCGTTTTAGATTGTAACGACGAAAGCGTATCCAAGAACGAAACGACGCTTGCCTCCGGCGAAAAGTTCTGCATACTTGCCGAGACGTCAACTAACACGGGGATTTTCATACGGCTCGACTCAAAGCGTTCAAAGCGGATAACGGGTTCTATGAACGCGAGCGCTATGGCGACGATCCATCCGGCCCGTAGTAAAATCAGCAAGATTTTCGTGGATAATGTAAGGCGGCTGCGGCTGTAGCGGACGGTCGAGAGCAACAGTCCGAGAGCCAACAGAATGATTATCGCTATCCGCCACAGGTTCATTCGCACCTCATCAATCCGGTAGTGTACGGCGATTTGCGGCGGTTGGAGATTACGGTGTTCTTCCTGAAACTTTTATCGTTCTGCTTCGGGTAGTCGGTCGTATAATGCAATCCGCGGCTCTCTTTGCGTTTCAGCGCCGACGATATGATGAGTTTGGCCGTTGTCACCACATTCCGTAATTCAAGAAGTTGCGGCGAAATCTTGGCCCGTTTGTAGAAATCCTCGATCTCCCGCTCCAAAAGGTTTATCCGGCGTAGCGCCCTGTTGAGCCGCAGACCGGAGCGGACAATTCCTACATAATCCCACATCACGCTCTGTATCTCTTGCATGTTGTGCGAGAGCAGTATCCACTCCTCCACATCGACCGTTCCTTTATCGTCCCATTCCGGTATATCGTCTGACTTTATGACGCGGCACTTGCTTAGACGCGTCGCCGCGTCCGCCGCCGCTCGGTAGGAGAATACGAGCGCCTCTAAGAGCGAGTTCGACGCGAGCCTGTTCGCGCCGTGAACGCCGGTGCAGGCCGTTTCGCCGCAGGCGTAGAGGTTCGTTATATCTGTATTACCATTATAATCAACCAGCACGCCGCCGCACATATAGTGGGCGGCAGGCACTACCGGGATCAAATCCTTCGTGATGTCTATCCCGAAACTCAGGCACTTATTATATATTTGCGGAAAGTGTTCGATGGTCGCCCGCGCGTCCTTGTGCCTGATGTCGAGATAAACGCACGGCAGGCCGGAGACTTTCATCTCGTTGTCTATCGCCCTCGCCACGATGTCGCGAGGGGCGAGCGACCCTTGGGGATGGTATCTCGGCATGAAGTCTTCACCGGCCGCGTTGCGCAGTACCGCGCCGTGGCCGCGCAGCGCCTCGGATATTAAAAACGATTCGCCCTTCTCGTGAAACAGGGTGGTGGGGTGGAACTGTATGAATTCCATATTGGCGGTGCTCGCTCCCGCGCGGTAGGCCATCGCCACGCCGTCGCCGGTGGCTATCGCCGGATTGGTGGAGTGCAGGTAGACGCGCCCCGCCCCGCCGCTCGCGAGGCAGGTCACCTTCGCGCCAACCGGAAAAATCTTCTTGCGGACGGAGTCGAGCGCGTACGCCCCGAAGCACTCGTATTGGTTCGGCACGCTCTTTATATGATGACCGGTGATGAGTTCGATCGCGCAGTGATTTTCAAGGATGGCGACATTGCTCAGCCCGCGCAGTTTTTTGAGCAGCGTCGCCTCCAATTCACGTCCGGTGAAGTCCTTGGCGTGGACGATCCTGTTGACGCTGTGCCCCCCCTCGCGCCCGAGATGCAGGCTGTACGGATTGCCGACGGCGGCGCTGTCCGTGGAAAACCGCGCCCCGTAATCGAGCAGCTCCCGTATCCGCGCGGGCCCCTCTTCGACGAGTATCCGCACCGCCCCCTCGTCGCAGAGCCCCGCCCCCGCCGTGAGCGTGTCGGCTATGTGGCTCTCGAAACTGTCGTCCCCGCCCAGAACGCAGGCGACCCCGCCTTGCGCGTAGTTCGTGTTGGCGTCGCTGTCGCGCTTCTTGGTGATCATCGCCACAGACCCGTGCTGTGCCGCGCTGATGGCGAAAGAGACTCCGGCGATGCCGCTGCCGATCACCAGAAAGTCGTAGGTTTTGCTCTTGTTGCCCATGATGGCAGGCCGCCCGTACGGGGTTTGGGGTTGATGCCGGCTGTTCGGTTGTCCGTCATTAATTATGGATAATATAACATTTTACAGCCCCCGAAGGCAAAATTAGCCCCTATGAAATATTTTTCACGAAAAGTCGGCCCCGCGACCGCCCATGTATTATACGTTTAATACATCATGCTGAGAACGGCCTGGCTTTGAAAGAGCCGGCCTTCGCCGCCCGCGAAATTCACGAGCGAGACGGTCCCCCTGACGCCTAAGTACCATGTAATTCCGAGATGAGCGTACAGCCCGCCGCCTATGACAATTTGGAGATCGTTGTTTCTGTTTTCTGTGCTGTGGTAGGAGCGGTCGTAACCGTAACCGTAATAGTAGTCATGGTCATATCTGTGTTTCGATTCGTAGGGAATCTCAATTTGAATACCGCTCTCGGCGTATAATCCGAAATTTTGCCACTGCGTTGTGTTAACCCGGGCCAAAACCGGAACGCTTACTATAAGCTCTTTAAACTTTCCATCAAAGTATTTATCACCGCCCCACAATTCCCTGTAGGTACCGTTCAGCTCCGCCACATACGCCAGCCAATCGTTAATCTGATAAGAGAGCGCTATTCCGCCGGAAACGCCATAGCCCCAATAGTCGTATCCGCCGTATCTATTATAAATCGTCGGATAGCCGTTGTAGTCGTGATCTCCGGCGAACTCCAGCCAATCCAAATGCAGCCCCCCCGTAACACCGTAATGCATCCCATATTTCTCTCTCGTGTATTGCCCCGACTGTTCTTCCCCGGATTTGTCCAAACTGATAAGCTCCAAGCTTTGCCGAGCCTCGGCGTTATTCGGGTCTATGCGCAGAGCAGCCTGATAGTCCGCTCTCGCCATGTCGTAGTTTCCCATCTGGCGGTAGGCGTTACCGCGGTTGTTGAATACTCCGGCGTCGTTGGGTTCCAATTCTATGCTTCGCGAATAGTCCTCTACGGCGCTTTGGTAGTCGCCCTTGGAGTAGTAGGCGGAACCGCGGGCAATGAGGGCGTAGACCAATCTCGGATCGAGTTTCAGCGCCTCGGTGTAATTGGCTATGGCGCCGTCGTGGTCGTTGCTTTGGCTAAAGGCGTGCCCCTGTTTGTAATAGTAAGAGGCGTCCGTACCGGAGGCGGGCGCTCCGCCCTCCTCATCAAGAGCGATTGCCGGTACCTGCTCCGGCTCCGGCGTCGCCGGCTTTTTGGCATTGGCTATCGTAAACATGGCGCCGACGACCTTGTCATGGACGCTTGTGAAATCCTCAAAACGCTTCAGGTCGCTGTAGATACTGCTGATAACCTCCGACTCGCCGGTTGCGGCGTTCACTATGCGGAGCGATAGGTAAGAGGTATTGAATAAATCGGTAATATCAGTTACGCAGATATACTCTATCCCATGCTGCTGGGCGATATCCCGGAACTGGGCGTCGCTTACGCGCTGTTTCTTCTGCTCCACGGCAATCGCCGCGAGAAAGTCGTTTATGCGCACGGCGGGGGCGTACTTGCCGCTTTTGACAAGCGTGTTCAGGATTTCGTTGGCGAGCGCCTTCTTCTCGTTCTCGGTCTTGTCGCCGGTGACGTAGACGGCTATGTGCGGTTTTTGGGCCGCGGCGAAAACCGGAGTTAGGAGGGCGGCGCACGCGTAGAAGAGCGCGACTACGAGATAGGTGGACAGGCTTTTACTCATTTTCATTTTAATCTCCTCTTTCTCTGATGAGAGTTCGTTTTTTGGGTTTATATTTTTAGTATTGCGGGAACGCTGTTTGCGGCGTTCCCGTTTGTACGGCTTATCTTTTCCGGCAAATTACTAACGTGTCATGTTTCATTCCTCGACATCCTCCTCTATCGGCGTCCAATGAGCGTATACGGTCATAGACCTTGGATATACTTGCGTTTCATAATTTTCCGCCATTATTCTATTGCCGTCCGTAGGGGCATCATACCATCCCGCAAACGTATAACCGGGCCATACGGGAATAGTCGGCGAACCCGGTAATTTGAAAGTATCGCCTGTATTTCGCGGGTCTGTGGACGTCGGTCCATCGGGTAGATAGAATATACCTCCATTGGCGTCAAATGTTATTGTATAGTAGGAATTTTGCTCCCACTGAGCGCGTATGGTGACACTCGCTAGGAATACTGTGGTTAGCGACACCTCCTCGCCATTCGGGTCAGTCCACCCTATGAACGTATAACCCAGTCTTGTGGGCGTGGGCAGATCTGCGAGTGTGCCGTCTTCGCCTACCGGTGCGCTTGTTCGGTCGACTGTCCCGCCATTGGGACTGAACGTTATGATAATTTGCGCCCATTGAGCGTATACCGTGGTATTTCCCGTGAATTGGTAGTCTGTTGTTATCCTCGAACCGCCGGTAGCGGATGAGTACCATCCGTTGAACGTATAACCGCCTCTTGCGGGCGTGGGCAAACTTGTGAGATTACCGTTTGTATTTGTTGTACCGGACGTGGGCGATACACTCCCGCCGTTGGCATTGAACGTTATGGTATATGTGATGGCGGATGTCCACTGTGCGTATATGGTGCTATTTGATGTGAACGTGTGATCTGTTGTTATCATTGAGCCGCCTGTAGCGGATGTGTACCATCCGTTGAACGTATAACCGCTTCTTGTGGGATTGGACGGCAAACTCGATAGTTTCCCGTTTGTACCGGTAGTTACGGTCGATCCGCCGGCGAGCGTTCCGCCGTTGGCGTTGAGCGTTATCGTGTAGGAAGTCCCCGGAGAGGTTGTCGTCCACTGGGCGTATATGGTGGTATTCCCGGTAAATGCATACCCTGTCGTCACCCGTGTTCCTCCGGAAGAGGATGTATACCATCCGTCGAACGTATAGCCGCTTCTTGTGGGCGTGGGCAAGTCTATGTTGAGATAGCCGCTTGAGTTTGTGGCGGCGCTTGTGGGGGAGACTGTACCGCCGTTGGCGTTGAACGTTATGGTATAGGCTGGGGCGTTCCATCTGGCGTATAGGATGATGTCTCCGTACGCCCTATAAGTTTCGCCGGCGGAGTAGAGGTTTCCGGAGTTTGACGGCGTCGACGACCAACCGCCGAAAGTATACCCGTTTTTTGTCAAATTCCCATTGCCCGGAAGCCTTAACACACCCTCGTGCATCACTACTATGGTATTCGGCGCGTCGCCGTCGCCGCCGTTCTTGTTGAACGTTATGACATGCCCGTTGGCCACGCTATCGAAGCTCTCGCTTGTCGGGTTGCTGTCGCACGCGGCGAATATCAGGCAAAAAGCGATCGACAGCGACGCCGCGGCGTCGAAAAGGACGCGTTGTCTACGGCGGGGCGCCGGATTTGCAACAATGTGCTCTTTCATCATAATAATGCTCCTATTACTTATCTTTATGGTTAATGTTCAATATTGATCGTAAATTTAACATCCCGGCCGTGTTACGGCGATATGGCCAATCTAAAGCCCACGTCGGCGCCGCGGTTGCCCGGCGCGCTGCCGTTGCGGTACGAGACGCGGCAATAGCTCGCGTCGTAGGGCCAACTGCCGCCGCGAAGCACGCGGTTGTTGCCGGTAGCGGGTCCGGACGGGTCTTTACTGTCGGCGGAGTTGTAATTGGCGCTCCAGTCGTTCACCCACTCCCACACGTTGCCGCTCATGTCGTATATGCCGAGTTCGTTGGAACCCCGGCTGCCCACGGCGTGGCACTTACCGCCGCTGTTGCTTTTGTACCAGGCCACGTCTCCGGCGTTATTGCCTCCGGCAAACGCGAAACCGGTGCTCTTGACGCCGCCGCGGGCGGCGAACTCCCACTCGGCTTCCGTTGGCAAGCGGTATTTCTTGCCGGTTAGGGCGTTCAGCTTCTCAATGAACTCTTGGACGTCGTACCAGCTGACCTTGCCTACCGGCAGGTTATCGCCTTTGAAATGGGAGGGGTTGCTGCCCATCACCTGCGACCACTGTTTTTGGGTCACCTCGTATTTACCGATTTGGAAATCGCCGAGCGTTACTTTGTGCGCCGGTTTTTCGTCTTTTTCGCAGTTGCCGGCGTTTCTGCCGGAGCAACCCATCATAAACGTTCCGCCTTGCACGAACACCATCTCTATTTCGACATTGCCGCGTTTAGACTGCGGCGCGCCGCCGCCCACGAGATCACGCGCCACGTACTGCGCCGCGATCATCATGTCTTGGTTGGTCCGCAGGTCGCTGGAGGCCGTGGCGGAGGCTACGGCCTCGGCGGTTACCACGTCCACCAACTGCACTTCTATGTAGAAAGTGCCGCCTTTGACGTCGCTGATTTCCACTATGCAGAGGTACTGGACGCCAAGTTGCTGCCCTATGGCCTTTATCTGGTCGTCGTTCACCGCGCCGCTGCGCTGATAGACGTGTTCCTTGCTTAGCTGCGCGAGGATCGCGTCCGTGCGGTTTACGGCCGTGTATTTCTCGCTTCGGCTTATGGCTTTTACAAGCTCGCCGCCCATGACCTTGTGTACGCCGAGGGCGCCTCTCGGTTCCTGACCGGCCATATATACCGCCACGGTCGGTTTTGCCCGGTTCTCCTGCGCGAACGCTATGGAGCACAGCGACAGAGTGAGCAAGATTGTCAGAATTTTTTTCATTGATAATTTCTCCTATATTGGCCGCGCCTCGCGACGGGCCGTTGAATTTCTTGAATTAGCGCTGCGTCAGAAACGACGGCAAGACGCCGGGAAACGTCAGACTGCAATATAGCTCCTGCTGAAAAAGCCATCCGTAATTCCCTCCGAAATCAGAACACGATGGCACCACTCTATAACCCACATTCCACTTCGCCTTATACTCAAAAGAGACTCCCCATCCCAAAACGTACTGCAATTCGATACCCCTGTCGTTTATGCTCACGGGCTTGGAATCGGAATTTTCTACGCTAAACTCGGTACCGAAGGGAAATTCCAGCTGAAACCCGCTCTCAATATAGAAACCCAAATTACGCCAAGGCACCGTAACCCGAGCCAAGAACGGAACGTTTATCGCTGATTCGTCTATATAGGTTTTTGAGTGAAAAGAACCCCAGTAAGTATCTAGGGATCTGTAGGTATATTTAAACTCCGTCTCCGCCGTCAGCCAACCGGTAATCGGAATCGACAGCGCGAGGCCGAAAGGGACGCTCACGCCGGAGTAATCGCTGTGGCTGAGGTGATTGTCGTACGCGTTGCCGCTTACCTTCAGCAATTGCGGCGCTATAGAGACTATGACTCCGTACCGTACCTCGCCTTTGGGCATGTTGAGCATGTCGGCAAGCAAGCCGGAGAACGTGATGGTGTGCTCAGGTTTTTCCTCTCCGGATTTGTCCAATTTGATAAGCTCAAGGCTCTCTCTCGCCTCGGCGTTATTCGGGTCTATACGCAGGGCGGCCTCGTAGTCCGCGATGGCCATTTCGTAATTTCCCATTTGCCGGTAGGCGTTACCGCGGCTGTTGAAGACTCCGGCGTCGTTGGGTTCGAGTTCCAAGGTTCTTGAGTAGTCGTCCACCGCGCTTTGGTAATCGCCTTTGGAGTAGTAGGCCGCGCCTCTGGCAATGAGCGCGTAGATCAACCTAGGGTCGAGTTTGAGCGCCTCGGTATAGTTGGCGATCGCGCCGTCATGGTCATTGCTTTGGACATTGGCGTTGCCCTGATTATAGTAGAAAGAGGCGTCGACCGCGGGCGTTACCTCCGGCAAGTCCGGCGCGGGTATAGGCGCCGGTATAGGCGCGGGTGCCGGTACGGGCGGTTCTGCGGGCGGCGGGACGGGAGTGACCTCCTCGATCGCGGGAGCCGGCGCCGGCTTTTTAGGCGCGACAGGCAGCGCGATCGTAAATACAGCCCCCACCGCGTTGTCGCTGACGCTCGCGAAGTCTTCCGGGCGCTGCAAGTTGCTGTAGGCGCTGCCGACGGCGCCCACCTCGCCCGTTTCGATGTCGATTACGCGGAGCGACACGTAAAAGGTACCCAGCACCCCCGCTATATCCGTCATGCAGAGTTGCTCGACGCCGTACTCTTTGGCGGCCTCAATAATCCGCGCGTCGCTTATTGGTATCGGCACGCGCTGCGTACCCCGCTCCTTGGCAAGCGCCGCGAGAAATTCGTCGGAGCGCTCCGCGACCGTGTACTGTCCGCTCTTGACGAACGAGTTCGTAATGTCGTTGGCCAGCGTTTTCTTCTCGTTTTCCGTCTTGTCGCCGGTCACGTAAACGGCAAGGCCGGGCTTAGGCTCGGCGGCGGCGGAGGTAAAAACCGCCGCGCAGCAGAGCGCCGCAAAACAAACGGCTATCTCTTTTTTCATTTACATCCCCTTCTTCTTGGCAAACATAGATTCCATAATTTTGTTCGTAACAGCCGAAAAATCATCCACACTCTTCAAATCGTTACACGCTATGCCGACCACCTCCACCTCCGCCGCCTCAATGTTTACTATGCGCGCCGCCAACTGAAAGGTATTCATCACCTCCGTCAGCTCCGCCACGCACACAAACTTGACGCCGAACTGCTTGGCAATTTCACGAATCCGCAAATCACTGACCCGCGGCGTAACCTTTTGCTCTTGGGCCAGCGCGTCCAAAAAGTCGTTTGAACGCTCCGCCGGCACGCACCGCCCGCTTTTGACGAGGGCGTACATTATCTCGTTACCTAAGACCTTTCTCTCTTTCTCGCCGGTAACGCCTACTACGTAAACCGATAAGAACCGCTTGGCCTGTGCGGTCGGTGAGGTCGGCGCGGGCGTAACGGGTTGCCCTGTCGGCGCCGGCTGTCCGGGTTGCGCTTTCTGTATAGGCTGTACGCCCTGCGCGAAGAGAGCCGAGCAGCAAAACGCCAATAGAAGAAACGTAATCTTTTTACTCATTTACATCCCCCTTCCCTTACCCAATAAGTGGATTTTGTTGATTATTTTTATTATGACAATTGTTACAACAGCTCCAAAAGAGCCGTTTTCTCAATAATTCCCATTTTGCGAAAAAGGTTGCGCCATCCGCCGACCGGGTGCGCGGAATTTGATGAAAACCATAGCAAATACCCATGCCTATACCTCTCCGAGAGTCTATAGGCCCGTTGACACATGTTTTGAAAAAAGTATAAATATCTGCGTAATAATTGTAAAGTTGAGCGGTGTAAAAAATTTGTGGGATAATATATGAAATGAGTAGGATGTTCACCGCGTTTTGCCGCCGTGTGGCTTGTTGAAAGCCGTATATTAACCGACCCGCATTTTTTGGACGGTGATAATGGGGGGGGGGGGGTTGCGCCTATAGCAACGCCGTGCGCATAGAAAGCGCTTATAACGGCCGTAACGGCTTGAACCCTACTACCTATGCTCCGGTATACTTCTGTCTTCGTACTCATACACGCTCTTCCCCAAAACTTACGCGTTGCATCCGCCGTTCCGCCCAGACCGTAGCCGCTTTTGCTCTCCGGACGATCTGTTATAAGTATTTGGATATAAAAATAATAGATACCATACCAATAAAGCAAGAAAAAAAATCAAAATTTTTTAAATCAAAGTCTTTTAAAATCTTTAAAATCAAATTCTTTTTTAGACGGAAGGGCGCGATTTATCGCGCCCTTCCATAGTATATGCGTAAACCCCGCATATAAAGTCAACGTCAACGTCAGGTCGGTTGGCTTCGCCGAGATAAACAAGTTAGCCCCGCATATCCTATGAAGCCGAAGGCTTCGTCTAAAAAAGAATTTGATTTTAAGGCTTTTTTTAGGTTTAGTCTTAAAAAGATTTTAAAAGTCTTCATTGTAAAATATTGCAAAAAGACGGCGTAATTTACTATATTATGTAGGTTAGCGCAGCCAATAACTTGTAGGAAGATATGGGCATCCGATGAAGAAAGTCGAGATATTCACCGACGGCGCCTGCTCCGGCAACCCGGGGCCCGGCGGCTACGGAGTCATTATGAAGTACGGGAGCCACGAGAAGGAGCTCTCCGGCGGTTACGCCGAGACGACGAACAACCGGATGGAGCTTTTGGGGGCTATCGTCGCCTTGGAGACGCTGAAGGAGCCGTGCGAGGTGACGGTCACCACCGACTCGCAGTACGTGGTCAACGCCATAGAGAAGGGTTGGGCGAAGAAGTGGAGGGCTATGGGGTGGATGCGCAACAAGAAGGAGCCGGCGCTCAACCCCGACCTTTGGGAGAGGCTGTTGCGGGCGGCGGAGCGTCATAATGTGAGGTTCGTGTGGATCCGCGGGCATAACGGGCATGTTGAGAACGAGCGGTGCGACAAGCTGGCGGTGGCGGCGTCGGCGGGGTCGGGGTTGCCTAAAGACGAGGGGATGGTGTCAAAATGATGGACAAACATACGTTAAAAAACCGTATAGCCGAGATCGTCCCGGAGATAATCGGGCTTCGCCGCGCCATACACAGGAGGCCGGAGCTCTCCGGCAGGGAGTTCGGGACGGCGCGCCTTGTCCGCGAGGCGCTCGACGCTTGGGACATACCGGCGCAGTACCATCTCGACAAGACCGCTGTTAGCGCAAAAATTGTCAGTGGCAGGGGGCCTACCGTAGTTTTGCGCGCCGACATGGACGCGCTCCCGATTCAGGAGGAGAACAACATCCCGTTCGCCTCCGAAAATAATGGCGTCATGCACGCCTGCGGGCACGACATGCACACCGCCATACTCCTTGGGGCGGCCAAGATACTCCACGGGTCTAAAGACCTTTGGAAGGGGACGGTCTTGTGCCTCTTCCAGCCGTCGGAGGAGGCGGAACCGGGCGGCGCGTTTAGGCTCATCAAGGCCGGCGTCTTCCCCGCCAAAGCGGCGGCGGTCTTCGGTCTGCACGTCTGCGCCGACCACAAGTGCGGGCACATCGGGATAAAGCCTGGCAGCGATTACGCGGGGGCGCTAAACTTCGACGTTACGATAACGGGGCGCGGCGGTCACGGCGCCACCCCCGAAAAGGCGGTAGACCCTATAATCTGCGCCGCGTCAATAATCACCCAGCTGCAAACGCTGATAAGCCGCGAGAAGCCGTCAACCGAACCGGGGGTGCTGACCATAGGGTGCGTTCGCGCCGGAAATATGCGCAACATTATCCCCGATACCGCGGTTTTGCAGGGGACGCTGCGGACATATTCGGATGAATTGCAGGATATGCTGGCGCGGCGCATTAAGGAGCAGACGGCGGCGGCGGCCAAGTCGTTCGGCGCGAGCGCGCGAGTCGCTTTCAATAAATCGTATCCGTCGGGTTACAACTCCCCGGAATTGACGGATAAATTTAGGGAGAGGATGAAATCGTTTTTGGGCAACGGGTGCGTGATTGACAGAACCGCGCCGACCATGTACGCGGAGGATTTCGCGCGGTATCAGCAGATTGTGCCGGGTCTGTATGTTTATTTGGGCGTAGTCCCGCAGAATAAGAAAAAGATAGAGGAGATACACAGCCCCAGATTCTTACCCGATGAGGGAGCGATAGAAACAGGAATAGCGGCGCATGTTGTGTTCGCGTTTGATATATTGGGGGCGGAATTGATATGAAAATGTGGGACGGACGTTTTTCCAAAGATACGGACGCGCTGATGGAGGCGTTCAATAACTCGTTGCCCGTTGATAAGGCGCTTATCAAAGAGGATATCGTAGGCAGTATCGCTTGGGCTAACGCGCTGCAGAGAGCGGGCGTTCTTACGGTTGCCGAACGCGATCAGACCGTCGACGGGTTGAAATCCATATTTGACGATTATAATTACGGCCGGGTGTCTTTCGTCTCTTCCGATGAAGATATCCACATGGCCGTCGAGCGTCTGCTTGTGGAGCGTATAGGCGAGGTCGGCAAGAAGCTCCATACCGGCAGGTCACGCAACGATCAGGTCATTACCGATACGCGCCTCTACACTAAGAGGGCGCTTGACGAGACAGGGGAGTGTCTGCTTGAACTTCAGCGGGCGGTCGTAGGCCGCGCCAAATCCGATTTGAGCGTGATCATCCCCGGTTACACACATTTGCAGCAAGCGCAGCCGGTGCTGCTCTCGCACTATTGGATGTCGCTCTTTTCAATCCTTGAACGGGAAAAGAGCCGCGTCAAACACGCTCGCGAGTCTTCCGACATCCTGCCGCTCGGTTCGGGCGCGATTGCCGGGAGCGGCTTTTGCGTGGACAGGGACGCTATCGCCGCCGAACTTGGTTTTTCATCGGTGTCAACCAACAGCATAGACATGGTGGCTTCGCGCGATTTCGTCATAGAGGCGCTCTCGTCTTTCGCCTCTATCGGCATACACCTGAGCCGCTATGCCGAGGATATGATCATCTGGTCGTCTAAGGAGTTCGGCTTCGTAGAGCTTGACGATGCTTGGTCGACCGGATCAAGCATGATGCCGCAGAAGAAGAATCCCGACTCATTGGAATTGATCAGGGGCAAGAGCGGCCGGCTTATCGGCAACTATGTGCGCGGGGCCGCCACGCTAAAAGGTCTGGGATTGGCCTATTATAAAGATCTTCAGGAGGACAAGGAGCCGCTTTTTGACAGTGTTAATACGATATGTATGGTAATGAAGGTATTCACAAATGTTATAGCCACGCTTAAGGTCAAAGAAGATAGGATTAGGCAGGGTTTGGACCCGTTCTTATTAGCCACGGATATGGCTGATTACTTAGTCCGCAAAGGAATGCCGTTCCGTCAAGCGCATAAGGTCGTCGGTCGGCTTGTCGGGTATTGCGCGGAGTCCGGCGTTGCGCTGACGGATGTGTCGATAGGGAAGCTCAGGGAGTTTTCGGAGATGTTCGGGGACGACGTTACTGATTTGTACTCATGGGAACGGGCCGTCAATTCCCGTACGGTCAAGGGGGGGACGAGTTTGGATAGCGTGGAGGGGCAGATTAGGATGGCGGAGAAGACGTTACAGCCCGCTCTTCGTATAGTCGAACAGGCCGGTACGGTGTTGTATCGTATAGTTGACGGACGGGTGGAGATACTTACCGTCCGCTCCAAGACATTTCCGGAACAGCGCATCTTCCCTAAAGGCCACATGGAGGCCGGCGAGACCCCGGAGCAGACCGCGGCTCGCGAGCTTCTCGAGGAGGGCGGCATGGTCGGCGAGATCGGCGGCTATTGCGGGTTGCGGGAGTTTATCTACAACAATAAGAAATACCGCGTGAGGTACTACGCGGCGAAATATATCTCCAAAGACAACGAGGGCGAGCCGAATAGGGAGCCGCAGTGGGCAAGCGTGGAGGAGACGCGGGCTATCCTGCCGTACAGCGATCTCAAAGAGGTGATGGATAAGTGCGTTGAATTGATTAACGTGTAAATCTCAATTGGGAATTAATCATGGAAAAGCCTCCGTTTACAATAACGCACAAGATAACCAACCTCGTTGCGGAGATCGCGGAACGGGTCGGCAAGATTCAAGGTTCGGGCGAGTATAGCCGCAATCTCCATTTGCGTAAAGTGAACCGGTTGCGCACCGTTCAATCGTCTACGGCGATTGAGGGGAATACGCTGACGCTTGCGCAGGTTACGGCGGCTGTTGACGGCAAGACGGTGCTCGGTAGTCCAAGCGAGATAACCGAGGTCAAAAACGCCTACGCCGCGTATGAGAATATGCTGAAATTCGACCCGTTTAAAGTTGAGGATTTTTTAGCGGCGCATAAGATTTTGACCGCCGATTTGATCGAGAGCGCCGGACAGTTCCGCTCCGGGGACGTGGGCGTTTTTTCCGGCAAAGAGGTTGTGCACATCGGCGCGAAACCCAACCTTGTCCGCGGATTGGTGGAAGATTTGTTCGATTGGGCAAAGAGTTCGGACGCCCACCCGCTGATAAAGAGTTCGGTCGTGCACTTCGAGATAGAGTTCATCCACCCGTTCGCGGACGGAAACGGAAGAATAGGGCGGCTTTGGCAGACGCTCATCTTGGCGGCGTGGCATGAGTTGTTCGCTTGGGTGCCTACGGAAACGGTGGTCTATAAGAATCAGGCGGAGTACTACCGCGTATTGGGCGAGGCGGAGAAGACGGCGGATTCTACGGCGTTCATAGAGTTTATGCTTGAGGCGATTGCGGCGGCGCTGTCCGAGTTGCCCGAGTTGTGTGAGATGTTTAATATTTCTTGACTCCAAGATTAGGTTAAAAGTCCTAACCCCGCCGAAATCCTCTCCGGTTGGAACTCCCGACGATGCTATAAATCACGGCTGAATCAGCCCGTCGCAATTTCCAACGGACGACGATATATCTGAGTGCGCCATTTGTTGACCTAAATTTCCTCGTCTTTGGCAATGATTAACCCTGCGCACAAGTCCATTAGTGCCTCTTTGCTCCAATCTCTGAACTGAAAAGAGTAGAATAGATCATCAAAAATAGATTTGTTAATATTTAGACTTAATTTTTGCGTCTTAGCGTGTTTGGCTAAACGCGCCCTTTCTTTGTGCTTATCGTTCATATCATTAATATAGGCAAGTGCTCCGGCAATTAAAATATTTAAGGCCATTTGAGCATTTAGTTTATTCATAGAGTTGCTGTTGCCGTATATATAGAACGGTTGCAGTTTGAGTACCCAAAAACAATAAAGGGCTGTTTCCTTTAGTTCGTTCATACCGTCTACGTCCTTGTGAAAAACGCGGAAGTAGACCTTGCGTTTCCAAACTTGTTCAACGAGTGTGTACACATCTTTGCTACGGGAACAAAGTTGCGATCCCTTAGGGTAGTTCTTGGACACACGAACCAAGTATGCGCTTTTAGCCCGCTCGATAAACTTATCGTAAAGATACTGAGCGTGAGTTGGGGGCATATCCTCGTAGACAACATATTTTGCAAGGACGTTGTCTAGTTCTTTTTCGATTATGTCTTTGTACATTTTTCTAGCCATAGATGTACCCGCCTATTTCAGGCTGTAGAACATATCATTTATACTCATGCCGCCGTAGATTTTCTTTTTGAACTCGCCGTCTACGGCCCCCATTGCGTCGAAGATAGATATGTTGCGGTTTTTACGCGCTACTTCATTGTGAATCTTCGATCGGTTCTTTAGGTACTCCTTGTACTCGACTTCGGAAAACTCCGGGCACCCAAAGCCGTCTTCCTTGGCAGACGCTCTGCGTTTTTTTGCCATTGGTTTACTTGCGGTTACAGACATTGTCTTTCCTCCTAACATAGTATAAATAAATGTGTTAAGACATTTGCGATATTTTTAAAGTTTATTGTATATCTGACGCGCTACCGCCTCTCCATAGCATTCTGCCCGACAGCTTCCTTGAGCGCCGTTTCGTCTAGGTATACCGTTGATTTTACTATGGTACCAAGTCCCATTTGCGAACTTATGTCGAAGCTGTCAGAGGCTTTTTTGACGTTGGGCAGGCCCAGTCCGGCTCCGAAGCCGAGGCTTCTTATCCAGTCTGTGGCGGTGGAGAATCCGGCTTGCATGGCTAATTCGACGTCGGGGATTCCGGGGCCGGTGTCTTTGGCTATGATCTCGATTTTGTCGTCGCCGATGTAGCACGACAGTTTGCCGCCGTCGGAGTGCGCCACTAAGTTTATCTCCAGTTCGTAGCTCGCTATGGCCACGCGGCGTATGATTTTGGGGCTCAGGTTTCTCTCCTTCAGCACCCGTCTGATTTCGTTTGAGGCGCTGCCGCCGCGTTCGAAGTCGAATTTTTTTATGGGGAATTCCCTATAGTAGCGTCCACCCGGGATACTTGTGGCGGTGGTCGGCGGCGTGAGCACGTTGTCGCTTTCCATCTTGTTGACCTCTTTGTTCATCTCAACGAGTATCTTGGATATGATGTCGCCGGCGGTTACGATGCCCACCATCTTTTCTTCTTTGTCAAGTACCGGGAAGCGGCTGAAGTCGTAGCGCTCGAACCATGATAGGGCGAAGGTGAGCGGCATGTCGGCGTCGAGCACCACGAGGTTGCGCGTCATCCGCCCCTCGACGGAGTCTTCGATGTAGCCGAAATCGAGCGCGCGCAGTATGTTATCGACGCTTACGAGCCCGAACAAGCGTCCGTCCTCGACGACGGGCACGCCGGAGATGTGGCGCTCCTGCATGAGTTTTTGCACGTGGCGCAGCGTATCCGAGCGCGCGGCTGTGATGACGTTGGTCGTCATAACGTCCCGCACCTTCAGTTTGAAGACGATCTCTAGGGTGAGGAGCGACGAGTGCGATGTTTCGACAAGGGGCGCGGTTTTCGCGGTCAAGCGGCACCGTCCTCTTTCAATAGCTTCCCGAGGCGCACGCAGCACTCGAACTTTTCGAGTTGCGTGTGGAGCAACGTGACGTCGAGTTCCACCGCCAAGCTCGCCATTTTGTCGGGTAAAGGCTTGTTCTGGGCGATGACCACGCCGACGGCGTCTACCATGGAGGCGGTGCGGATGGTCTGGTCGGAGGAGAGCGAGCTGACGATGAGCGGCGAGGTCTTCTCCATCATGAGGACGTCGCTCATGAGGTCGGACACGATCACGCTGTCCGCCGTGCATTTGTCGAATGCCGTGGACTTGGCCACCACGCGGGCGTCTAAGACGTCTACAATGTCGCTGAATTTCATTGTTAATCACCTCTGTGCTAAGAGTTACGTCATTCAGTGTCGCATAGCGATTATAAATATACTTTATCCCCGTCGTTGAAATCAAAATAAAAAAAAATAACAAAAATCTTGACACGCGCTTGCCATTAACGTATTTTTTATATTGAAAGTCGTTACGAGCCATCATAACTGCCATTTATGGCCACCTTTATTGGGTCTCACGGCGCGGAGTTGCTTTGCTTGGCGCCTATTCCGGAGTAGAATGTACCAAAACCCGGGTAGTTTAGAGCTTTTTCGGCAGGGTAGCGAACCCCTCGCCCAATTTTGACGTTGATTCGTTGTTGTCCATAATACCATAAAACCTTTTTGTCTGGGGTGTATTAATGAATGTTGTAGATTTGAAGTCGATGTCGATGGCCGACCTTTACGCGTTGGCCGAAACACAGGGCGTGGGCGAGAGCCGCAGTTTGCGCCGGCAGGAGCTTATTTTTAAGATACTGCAGTCTCAGGCCACGCAGAACGGGCAGATGTTCGCGGAGGGCGTGCTAGAAATCATGCCGGACGGCTTTGGGTTCCTCCGTTCGCCGTCAAACAGCTACCTCAGCGGTCCCGACGACATATACGTCTCGCCGTCGCAGATCAAGAGGTTCTACCTGAAGACCGGGGACACGGTCTCCGGGCAGGTCAGGCCGCCCAAGGACTCGGAGCGCTACTTCGCGTTGCTCAGGGTCGAGATGATCAACTACGAAGACCCGGAGGAGTGCAAGCGCAAGATAAATTTCGACGACCTTACCCCGCTCTTCCCAGACAAAAAGTTCGATCTCGAGTACAACCCGAAGGAGACCGCCACCCGCATCATCAACCTGATGGCCCCCATCGGCAAGGGGCAGCGCGGCCTCATAGTGGCGCCGCCGCGTACCGGCAAGACCGTTTTGCTCAAAAATCTGGCGAACGCCATTTTGGCTAACCACAAGGAGGTGCACCTCATAGTACTGCTCATAGACGAGCGTCCGGAGGAGGTCACCGATATGCAGCGCAGCGTCAACGCCGAGATCATAAGTTCGACTTTCGACGAACCCGCCGACCGGCACGTGGTCGTGGCGGAGATGGCGATTGAGCGGGCGAAGCGCTTGGTCGAGCACAACCGCGACGTGGTGATCCTTTTAGACAGCATCACGCGTCTGGCCCGCGCCCACAATACGGTGGCGCCGCACTCGGGGCGCGTCTTGTCGGGCGGTGTGGACTCGCAGGCGCTCTACAAGCCCAAGCGCTTCTTCGGCGCGGCCCGCAACATTGATAACGGCGGATCCCTCACCATTATCGCCACGGCGCTCATAGAGACCGGTAGCCGTATGGACGAGGTGATCTTCGAGGAGTTCAAGGGTACCGGCAATATGGAGTTGGTGCTGGATAGGAAGATTGCCGAGCGGCGCGTCTTTCCGGCCATTGATCCGTTTAAGAGCGGAACGCGGAAGGAGGAGATGCTTCTTAGCCAGGAGGAGCTTAACAGGATGTGGATACTCAGGAAGTTCATGGCCTCCATGTCGCCCATTGAGGCTATGGAGTTTATGAACGAGAAGATGGGCGTTACCAAGAATAATAAGGAGTTTTTGGATATTATGAAGAGTTAGGATTCGGGGGGTGCGGTATGAATATAGCGATTTTGGGTACGGGTAATATGGGTAGGGCCATCATCGGCGGGCTTAAGAAGGCCTATGGCGGTGATGTGCGGGTTGTTGCTTGGGATAAAGCCGCCGGGGCGCTCGGCGGGCTTGGGGACGGGGTGGAGGTTGTCGCTCCATCCGATTGGAAGTCCGCGAATTTTACTCCTGATGTGTTGATTGTCTCCGTAAAGCCTGCCGATGTTTCGGGATTGCTCAGCGATATTGTCGCTCCGTTGGTAAAGGGGCGTGGGTTGGATTTTCTCACTGTTTCTGTGGCCGCGGGGGTATCGATACAGTCGATACGGGTGTCCTTGGGGAACACAGCCCGTGTTTGCCGCGTTATGCCCAATACCCCGGCGATGATAGGCGAGGGGATGAGCGCGTACTCGCTATGCGAGAACTGTTCGCCTGACGACGCTAAACTTGTCGAATACGTATTCAGCGCCTGCGGGAAGATTGTAAACGTTTACGAGGGGCTGATGGACGCGGTGACGGGGCTTTCCGGCAGCGGGCCGGCTTTCGCTTACAGCTTCATTGAGGCGCTCGCGGAGGGCGGGGTCAGCGCGGGGCTGCCTTACAAACTGGCTATGGATATGGCGGTTCAGACGGTGGTCGGCGCGGCTCGTATGGTGCAGGCTACGGCTGATCATCCCTCGGTATTGCGTTCGAGGGTGATGTCGCCGGGGGGGACGACGGTCAAGGGGCTCGAGGCGCTGGAACGCGCCGCTTTTAAGAGCACGGTAATGTCGGCGGTTGCGGAGTCCGCGGCGCAGTCGGCGCGGATGGCGGGGAAAAATTAGTTATCAGAATAACTTGATTTCGGCGTGTGCGCAATACTATCCTATAACAAATGGGGGATTCGTTTGTAAAAAAGCTCTTTTCGGGGGGAAAATATGAGCAACGTTACAAAAAGAAATTTGGTGGAAAAGGTGGCGATCCGAACCGGTCTGACTCAGGTGGACACGAAGATCGTTTTGGACCGTTTTTTGGAGGCGCTCTCCGATTCTCTGGTGCAGGGTAACGGCATAGAGATTCGCGGTTTCGGGCGCTTCAAGATAAGGGAGAAAAAACCGCGTACCGCGCGTAATCCGCGGACGAATGAGATCATCGAGGTTAAGGCCGGGATTAAGCCGATATTCGAGCCCGCGCTGCAGTTGAAGAAGCGGGTTAATCAGGCGCTTGCCAAGAAGAAGAAGGGGTAGGAACATGGCCGCAGTAGACGAGCTGTTGAGCGAACTCTCGGATGAGGGCAAGAGCGCGTTGCTTTTGATGCGAGAGATGTCGGATTACTATCGCCGCCTGCTCAAGAAGTTGGAGCTCGACTCGCTCACCGGGTTGCCGGGGAGCAACAAGTACCATGAGTTAATAGCGGAGCTTACCGCGCACCCTCCGGGGAGCATCGGCTTTATCGTGTTTGACGTGAACGATCTGAAGCACCACAACGACACCATAGGGCATCACGCCGGCGACCTGCTTTTGCAGAGGGCGGCGGAGAGTTTCCACGCCGTTACAGGGGACGGGGTGCGGATCTTCCGTACCGGCGGGGACGAGTTCGTAGCCGTGATGCCGGGGTGCACGGAGGACGGCATGAACGCCGTGGTCGCCAAGTGGCAGGAGGCGCTTGCCGGACTTAACGCCTCCGGCGGAGGCTCTATACGCTGCACAATCGCCCACGGCACCGCTTTTGGGGTGGGGGAGTACGCGCTTGCCGAGGTGATGAAGTTCGCCGACAAGCGGATGTACGACGATAAGCGCCGGATGAAGGAGAGCGGGCTGAAGATAGGCGACGTGCGTTGAAAAATCATTAGTCAACACAATAAACCGCAAATGTGGGAGGCATCAAATGGAAGTCACAAAATCGCAATGCGGCGGCAAAGTGACGTTTGTCGTCTCCGGCAGGCTTGACGCCAACGCCGCGCCGCAGTTTCAGGCGGAGTTCATACCGGCCTTCGACGAGGCGAGCCTTGTCGAGCTTGACTTAGCCGCCCTGACCTACATCTCTTCGGCCGGTTTGCGCGTGTTGCTCCTTGGGGAGAAAACCGCCAAGTCGAAAGGCTCGGCCATGTCCCTCCGCAATGTGTCGCAGGACATAAAGGAGGTCTTCGACATGACCGGATTTTCGGATATCCTCAACATCGTGTAGGCGTTGTGAAGAAGAAAAGCATCGAGCGCAAGATCCTATCCGTGGCGGTGGGCATATCCATCGTCTCTCTCACCGCGTTTTGCGCGGTCGCGTTCCGGGGGCTCTACAGCGTGCGCGCCCACGTGCTCCTGTCCAGCGCTCAGTTGGGCGAGTTTGCCACCGCCAACAGCAGCCGCGTCCTTGAACAGGAGGCGGTCGGCAGGCTTTTGGATCGGGCGCAGGGGCAGTCGCGTTTCATAAACGAGCGCCTTTCCAGCATAGCGAAGGACGCGGTTTATTTCGCCGAGCATGTATCCGAGATATACAAGAGCGCCGGAAAACTGTCGCCGCTGTACATTCCGTACGCGAAGTCTGAGAATAACGGAAAGCTCGCGATATGGCTGGCGAGCGCGAACGGCACGGCCGACTACCCGCGCATCAAGAGCGAGGCGGGGCTTCTCGGCAATGTGAAACCGGCTTTCGTGAGCAACGCCGACGACATGGTGACGCTGACCAAGTCCTTGTATCTCGGCACGGAATCTGGCTTCATCATCTCCTACGATCGCTTTTCCGACGACCAAAATCAAGTCTTTGAACCGCGTGATAAACAGTGGTACAAGGGGGTCGCCGATGTTTGCAGAAAAAACAGGGATAGCTGCAGGACTTACTGGACCGATCCGTACAACGACTCCTCCTCAAACGGCAAGTTGCTCGTCACCTGCTCGCACCCGTTCATGGGGGCTGACGGCGTTTTTAAGGGCGTAGTCGGGATTGACGTATTTATAGAAGACTTAAACAAGATTGTCAACTCAGACTCAAGTCAGCACGGCCAAGCTATAGTAGTGAGCGCGGATGGGATGGTCATAGCGCTTAGCGACATGAAGAAGGGCGCGGACGGCGTCTTTGAGGCGAAGAGCGCTTACGTGGAGGGCAACCTCAAGTACAACAGTGTGATAAAGAGGATGATTGCCGGGGAGAGCGGTTTTGACAGGGTCAATGCCGACGGTAAAGATCTATATATGGCCTACGCGCCTATTCCGGTGACGGGTTGGAGCGTGGCGCTGATGCGCCCGATCTCGGACATCATGGGGCCGGTCACGGAGAACAGCGACGCCATAGAGAGTATGACGAGGCACTCGCTGAACGCCGTGAACACCGCCATAGTGTCCGTTATTATCGCGGTTATAGCCGGTTTCGCGTTGGTAGCGGCAGCCGTTATCTACCTTGCTAGGATGCTCTCGGCGAAGATCAGCCGTCCCATAATAACGCTTGAGGCCGGTTTGGCCCGTATAGCGAGCGGCGAGCTTGACACGCAGATCAGTCTCAAGACCGGCGACGAGATAGAGCAATTGGGCGACAGCGTAAACACTATGGCGCGTGAGCTCAAGAATTACATAAGCAACTTGCAGTTGGTTACCGCCGAGAAGGAGCGTATAGGCGCTGAGTTAAACGTGGCCACTAAGATACAAGCAAGCATGTTGCCCAACAAATTCCCGCCTTTCCCAAATCGCAGAGAGTTTGATATCTACGCCTCCATGCAGCCGGCAAAAGAGGTCGGCGGCGACTTCTACGATTTCTTCTTTGTGAACGACAATACCATTGCCGTGATAGTGGCCGACGTATCCGGCAAAGGCGTTCCGGCGGCGTTGTTCATGGTCATAGCCAAGACGCTCATCAAGAACAACGCGCAGTCAGGCAAGGGCCCCGGCGAGGTCTTTGAGCAGGTGAACGGCATATTGTGCGAGGGCAATGAAGCCGGGATGTTCGTCACCGCGTTTATGGGTTACTTGCATTTGGACATAGGAATATTCCAATACGTCAACGCCGGCCACACCCCGCCGATATTGATCAAGGGCGGCAAGTGCGCGAAGGTCGGCGTAAAGCCCGGTTTCGTGCTGGCCGGCTTGGAGGGCATACGCTACACGGAGGGCGAACTGCTGATGCGGAGCGGCGACGAGCTCTTCCTCTACACCGACGGCATAACGGAGGCTGTAAACGGCCAAGACGCCCTATTCGGCGAGAAGCGCTTAATTGAGGCCGTAAACGTATACAATGGCCTGCCGTTAAAGGAGTTCACGGACGCCATAAAGCAAGAGATAGAAAAATTCGCCGACGGGGCGGAACAGGCGGACGATATTACTATGCTAGTGTTAAAGTATAGATAGTTTGGGAATTAAACCCATTAAATCAAAATCTTTAAAATAAAAATCTTTTTTAGACGAAAGGGCGCGATAAATCGCGCCCTTTCATAGGATATGCGGGGCTAAACCCCGCATATAAAGTCAACGTCAAAGTCAAAGTCAAAATCAGCGTTTTTATCTTTTGATTTTGATTTTATATGCGGGGTTTAGCCCCGCATATCCTATGAAGCCGAAGGCTTCGTCTAAAAAAAAGATTTTAAAAGATTTTGACTTTGGCATGGTAGTTAGCCGTATTCTTACTAAAGGAAGGGGGTATCGCCATGGACGAGCTGACTATTGACGCGCGGGTGGGCAACCTCAACATGGTTATACGTTTCATATCCGAGAGGTTGGAGGCGGCCGGTTGCACTATGAAGCAGCAGGCGCAGATGACGATTGCGGCGGAAGAAGTGTTCGTCAACATCTCGCGCTACGCCTACGGTCAAATGGGCGGCGGCGCCACGGTGCGCGTGACGGTCGGCGACGAGATTGTGGTTGAGTTTGAGGATTGCGGTAAGCCATACAACCCCATAGACAAAAAAGACCCGGATATCACGGCCGACGCGGATAAGCGCGAGATCGGCGGGCTGGGGGTCTTTATGGTCAAGAAACTCATGGATAGCGTGGAGTATAGGCGCGTTGGGGAAAAGAATGTTTTGACGCTGCGGAAAAAGGTGGCGCCGGTTTTAGCCACGGCGTAAGTTTCATGAGGAATTTGGCGGATATGCGAGGGTTATATTATATGCTTAGAAGAGCGTTTATTTTTTTGATGATAGCCGCGGTTTTTCTGTTGGAAAACAAATATAAAATAAACTATGACGATATATTGAGCGATTTCGCGTTTGTTTTGGGTAAAGAAGTAACGGTAAAACGGCAGGCAAAGACGGAGTCGCGGCCCAGGCCGGACGGAAGTTTAAAATTTGCGGAAATGCTTGTGGAAGCGCGTGACGCGCAAATTGATGAAAGAGCGCAAGAAGCGCTGGCTTTTTGCGAGGCCAATGGTTACAACACGGACTTTTGCGTCCTCATCGACATGAAAATCCATTCGGGGAAACATCGTATGTTCGTTTATGACTTTAAGAACATGGAGGTGGAAAGAGCGGCTTTGGTTGCTCACGGTTCCGGAAAGGGCGATAAGAGAAGCACGGAGGACAAGCCTCTTTTCGGCAACGAAAAAGGGAGTTTGCTGACTTCGCTCGGAAAATATAAAATAGGCGAGCGCGATTACAGTAACTGGGGCATCAACGTGCATTATAAACTGCACGGTTTGGAAGCTGGCAACAGCAACGCCTTTGAGCGTATTGTCGTGCTTCATTCCTATACGCCCGTTCCTTCGTTTGAAATATATCCTTTTCATTTGCCTATGGGCTGGAGTCAGGGCTGCCCAGTTACAGACGATAAGACGATGGCTTGGCTGGACGCTAAACTGCAAAGCGCTGAAAAACCGGTATTGCTGTGGATTTTTTATTGACTCCTCGAAACGGTTTCGATGTTCCGGTATATTACGGGCGGGGGGAGGTTAGCCCGAAAAAGTTTAGACTACCGGTCGGTAGCGTTTTTTTTAAAAAAATCGGTTAAGATACCCTACCGAAATGCCGATAAATATGATATGGCGGCTTGTTTTTGCGCCTACGTCACGTTTTTCGGCTGTTTGGCAGTATCACCAATCACACGCAAGGAGTTTATTTATGAGTACACCCACAGGAGTTACCGGTTCGACCGGTTCGGGGGCTACGCAGGCCTATTACCAGAGTTTGAAGATCAAGACGGCGTCCGTTAGCGTCAGCAAGGCGGGGTCGTCTAGCAGCGCGGCGGCGGCCGTCGTGGATCAGTTTACGGCGGGGTCTAAGGCCGAGGGGAAAGCCGGGGCCGGCGGGGCTGCCTACACGAAAGAGGCGGGCATGCAGAAGGCTCAGAGCATGGCCAACGCGCACTACGCCTCGATGAAAGGGGCGGTGGAGGGCTTTATCGGCGGAAGTAGCGGTCCGCAGGGTCAGGCGTTCTGGGCTATGTCGGCGGGGGGCAAGGTTACGAGCGGCGGGGGCGTCAACGTCAAGGACTTCATGGTGAGCGACGAGGCGCGGGCTAAGGCTAAGGAGTTGATAGCGGACGACGGCTACTACGGGGTGAAGCGGACGACTGACCGTATCATGGAGTTCGCTAAGGCGCTGGCTGGCAGCGGGGCGTCGGAGAAGACGATAGAAAACCTGCGTAAAGGCGTCCAGGCGGGGTTCGACGCTGTGTCTAAGATGTACGGCGGGTTCGACAATTTGCCGCAGGTTTCTAAGGACACGTACTCGGCTGTGATGAAAGAGTTCGACAGTTGGACGTCCGGGGCCAAGGTGGCGAGTTAGGCGTCCGGCGTTTGGGGGAACGGGGGAGTTGACGGGCGGTCTCGACGGAGGCCGCCCTTAATGGCCAGTCAGGATAAATATACATTCGTTATTTGACCTTGATTTTCCCCCGCGTCCTCAGTCCTTTCCACTCAAATTTCCCAAACACCCCAAAGAGCACAGCGGCTAGCACCATCGGCAGTTGTATTATAGACGCGGGGACTATGTATTTGCGCAAGTGTTCTTTGCGGAAGATGCGCGTACCGGGAATCATAAGCGCGAGTTCCCCTGTCAGTTTCACAAGCATCAACGATAAGAAGAGCGGTAGCCATCGGGCGGGGGAGAATATCGAGGCGGCGGCGGTCGCCGCGATTGTCAAGTAGAACGCGAACACGGCGGAGAGCAGCGCTATTTGCCGCGCCCCGTAGTGGACGGTGACCGAGCCCCAGCGCCGGCGTTGTTCAAATAGCGCGGCGGGGGTGGGGGTGGGGGCGGTCTCCACGGC
>JAITFI010000063.1 GCA_031281485.1 Chitinispirillales bacterium | reverse complement strand
GACACGGCGGACATGATCGAGGAATCGGTTAAGAATGCCGACAGCGGCGTCAAGATCACCGAGGAAGTAGCCGTGTCGCTTAGCCAAATAGTAAACCGCACCGGCAAAGTGGGCGACCTGATAGCCGAGATCGCCGCCGCCTCAAAAGAACAGGCTCTGGGCATTGAGCAGGTGAACACCGCCGTCGCGCAGATGAACAAAGTCACACAGCAAAACGCCGCCAACTCCGAGGAGTCAGCCAGCGCCGCCGAAGAACTCAACAACCAAGCCGCCGAACTCTCGGCAATGGTAGGGAGCTTCAAACTGAGCGGTTCATCAACAAGAAACACAGCGGAGGCGGGCGGGCTGACCGCGACGCATACGCTGCAAAAGCGTCACGCCTCTCACCGTGTATCCGACAGGCAGAAATACTCGCCGTCGCAGATCAAGTCCGTGAGGGCGGTGCAGGCCAAAGAGCTGATTCCGCTTGACGAAGAGGAGCTTGCGACGATATTTTGATCGATGTTTGGAACGGTAGGGGCGCGATAAATCGCGCCCCCCTGAAACAGTCCTTGGGATACCGGTATCCCAAGGACGTTTTTATAGAGCGGATTACCCACTCCAATGCGGCATAATATATATTTTAAAAAGTAGAAGAAAACAGATAAAATCAACAAAATTTTACAAGTAGGAATAGCCTTGAGATAAACAAGTTCCCCAAAGATTTTTAATTTGATTTTAAGGATCAGCGCATTATGATTAGTCAAAAGACATTCTTTCCGCTGTTTGTTGACATGAACGGCAAAAATGTATTGATTGTGGGCGGCGGAAATGTGGCTGAACGGCGGGTGAGGATACTTGTCTCGTTTGGCGCCGAGATCGCCGTCGTCTCGCCGGAAGTTACCGAATATATTGAACGCGCGGCTTCGTCAAATATGATACGCCTATTAAAACGTAAATATCAAAAGGGCGATATAGCCGCCGTAAATCCGTTTCTTGTTATAGCCGCGACTGACGACCGTCAAGTAAATCACGATGTAATGACGGAGGCGGAAAATCAAAATATCTACGTATCTGTCGCTGATTGCCGCGACGAGTGTACATTTTATTTTCCGGCGATTGCAGAAAACGATGGCTATATCGCCGGGCTTGTGTCGAAAGATGGCGGCAATCATGACGGTGTCAAACGGACGGCAGAAAGGATAAGGGGGGTATTAACGGATGAATAGAATAATACGGATAGGAAGCCGCGGCGGCCCTTTAGCTCTCGCGCAGACGCAAATAGTTATCGATGTCGTCAAGAAAACTAATCCTGATATTGACTTTGAGATTGTCGCCATTAAGACGACGGGCGATAAGATATTGGACAAAAGCTTGGATGCCTTCGGCGGCAAGGGAGTATTTACCAAAGAACTGGAGCAGGCGCTCTCCGACGGCGGTATAGACATCGCCGTTCACAGTTACAAGGATATGCCGATTGAGGAATCTGAGACACTGCCTATCGTGGCGTTATCAGAACGGGAAGCGCCGTTTGACGTCTTGGTATTGCCTAAAGGATCGGTCGCCGTTGATAAATCAAAACCGGTCGGCTCTTCAAGCCTCAGAAGAACAATCCAGTTTGCAAAGTTGTATGACGGGGTTGAGATAATGGCTGTACGAGGGAACGTGCCTACCCGCTTGTCAAAATTGGACAATGGCGAGTATTCCGCGTTGATACTCGCCCAAGCCGGTCTCAACCGCCTCTCGCTGCAAGAGAGAATTTCCCGCGTTTTCACGGTCGATGAAATGATCCCCGCCGCCTCTCAGGGGATTCTCGCGGTTCAGGGCAGACGGGGCGAGGATTATTCTTTCCTTAACGGATTTCACAATATAGAATCTGAAATTATATCAAAGGCCGAGAGGCGGTTCATAAAGACGTTGGGCGGCGGTTGTTCGTCGCCTGTCGCGGTTTATGGGCGGATAGACAATAAGACATTATTGCTTACCGGGATGTACGTTGATCATTACGGTAATGTTGAAAAAGGAAGTATCGGCGGAGATATTGATAATAGCGAACAACTCGGCGAGAGGCTTGCCGTGCAATTAAAAAATAGAGCGGAGGATCGATGAAGGTCACGTTAGTCGGAGCCGGGCCCGGCGGCGTCGGGCTGTTGACCCTCAGGGGGCTTGAGGTCTTGCAAGCCGCCGACGTAGTGCTTTACGACCGTTTTGTGAGCGATGATATTCTTGCCGTGATTCCCGATTCAGCCGAAAAGATAGACGTCGGTAAACACGCGGGGCGCCATCCTGTACCGCAGGACGCGATCAATACGCTCTTGTTGGAGAGGGCTAAGGAGGGAAAGAATGTGGTCAGGTTAAAGGGTGGCGACCCCTTTGTCTTCGCGCGCGGCGGTGAGGAATTGGAACTATTGGCCGAAAATAACATTCCATTTGAAGTTGTGCCCGGCGTTACCTCGGCCGTCGCCGCCGCAACCTACGCCGGGATTCCCATAACGCATAGAGATTATGCCTCTTCCTTTCATGTGATAACCGCCCACGCTAAAAATAACGAACCGATTGACATTGACTTTGACGCTCTTGTGAAATTAGACGGTACGTTGGTATTCTTGATGGGAGCCTCGGTAATAGATGATATTTGCGAAAAATGCCTCTTGGCTGGTATGGACAAAGATATACCGGCCGCCGTCGTGGAGAACGCCGCCGCAAACAACCAGCGTAAATTTTTGGGAACTGTTGCAACCTTGCCACAAATAGCCAAAGCGAATAATGTGGAATCACCCGCGGTTATCATCATCGGCAAGGTATGTCGATTCGCAACCCGTTACGATTGGTTTGATCGAAAACCGTTACGTGGTAAACGTATTGTCGTCGTGTCGATAAAATATAGAACGTCTAAACTCTCTAACGCTCTTCGAGAGCTCGGTTGCGATGTCGTTGAAATACCATATTTAAAGATCGTCCCGCTTATCGCCACTAACGACACGTTGACGGATAAATTAAAGAATATAAAAGATTACTCATGGCTTGTCTTTACAAGCGGCGTAGGCGTGAATATATTCTTTGATTATCTTAAAGAGGCGTTGATTGACATAAGGGGATTAATCAATGTAAAGATAGCATGCGTTGGTATGGAAACGGAAAAGGAAGTGAACAAGCGCGGGATTAAGGTTGAATACGTTCCCGATGAGTACAACGGGGCCGCTTTGGGGCGCGGTTTATCTATACTTGTAAAAAACGGCGAAAGAGCGCTTATCGCCGGGGCGAAAGACGGGGATAGAGATTTGACGGATGTATTAACGGAGACCGGGGTGGCTTTTGACGACGTTCCCATATACGAAAAGGTCAGGGACGATAAGACGGCAAGCGCGGTCATAAACGACTTTGATTTTGCCGCCTTCACAAGCCCGTCCGCCGTGAAAGGCTTCGCCGAGATTTTCGTTAGTATGGATTTCGGCAAGATAAAAGCCGTGTGCATCGGAGAAAAGACGGCGTCGGCGGCGAGGGCGCTCGGTATGGAAGTTTATGTATCGACGGAGGCTGCTGTCGGGAGTATGGTTGAAAAGATAATGGAATTGAGCGCGTAGTCTAAACTTCTTCCATCTTTATCTTTGGGAACTATATACCCTACTCCGCAGAATCCCCGCCGCCGCCTTGTTTTCCGCCCGAATCCCCGCCGAGGCCTTGGCCGCGTCTCCGCCGTCTCTGTTGGAGTGTGTGGTCGGCGGTGTTCGGTCAATCACCGCCCAAAGATTAATTTGACTTCGGTGGTCGCCGCCGTTCCCGTTGGTGTGTGCGGTCGTCGGTGGGGTTCGTCGGGTCGGTCGGTGTTTGGTCAGTACTGTTTATAAATATCGTGTCCGCCGACATCAATAAGTTCAATCGTATCGTCTTTAATCTGCCAAATTAGGCGGATACCCATACTTATACTGCTCGCTCTGGTTTGTTTTTTCGTACCTTTATATAGTTTTTTGGTACGTAAGGATGGGTGGTCTGGGTTTTCTGCTAACAAATATATCTTATTCAGTATTATATTTTGTCTTTTGGGTGAAAACCTTTTCAAATTTCTCCAAAATACGTCCGTCATATACAATGTATATTTCATTTTTTTGAATCCATATTGATACCAAGTTTTGCCGCTAACTCTTCAACAGTTATCGGTTTTGCTTCGCCGGACGCTATTTTTAAATCCAGTTCTTCGCCGAGTTTTACCCAGTGTTCAATCAACTCCGGCGGATATACGTATTTGCATTCGGAATCATCTTCCGATACGCCGTCAACATCGTCAACAACCGTTTCGACTTCCATTTCTGCGATAGTCATGGTTAAGTCCTCCTTAGTTGTAATATAGTATACGGATGTTAAAAAGTCAATGTTTTTATAGAAAAAGCGTTCCGGCGCGTCCGCCTCCTCGTCCGGCGGGGGGCGGCGGCGGTTATCGGGTCGGTCCCCGTTAATTTTAATTTGACTTTAGTAGTCGCCGAATATTATATTATTAAATAGTATCCGCGTCCAATGGTCAGGTGGCGTCGCTTTGGAAAAGGTAATTGAAGAGCATACTATGGTTTTATCCGCATGAAAACAAGAACACGCAGACTGCGCGGCGGCGAACTGCTTAGGCGTATGGTTCGGGAGACGCGGCTCTCAGCCGACGCCCTCGTCTACCCGCTCTTCGTAAGGGACGGCGAGGGTGTAGAAGAGGAACTGCCGTCTCTCCCCGGACAGATTCGCTACAGCCCCGACACGTTATCAAAAGGCATTGACACGGCTTTGAGCGCCGGAGTTCGCTCGTTCATGCTTTTCGGCGTACCGGAACCGGAAGCGAAGGATGAAACCGGCAGCGGCGCCTACGATGAAAACGGGGTGATCCAGCGGTCGCTCAGAAATATAAAAAAATCGTTTGGGGACGACGCCTGCCTCATCACCGACGTATGTCTGTGCGAATACACTGCGCACGGGCACTGCGGCCTTATTAATAACGGAAGGGTTGATAACGATTCGACGTTGCCGTTTCTGACAGAGATCGCCCTCTCCCACGCCCGTTCCGGCGGCGATATGGTCGCCCCGTCCGGGATGATGGACGGAACGGTCGCCGCATTAAGGAAGGCCCTTGACGTCGGTGGCTTTGAGGGGATTCCGATAATGAGTTACGCCGCGAAGTACGCCTCCGCCTTCTACGGCCCCTTCCGCGAGGCCGCCGGCTCCGCGCCGCAGTTCGGGGACAGAAAGAGCTATCAGATGGATTATCATAACGCTAACGAAGCGTTGAGGCGGATAGAGATCGACATTGACGAAGGGGCGGATATCGTAATCGTAAAACCGGCTCTTCCGTGCCTCGACATAATCTCGTTAGCGTCGCGCCGAATAAAAACACCTATAGCCGGTTACAGCGTGAGCGGAGAGTACGCGATGATTAAGGCGGGGGCGGCTTCGGGGTTTATTGATGAATACAAAGTGATGTGCGAAAGCGCGGTCTCAGTTTTTCGCGCGGGGGCGGGGATACTGATTACGTACTTCGCTAAGGAGTTGGCGGGGGCGATTAAAAAAGGGGATATTGGGTAAAAATTACTGTCTGAAAAAGATTTAAAATCAAAATCTTTAAAATCTTTAAAATCAAAATCTTTTTAAGACGAAGCCTTCGGCTTCATAGGATATGCGGGGTAAACCCCGCATATATAAAGTCAAAATCAAAAGCTAAAAACGCCGATTTTGACTTTGAAGTTGACTTTATATGCGGGGTTTAGCCCCGCATATCCTATGAAAGGGCGCGATTTATCGCGCCCTTTCGTCTAAAAAAGAACTTGTTTATCTCGGCGAAGCCAATTTAATGATTTTGATTTATCGCGCCCTTTCGTCTAAAAATGATTTAAAAGATTTGTGGTTTCAGGAATTTAGGATTAAAATCAAAATCAATATATATATAGGTAGATATACAATGACAAATATATCAAAAGCATTATTCGAAAGAGCAATTAATGTCATGCCCGGCGGGGTGAATAGTCCTGTACGCGCTTTTAAGGCTGTGGGTGGGAATCCGTTGTTTATTGATAGGGCCGACGGTTCGAAGATTTACGACGTTGACGGTAACGAATATATAGATTACGTCTGTTCTTGGGGGCCGATGATTCTCGGGCATAACAACGCCGCTGTCCGCGAGGCGGTCGCGAAAGCCTCTCAAAAGGGAATGAGTTTCGGAGCGCCGACCGAAGCCGAGGTTAGATTGGCGGAAAAGATCGTATCATTCGTGCCCGGTATTGAGATGGTTCGTATGGTGAACTCCGGCACGGAGGCGGTGATGAGCGCGTTGCGGCTCGCCCGCGCCTGCACGGGGCGGCGGAAGGTGGTCAAGTTTGAGGGGTGTTACCACGGGCACGCTGACGCTATGCTTGTCAAGGCGGGCTCCGGGGCGCTTACCTTGGGCGAACCGGACAGCCCCGGGGTGCCGGAATCGGCGGCGGGGGAGACGCTTGTCGCCGCGTATAACGACTTGGACGGGGTCGAGGCGCTTCTAAAGAAGAACGACGTTGCTTGCGTGATTGTGGAGCCCGTGGCCGCCAATATGGGCGTGGTCTTGCCGAGGGACGGATTTTTAAGCGGTCTGAAAGAGCTGTGCGCCGCCTGCGGCGCGTTGTTGGTGTTCGACGAGGTGATCACCGGTTTCCGCCTCGGTAAGGGCGGCGCTCAAGAGTATTACGGCGTCGCGGCGGATTTGGCCGTCTACGGCAAAATCATCGGCGGCGGGATGCCGGTGGGGGCCTACGGCGGCAGAAGGGAGATCATGGAACTCGTCGCCCCGAGCGGCCCCGTCTATCAGGCCGGGACGCTTTCGGGCAACCCGGTGGCGATGGCGGCGGGTCTCGCCCAACTTGAGGCCCTCGAAAATCGGGACGTCTACAACCATATCGACAAGATGGGCGAAAGATTGGCCCTCGGGCTCTCCGGCATAGCGCAAAGATCGGGTCTGAAAGCCGGCGTGAACCGGGTCGGCTCGCTCGTCTGCCTCTTTTTCGGAATCGAAAGCGCCGACGATTACAAGTCGGTTAAAAAGGCGGACACGGAGCGTTACGCCCGATATTTCCACGGAATGATGGATAAAGGCGTCTACCTCGCCCCGTCGCAGTTCGAGGCGATGTTCGTCTCAGCCGCGCATACGGAGAGCGACATTGACGCGACGCTGGACAAGGCCGAACGGACGCTTAGATGAAACCGGCGACAAAATCAATATGCTCATCTATGTCATAATATATATTTATAGCAAATGTTCACCGGACTGATCGAGACCACCGGAGTTATTGCCTCTGTTAGGCCGAAAGGCGGAGCTTTAGAGCTCTGTATCAGGCCGGATACCGCCGATTTCGCCGTGGAGGTCGGCGCGTCCGTGGCTATAGACGGGGTCTGCCTGACGCTGGAGAAGTCGGACGGGGCCGGGCGTTTGTTCTTCACCGCCGTGGCGGAGACGCTGGGGCGCACCTCTGTCAATAAAGCCCGAGCGGGCCGCCGGGTCAACATGGAGCGGGCGATGCGGGCCGACGGTCGTTTCGACGGCCACATAGTGCAAGGCCATGTGGACGCGGTAGGCAAAATAGCCTATGACGAGCGTGTCGGGGTCAGCATAGTGAGGACGATAGAGATCCCGGATGATCTCTACCCGCTGACCGCCGAAAAAGGCTCCATAGCCGTAGACGGTATAAGTTTGACCATAACGAGAGCCGAACGAGGCTCGGTATCGATATCGCTAATCCCGGCGACGCTGGAGAAGACGACGATGGGAGAGAAAAAAGCGGGAGACAACGTAAACATAGAGTGCGACGTTTTAGCCAGATATATATACGGAATGATTAAAGCTGGGGTATCTATAAATAATAGAGAGACATTGATTGATAAGATAGAGAGATTAGGATATTGAAAGTATAAAATCTTTAAAATCTTTAAATCTTTTTCAGACGAAAGGGCGCGATAAATCGCGCCCTTTCATAGGATATGCGGGGCTAAACCCCGCATATAAAGTCAAAGTCAAAGTCAAAGTCAAAGTCAAAATCGGCGTTTTTAGTTTTTGATTTTGATTTTATATATGCGGGGTTTAGCCCCGCATATCCTATGAAGCCGAAGGCTTCGTCTAAAAAAGAATTTGATTTTAAAAACATAAAAATATAAAAACATGAAAAGATTTGAAGAGATAGAATCCGTAATTTCCGACTATCGTTCCGGCAAAATCGTCATAATAGTAGACGACGAGGAGCGTGAAAACGAGGGCGATTTCGCTTTTGCCTCGGAGCATTGCACGCCCGATAAGATAAACTTCATGGCCACGCACGGCCGCGGCCTTATTTGCGTCTCGATGGAGGGGCGCAGGTTGGACGAACTCGGCATTCCGCTCATGGTTTCGGCCAATACGTCGCGTTTCGAGACGGCGTTCACCGTTTCCGTTGAGGCTCGTGAGGGGACTACCACCGGCATCTCCGTTCATGACAGGGCTGCCACAGTGTTAAAGCTCGTTGACCCCGAAAGCGTTCCGGGCGATTTTGTCATGCCGGGGCACATGTTCCCGATAAGGGCGCGGGATGGCGGCGTGCTGGTCCGCAGCGGGCAGACGGAGGCGTCGGTCGATTTGGCGAGGCTTGCCGGGCTCACCCCGTCGGGGGTGATATGCGAGGTGATGAACGAGGACGGGACTATGGCTCGGATGCCGCAGCTTATTGAGATAGGGAAGCGGCACGGGATTAAGATAATATCGGTGGTTGACATAATCCGTTACCGTACGGCGCACGAGCGGTTTGTCAAGAGGGCCGCGCAGACGCGGCTGCCCACGCGCCACGGCGAGTTTAGTATGATTGCGTACGAGGACGGGTTGACCGGCGCGGTGCATGTCGCGTTGCAGGCGGGCGAGATTGACTCCGAGAAGCCGGTGCTGACCCGCGTTCACTCCGAGTGCTTTACCGGCGACATTTTGGGTTCGTTGCGCTGCGACTGCGGCGAGCAGCTGCATACCGCCATGCTCAGGGTGGCGAACGAGGGCGGGGTCGTCCTCTATCTGCGTCAGGAGGGGCGCGGCATCGGGCTTGTCAATAAAATACGCGCCTACGCCCTGCAAGACGGCGGCATGGACACCGTGGAGGCCAACGAGCATTTGGGCTTCGCGCCGGATTTACGCGACTACGGCATAGGGGCGCAGATATTGGTCGATTTGGGGATAAGAAAGCTGCGTTTGATGACCAACAACCCGCGAAAGATCGTTGGGCTTGAGGGGTACGGGTTGGAGGTAACGGAGAGGGTGCCGATAGAGATAAATCCGGGTAGCGAGAATAGAAAGTATCTTAATACGAAGAAGCAAAAATTGGGACACTTGTTTGAAGGGAGCTAAATATGCTAAACGTAGTGCAAGGAGTGTTTAACGGCGCCGGCAAGAAAATCGGAATCGTGGCCGGTCGTTTCAACGAGTTTATCGTCGGGAAATTGCTCGAGGGCGCCTACGATTGCCTTGAGCGCCACGGGGTAAAGCTTGACGACGTGACAGTCTGCCGGGTGCCCGGATCGTTCGAGATCCCCGCCGCGGTGCAGCGGATGGCGCGTTCGAAAAAGTACGATGCCGTGATAGCCCTTGGCGCCGTGATAAGGGGAAGTACCCCGCATTTTGATTACGTAGCGGCTGAAGTATCTAAGGGGATCGCCAAAATAAGTCTGGACGAGGGATTGCCGATAATATTCGGCGTCTTGACGACAGACACAATAGAACAAGCGGTAGAACGTGCGGGGACGAAAGCCGGTAACAAAGGATGGGACGCGGCTCTTGCGGCTTTGGAAATGGCGGATTTGTTTACAAAGATATAAATGGGATTAATTTTGGAACAAGAACAAAAACAACAAGACTTACCGCAACAACGCCACTCCAGCCGAGAGTTAGCGTTACGTACGCTATACGCCCACGAGGTTGACTCCGGCAGCTCGTGGGAGGATATGCTTTCAAGCATAGCCGAAAACGATCAACTGGGATCGAAAGTAATAAAGTACGCTAAAACATTGGTTGACGCCGCGCTCAAAAATCGCGAGGCTATAGACTCGTTGATCGCCCGCAAGGCGGTCAACTGGGAGTTGCGCCGTATGGCCGCGGTTGACAGGAATGTCCTTCGTTTGGCCACGGCCGAGCTCATATACTTTCGGGAGCAGGTGCCGTTTAAGGTTGTGATAGATGAGGCTGTGGAGCTCGCAAAGACCTACGGTACCGACGATTCCGGCAAGTTCGTGAACGGTATTTTAGATTCCATACGCAGGGAGTTGTACCGGAAAGAGGGAGCGGGCGGTGGCGAAGAAAAAGCGTAACAAGGGAGTATCGCCGTCAGCCGCTACGGTGTCGGCGGCAACCGCGAAGGTGTCGTCCGGCATTTTCAAATTGTCTCCGCGGCGCGTTCTCATTCTGTCAATAGCGTTTCTCTGCGTTCTCTGCCTGATCCAGTTCTGGGGCATACTCTCCGGCGGCAGGAATTTCTGGGAGGACGTCGTGGAGGGCGAGTTCCCCGCCCGCGTCTTTGCCCGGTTGGCGCTTTTCAGGGGCGAGTTCCCCCATTGGAACCCGTTCACCTTCGGCGGGATGCCGTTCTTCGCCACCGGGGCCGGAATACTCTACCCGCTCAACTTGATACAGTTGTTGCTGCCCGTCGGCGACACGGTCACGTGGCGCTTTTTGGAGGTCGTTACAGTACTGCACGTACTGATCGCTGGCGTCAACATGCTCGCCTATCTGCGTTTCAACGGGCGGTCAAACGTCGCGTCTCTCTTCGGCGCTGTGGCGTTTATGTTCGGCGGGTACATAGTGGCCCACGTTATCCACTCAAGCATAATGTACATAGCGGCGTGGCTGCCGCTCATGTTGCTGCTATTGGAAAAGGGCGTTCGCGAACTCAAGCCGGCGTATGTCGTGATCGGTGGATTGTTGCTCGGTTGCTTGATGCAGATGGGGCACGCCCAAGTGATGTTTTACACTATTATTTTTATGCTGACGTATGCGCTGTTTTTCTCGTGCCTTTACGGGCTGAGGAGGTCGGCATCCGAATCTGTATCGACGACTCCGGTATCGGAATCGTCGACATCCGTATTAAAACCGTATAAACCGATATTACACAGAGTGGCGCTCTCCGCCCTATATTTTGTAATTGCCGCCGGGCTCTGCTTGGTCCAGTATCTCCCGATCTTTGAGGCGAGCGGGCACACGGTGCGCAGTCAATTTACGATAACCGACGCGAGCGAGTGTTCGTTGCAGTTCGTGCAGTTGTTTACCGCGCTATTGCCCAAGTTGTTCGGAGCCTACACCGGCGATGATTCGGTTCCGTCATTTTGGCTTACAGACGCTTTCAAGCACGGGCCCCACAACTATTGGGAGTCGTGTTTCTACTTCGGCGTGTCTACGCTTATACTCGCCGTTCTGTTCTTTCGCAAAATAAAAACCGACCGTACGTTGATTTTTGCCGCCGCGTGGATACTATTGGCGTTTTTAGTCGCGCTCGGCGGTAATTTTTTCTTTTACAAGTTGCTTTTTTCGCTGGGGATACCGGGTTTCAACTCGTTTAGGGCGACACCGAGGATACTATTGGTTTGGGCGTTTATCTTTCCGGTGATGGCCGCCGCCGCGCTTGACGGGCTTGGCGAAATCAAGAAATCGAAATGGTTAAAGGTGGTATTGACGGCGTTATGCGCGGCGGTGGCTTTTTTGGGATTAATCGCCGCGGCCGGGAGCTTGGCGTCGGTTTTCCCGCTCATGAACGTGGCTGACGGCAAGGCCGACAGGGTGCAGTACGCGTCGCGGCAGGGGATGATGTTGCTTGTCAACGTGTTGCTTTTCTGGGTTACGTTGATACTATTTTTCAAAAATGTCATAAATGAAAAGCGGGCGAAGATTCTCATAGTAGTTTGCGTTTCAATCGACATGCTGGTCTTTGCCGCCGGCCAGCACATTACGCGCCGCGATGGGGCCGACGTCGTGTTCAAAAAGGCGCAGGGTACGGTGGAAACAATAAAAAATCTGAGCAAGGAAGAGATTGTCAGGTTCAATACGCGGCAGTATATAGTCGAACCCGGTGTCAAATTAGGCAACAACACCAACCTAATGATGACGCAGAGGAATCAAGGCTACGTGAGCGGGATAGAAATTATGGAAGGTTACAACCAATTCCGCCTCAAATACGCGGTGCTACCGCTCGACGGGGCTAAATTCAACACTATGCTCGACCTGATGAACGTCAGGTACTACGTCAACCCGCGGCTGAAAGAGGGCGACAAAGACGTTATGCTGCGCAACGAAACATGCTTGCCGCGCGCAAAGCTGTTTTATAAAGCCGTGGTTGTGGACGGCGGAGCCGGTAGTATTAATGATAGCGTTAATAGTGACGGTATTGATTCGTTGGTAATCAATTACATGAACAGCCCAAACTACAATCACCGTAACGAAGTCGTCGTTACAGACCCGAACTTAGCGAAATTCACCGGCGGCGACGGGACGGGAGAGGTAAAGATCGCTAAATACGCTTTCAATAGGATAGAACTTGATGTTGATACGGACAAAGAGGCGATCCTATGGCTAAGCGAAATCTGGTACCCGGCGTGGAAGGCGACGGTCAACGGGAAAAAAGTCGATATCCACAGGGCGAACTACAGTTTCAGGGCGATAACCGTCCCCGCCGGACACTCAAAAGTAGTATTTACATTCGATTCGCCCCTATTCAATATAGGCGCGTTGATAAGTCTGTTGACGTTGGTATCGTCATTAACGTATTTGACGGTTGTGTTTATCAGGATGAAAAAACATTGAACATATTAATTTTAAATTGGCGCGACATATTGCATCCCGAGGCCGGCGGCGCGGAAGTCCATCTCTTTGAGATATTCAGCCGCTTGGCCGACCGCGGTCACAGCGTAACCTTGTTGACCACACGCTTTAAGGGTTGCGAAAAGCGCGCGATTCATCGCGGCATCGAGGTCTTGCGGTACGGCGATAACTACACATTCAACAGGCAGGCGCCGTCATTCATCAAAAAGTTATTGAAAGACGATAAACGGCATTTTGATTGTATCATCGACGACGTCAACAAGCTCCCTTTCTACTCCAACAAGCGCTTCCCGAACATCCCGTGCGGCGTTTTTTTCCATCATCTTTTCGGCAAGACGGTCTTTCAGTTGACGAACTTTCCGATGGCGTTGTACGTCTATCTCACGGAGAGGCGCTACGGGCGTAACTACGGGAAGACGCCGTGTTGCGCGGTTTCCAAGAGTACCGCCGACGAATTATTAAAGCAGGGGGTTGACGCCCGCAATCTCACGATTATCGAAAACGGCATTGACGTTGATAAATATTGCCCTGACAAGTCCGTAATACGCGAGGATGATTTGCTGCTTTACGTCGGGCGCGTCAAGAAATACAAGCGTGTCGATCATATTCTATCGGCGATGAGCGCGCTGCGGGAATCGGGGCGGTCGCTTCGGCTTGCCGTGGTGGGGGTTGGCGACGATTTGCCGCGTCTCAAGAGACTTACCGCCGAACTGGGGCTTACGGACAAAGTTGATTTTGCCGGTTTTGTCAACGAGGATCGAAAAATCGAGTATTTGAGAAAGTCGGCGGTCTTTGTCAACGCCTCCGAGAAGGAGGGTTGGGGGATAACGAACATAGAGGCGTCGGCTTGCGCCGCGCCGGTTGTGGCTAACGACGCGCCGGGATTGCGTGATTCGGTGGTTGACAATGAGACCGGCCTGCTCTATAAAGAGAATGACGTCGGCTCGCTTACGGAGTCGCTTGGAAAATTGCTTGACGACAGGGATCTCAGAAAGTCTTTGGGAACGCGGGGCCGCCGCTGGGCGGAAAAATTTTCATGGGACGCGAGCGCCGGAAAGGTGGAAGAGTGGCTACGGAAAACCGTGTGCGCAAAATTGCCTTAGACGCGGCTAAGATCCTCGTTACGGCTCTGATCATCTTCGTCCTCGTCCGTAAGCTGGGGTGGGGGACGATAGTGGACACGGTGAGCGGGTCTATTCCGCAGTGGCTTGCCGCCGCCTTTGCGGTATACTTTTTAAGCATTTTGCTCGGCGTGGTGCAGTGGCGGGTGATTTTGGAGAACAGGGGATTGAGCCTGCCGTTCAAGCGGGTGTTCAAGCTGTACTTTGTGGGGATGTTCTTCAACAGTTTTATGGCCGGCGGGGTTGTGGGCGACATAGTGAAGGTCGCGTCCATACGCTCGCGGCACGGCAGGGGTATGGCCGGGCTTGCGGCCACCGTTCTCGACAGATTCGCCGGTCTCTGGGCGCTGTGCGGTTTCGCGGTCATGGGGAGCATTATCCTTCTGAACCGAGGGATGCTCACGCACGGCAGGGTGACGACCGCCGTCATAGCGCTCTTCGCCGCCTTCGCCCTCTTCGCCGGAATAATGCTCTTCCTAATGTTCAAGCCGCTCCAGAAGCTCTTCTTTTCGATCATAGACCGGTACTCCTTTTTCACCAAGCTCAGAATAAAAGAGATCATCTCCGAGATGCTCATAGAGGCGCAGGATTTTAAACTCATGATCTCGGTATTCGCGTTGGCGGCCGTCACGCAGTTTCTGCGTATAGGCGCCCAAATCTCCACAGCCGCCTCCTTAGGCATGGTGACCGCGGAGAATTTTCAATACTTCTTCGTCTTTGTGCCCATAATAGCCATGATGATGACCATCCCTCTGCCCTTCGGGGTAAGGGAAGCCGCCGGCGGGGCCCTGTTCGCCTTAGCCGGATTCCAACGCGACACAGCCTTTATCATGGGCTTCCTGACGTCGCTGATAGGCATAGCCGTAAGCTCGCTGGGAGGGATCTTTTTTATTACGGAGAAGATGCATAAATCAAAAGTTAAGAAAATATAGGCGGCATATATTATATTTTAGCAGTTGTTCGTGATGGTTCGTGTAGTTCGTGGTTATATTAATTTGACTTTAAACCCCAAAAGGAGCCCTCAAAATGGGCATGTCTCGTAATCTGCAGCAAAAGATATGGCCGCTGATACCCCTGCCGCTTGGGCTGAAAAGGGCCTTATGGCACAAGTTGTTTTTTAAGAAAAACAACTTCGCCTACAAAGACGATGACACCAAAAATGTTTTCTCGAAAATATACACCGACAACTTCTGGCTCTCCAAAGAGTCCCGCTCGGGGGGCGGCTCGCTCATATCGACCACAAAAACCATCCGCGAAAAGCTTCCGGTTATATGGGAACAGTACGGCGTTAAAACCTTTTTAGACGTCCCGTGCGGAGACTATAACTGGATGAAAGAGGTCGAAAAGAAAAACATAACCTACATAGGCGGCGATATAGTCGATAAACTGGTGGAACAAAATAACGAAAAATATTCAAGCGGAAACGTGTCGTTCAAGGTAATCGACATAACAAAAGACGAGATACCGACTGTCGATATGATACTCTGCAAAGACTGTTTACAACACCTATCGTACGAAAAAATATTCAAGGCGCTAAGAAATTTCAAAAACTCAAAATCAAAGTATTTATTGACGACATCATACTCGGGTACAATATATAATTGGGATATATTGGACGGAGATTGCCGTCCGTTGAATTTAAGAAAGAAGCCTTTTTGCTTGCCTGAACCTATAATGAAGATCCGTGAGAAATCTCGTGGTGTTCAAGTTGATAGTGATAAAGATTTGTATTTGTATAGAATTGATGATTTTGATTTTAAAGACGAAGCCAAACCATAAAAGTCAAAATCTTTAAAATCTTTTTTAGACGAAGCCTTCGGCTTCATAGAATATGCGGGGCTAAACCCCGCATATATAAAATCAAAATCAAAATCAAAAGTTTTTTTCTTTTGACGTTGACTTTATATGCGGGGTTTAGCCCCGCATATCCTATGGAAGGGCGCGATTTATCGCGCCCTTCCGTCTAAAAAAGATTTTAAAGATTTTAAAGATTTTGATTTTTTAATTAATATCAGGAGGAACATTCTTTGTCACAAGAAAAATCAATAATGACCGACGTTTCGATCGTCGTCCCGGTCTATAATGAAAAAGATAGTCTGCCGGAACTGATGAAGGGAATCTCCTCTACCTTTGACCGATTGGGAAAAAGTTATGAAGTCGTTTTTGTTGACGACGGCAGTTCCGACGGTTCCTACGACGTCGTCAAAGGCCTGCGTGAGACATACGGCGACGGCAAAATAAAATCTATACGCTTCAGCCGCAACTGCGGTAAGTCCGCCGCCTTAAGCGCGGGTATCGAGTACGCCGGCGGCGCCGCCATTATTACAATGGACGCCGATTTGCAGGACGATCCCGCCGCCATCCCGGAGATGCTCGCCAAGTTGGAGGAGGGTTGGGACGTTGTGAGCGGTTGGAAGAAGGTGCGTCACGACCCCTTCGGCAAAACATTCCCGTCAAAGATATGGAACGCCATGACCTCGATTGCCGCCGGGTTGAAACTGCATGACTTCAACTGCGGCTTCAAAGCTTACCGGAGCGGCGCGGCGAAAAGCCTCGAGATATACGGGGACCGCCACCGCTACCTGCCGGCGCTGGCGCATTGGGACGGGTGCAGGGTGACGGAGATTGTCGTTCCGCACCACGCCAGAAAATTCGGCAAGTCTAAGTACGGCGCGTGGCGTATGTTCAACGGGGCCATGGACATGATCACGCTGCTGTTTCTGAAGCGCTATATGAAGAGCCCGATGCACTTCTTCGGGATACTGGGTATGCTACTGATAGTCGCCGGGGCCGGGGTGCTTGGGTACTTCGGCGTGATGTGGGCGATTACGGGCGTGATGAGGATCAGGCCACTGACGTTGTTAGCTATAGGTTCTATGGTGATGGGCGTACAGATCATATCCATCGGGCTTATCGGTGAGATGATAACTAATACTATGCAGGCTAGGCGGCAGTATAGTGTTAGGGAAAGACTTTGACTTTGATTTTATATATGCGGGGTTTAGCCCCGCATATCCTATGAAGCCCCGAAGGGGCTTCGTCTAAAAAAGATTTTGATTTTAAAAGATTTTTATTTTATTTGAACGCCCACTTTTTATTTAGTATGAAGTTTAGTGGGATCGTTACAATCAGGCCCAAAAGCGGCGCAATGTATTCCGATATGTGCAATATTTCGACAAAAAAGGATAGTAGTATGTTGCTCAGTATCAAACCGGTAAAGGCGTACGAGATGTATGTTTTAAGAAGCGCGTCCCAAAGATTGCGTTTTTGTTGGTCATTGCCGCGTTTAAAAACGTACTTGTTGTTCCAGAAGAATGAATTCAACACGCTTAATATAAATCCCGCCACGCTGGCGATGAGGTAGTGCGCCCCCGCGTATACAAGAGCGGCGTATATTATGTAAGATAGGACGGTATTGGAGAAGCCTACTATGCCGAATTTGATGAATTGGATCAACATTTAAAATCCTTTATAATATCTATCATCCGGTCAATCTGCTCATCATTCATCCCCGGATACACGCCTATCCAAAAAGTATCATTCATAATGCGATCGGTATTGTCAAGCCTCCCTGCCACCCTGTAACCAACGCCCGATCTCCTCAATTCATCAAAACACGGATGTTTGACCAAATTTCCGGCGAACAGCATTCTTGTTTGGATATTATTACTCTCTATATGCTTGACCAGCTCGTTTCGACCGACTCCTGCCTTACAAGTGATTAAAAAACCGAACCATGACGGGTCGGAATTCGGCGCCGGTTCCGGCAGGATTAATTTGTCCGACAGATCTTTTAACCCGTCATGCAATCTCCGCCAATTGTGTTTGCGTTTCTGTACGAACGACGGGAACTTCTCCAACTGAGCGCAACCGATGGCAGCTTGCATGTCCGTGGCTTTCAGATTGTACCCGAAGTGGCTGTAGACGTACTTGTGGTCGTAACCGGCGGGCAGTTCTCCGCATTGCCTGTCGAAGCGGCGGCCGCAGACGTTGTCTTTGCCGGACGGGCAGACGCAGTCGCGGCCCCAGTCGCGTAGCGAGCGGACGATTTTGTGCAGCAACGGGTCGGAAGTGTAAACCGCCCCGCCCTCGCCCATGGTTAGGTGGTGCGGCGGGTAGAAACTGGATGTTCCTATGTCGCCGATTGCGCCGGTAAACTTTTCCGCCCCGTCTATGGTGTAGACGGAGCCCAACGCGTCGCAGTTGTCCTCTACCAGCCAGAGTTTATGAGCGCGGCAAAAGTCTCTCACCGCTTTAAGGTCAAACGGATTCCCGAGAGTATGCGCCAGGATTACCGCTTTAGTTTTTGGGGATAGGGCGCTTTCGAGTTCAGAAACGTCTATATTGTACTGCGGGATGGTAACGTCGGCGAACACCGGTATCGCGCCGAATTGCACTATCGGCGCCACGGTGGTGGGGAAGCCCGCCGCCACGGTGATCACCTCGTCGCCGCGGCCCACCGCCCTGTCGCCCAAAAGCGGAGAGGTCAGCGCCATGAACGCCAAAAGGTTGGCGGACGACCCGGAGTTCACAAGCGAACAATACGGAACGTGAAGATACTCGGCGAGTTGCGCCTCAAACCGGTCGGTATAGCGCCCAGAAGTCAGCCAAAACTCAAGGGCGCTGTCGACCAAATTAACCATCTCCCGCTCGTCAAAGACCCGAGCGGCGTAGGGGATACGGTCGCCGTGGCGGTACGGCGGCTTCTCCATAAACGCTTTGTGATACTCCCGAACGCTTTCCAAGATCTGTTCGGCGGCTTGAGATTTGGTCATAGATTCAAACATATCATAAATATACATCTCAACTCCCCGCTTCCGCAACAAAATTCAATCTCCCCTCATTGACCCCAATATTAAGCGTCCCGCCGTCCGGTATTTCTCCGGCTATGATCATCCTCGATACAGGCGTTTCGATCTCCCGCTGGATGACCCGTTTGAGCGGTCTCGCCCCGTAGACCGGGTCGTAGCCTTTCTGGGCTATAAGGTCAAGCGCCGCGTCTTCGATACGCGTCTCTATCTTCATATCCGACAGCCGCTTTATCAACCCGCGCGTCTGTATCGCCGCTATCTCTCGGATCTCTTTTTTGTCAAGCGGATCGAAGACCACGATCTCGTCTACGCGGTTCAAAAATTCGGGGCGGAAGTGGCGGCGAAGCTCGGCAAGCACTGTTTCTTTATTATGTTGATTACTTGTACCGTTAAGGTGGCTGAGCGAAGTCGAAGCCACATTACTATCAATACCGTCCTCCCGGTGGCTGAGCGAAGTCGAAGCCCCGAGTATCAAATGCGATCCGATGTTCGACGTCATTATGATTATCGTATTCTTAAAGTCAACGAGCCGCCCCTGCGAATCAGTTATCCGGCCGTCGTCCAATATCTGTAAAAGGATATTGAACACTTCGGGATTCGCCTTCTCTATCTCGTCAAAGAGCACTACGGAGTACGGCCTGCGCCGCACCGCCTCCGTGAGCTGGCCGCCCTCCTCGTAGCCCACGTATCCCGGCGGGGCGCCGGTCAGGCGGGAGACGGCGAATTTCTCCATGTACTCCGACATGTCTATGCGCACCATAGCGCGCTCGTCGTCGAACAGGCTAAACGCCAGCGACCGCGCCAGCTCCGTTTTCCCTACGCCGGTAGGGCCGAGAAAGATAAAACTGCCTATCGGGCGGTTCGGGTCTTTGAGCCCAGACCGCGCCCTCAGCACCGCGTCCGCGACGGCGTCGGCGGCCTCGTCTTGGCCCACGACGCGCTCGTGCAGGTGCTTTGACAGCGACAGTAATTTCTCCTTCTCGCCCTCCACAAGCTTGCTGACGGGTATGTGCGTCCAGCGGCTGATTATCTCCGCTATGTCCTCTTCGCCCACCTCCTCTTTTAAAAGGCGTGTCCCGTCGCCGGAGTCTTTGATCTCCGCCTCGATGTCTGCCCTTTTCCGCTCAAGCTCCGGTATGCGCCCGTGGCGCAGAGTCGCGGCGGCCCCGAGATTGTACTCGCGCTCCGCCCGTTCCAGCTCGACCCTCGCCGCGTCTATCTCCTCCCTGACCTTTTGCAGTCTGTCGGATTGTGATTTCTGCGTCTCCCACCGGCTTTTGAGGGACGACGCGGTTTCGCGCACGGCGGATAGCTCCTCTTGCAGTTTTGCCAGCTTCTCCTTAGACCCCTTGTCTTTCTCCTTTTTCAGCCCCTCGATCTCTATCTCGAGCCGCATCTGACGCCGCATCGCCTCGTCAAGCTCCACGGGGCTCGAGTCGCGCTCCGTACGCAGTTTCGCCGCCGCCTCGTCGATCAGGTCTATCGCCTTGTCCGGCAGGAAACGCTCCGAGATGTAGCGGTCGGAGAGGACGGCCGCGGCTACCAGCGCGCTGTCCTTGATCTGTATCCCGTGGTGCAGTTCGTAGCGCTCGCGCAGCCCCCGCAGTATCGATATTGTATCGCCCACCGACGGCTGATCGACGAGCACGGTCTGAAAGCGCCGCTCCAGCGCCTTGTCCTTCTCTATGTACTTCCTGTACTCGTCGAGCGTGGTCGCCCCGATGGTGCGCAGTTCCCCGCGGGCGAGCATAGGCTTCAGCATGTTCCCCGCGTCCACCGCCCCCTCCGCCGCCCCGGCGCCGACGACGGTGTGCAGTTCGTCTATAAAGAGGACGACGTCCCCGCGTTCGGTGACTTCCTGCAGCACCGCCTTCAACCGCTCCTCGAACTCTCCCCGGAACTTCGCCCCCGCGATGAGCGCTCCCATGTCGAGCGACACCACGGACTTGCTCTTGAGCCCCTCCGGCACGTCGCCCCGCACTATGCGCAAAGCCAGCCCCTCCGCGATAGCCGTCTTGCCGACGCCGGGGTCGCCTATTAATACAGGGTTGTTCTTAGTCCGCCGCGAAAGTATCTGTATCATCCGCCGAATCTCGTCGTCGCGTCCGATGACTGGGTCTAACTTGCCATGCCGGGCCGCGTCGGTAAGGTCTCGCGAAAATCGTTGGAGCGCGGTAGGCTCTTGGGGTTGATTTTGGGTTGATTGTGTGTTGTTGTTCATGGTTAGGCTCCTTTGTTCTAAAAATAAGTCAAAATCTTTTAAAATCAAAATCTTTAAATTCTTTTTTAGACGAAAGGGCGCTTAAAATCAAATTCTTTAAATTCTTTTTTAGACGAAAGGGCGCGATAAATCGCGCCCTTTCATAGGATATGCGGGGCTAAACCCCGCATATAAAGTCAACGTCAAAAGAAAAAAGCTTTTGACTTTGATTTTATATATGCGGGGTTTAGCCCCGCATATTCTATGAAGCCGAAGGCTTCGTCTAAAAAAAAGAATTTGACTTTAAAGAATTTGACTTTTTAGGCTTCGTCTAAAAAAAAGAATTTGATTTTAAAGATTTTGAATTTATATTATATCTATGGACACAAACACAAATACAAATAAAGCAATACTATACGCCCGTTTCGACCGCTCATTCGTCTTTGAGTTCGCGCTTCTTGTCTTTTTGAGTCCGCCGCTCATTGTGCTGTGGAGCTTTGTGGCCTACTATTTCTACCTTAGCGGGGCTATATCGTTTCCGATTTTGAAGGTCGCCGCCTATTACTCCGGCGGTTTCGCTCTGGCGTTGCTTTTGTACGGCAACAACCGCGCTACGCGGCGGGGTATGGGGGTCGTCCTTGACGGGGAGCGGATAGTCAAGAGGGACGGCAGCGGGGTCAGCTTGGTGGATTACGCGGACATACGCGGGGTCGACTGCACCAAAAATCCGCTTTTCAACAAAAAGATGGCTGTAACGCTTGCGACTGGCAAGGCTATGCTGCCGCTGAACCTTCGCGGGAGCTACAAGATGGTGGGGACGATCTTCGAGAAGCTGGCGGCGCTCGGGCAGTTTAATGAAAACGATAAGGTGGCCGCCGCCGTAAAGCGCCGCCTCTTTGCGACCGCAATGCAGTACAACGCGCTGTACAAAGTACGCGGGAAGTATATACAGAGCCTTATCTCGGTGTTGGCGCTCTCGGCGCTCTTCAACGGCATGGTCGCCTCGCTGTACTGGGAGCGCGGGTTGGCGACGGCGCTGGGTTGGGGTTTCACCGGAATGCTCTTTCAGGCGCTGGGTTACCTCGCGGCGGAGAGACTATGGGCTTGGAGGCTGTACGGCAGCGCCGTTGATAAAAACCGCGTCATCGGCGTCTTGAACGATCAAGAGGGGTACGACCTCTTCAGGTCAACCCACGCCGCGGCGGCTGTCACGGCGCTCCTTGTAAGCATGGTCGCGGGGATTGCGGTCACGTTGCCGGCGATGTAAAGAGGCCTACAGTACGTACCCGTCCGGCACTTTCACCTTTTTGGGCACCACTATGATCCCCTCCTTAATTATGATCCCGTCGCGCTCGCCGTCCTGTATGTTGTTCAGGTTTTCCAAGCGCACGTCGTTGCCGATGTGGACGTCCTTGTCTATTATGGCGTTGCGGATCTTGCAGTTCTTGCCTATGCCGTATACCTCGCCGCCGCTCTCGTTGCTGTAGAAGTCTGTGCCCATCATTACCACGCGCGAGAGTTTCGTCTTGTCGCCCACGACCGAGCGCACCCCTATTACGCTCTCGGAGATAGCGGCGTCGCCGATGATTGAGCCCTCGCAGACTATGGATGAGTCTATAAGCGACCCGCTGAACTTTGCCGCCGGCAGAAAGCGGGCGCGGGTGAAGATCGGCTTGTCTTGATCGTAGAAGTTGAAAGGGGGCTTCGCCATTGTGAGCGCTATGTGCGCGTCGAAAAAGGCCTTGATCGTCCCGATGTCCTCCCAGTAGCCGTTGAACGGGTAGGCGTAGACGTTGCAACTGTTTATCGCCGCCGGGATTATCTGCTTACCGAAATCGTCGTAGTCGCCGAACTTCTCCAGTACGTCCACCAATATCTTCCTATTGAAGAGATAGATGCCCATGGAGCCTACGTGCGTCTTCTCCTCCTCGTGCTTGCCCGTCTTCGCCCGCAACTCCGGCGGTATCGCGAAGTCGTCTATCTGTGTCTCGTCTTTCGGCTTCTCCACGAAGTCGAGCACCTTGTAGTTGGGGGCCATCTTGAGGATGCCGAGCTCCTTCACCTGCGAACGGGGTACCGGGATGACGCTGAGCGTCAGGTCGGCCTTGTTTTCATAGTGGAAGTTGATGAACTTCTCGAAGTCCATCCTATACAGATGGTCGCCGGAGAGGAGAAGTATGGTCTCCCCCGCGTGGTCGAAGTGCCGCAGGTTGTTGCGCACGGCGTCGGCGGTGCCCTGGTACCACCCCCCGCCTTCGCCGGACTGGGCCGCCGCCAGTATCGAGACGAAACCCTTGGAGAAGTAGTCGAGCCTGTATGTTTGGAATATGTGCCGGTGGAGCGACTCCGAGGCGAATTGCGTAAGTATCCAAACGTGCCTCACCCCGTGGTTCAGGCAGTTTGAGACCGGGATGTCGATCAACCGGAACTTCCCGCCGATAGGCACCGCCGGCTTAGACCGCGCCGCGGTGAGAGGATACAACCGGCTCCCTTGCCCGCCGGCCAAAATAATAGAGGTTACGCGGGGGTCGCTCATTGCGCCTTTGCCTTTTATGAGTTGATTTATAAAAACGGAAGGGAGAGGATTTGAACCTCCGGTAGGGTTACCCCTACGCAGGTTTAGCAAACCTGTGCCTTAAGCCGCTCGGCCACCCTTCCAAAATAGGCTTTTAAATCTTTTAAAATCAAAATCTTTTAAATCATTTTTAGACGGAAGGCTTCGCCTTCCATAGAATATGCGGGGCTAAACCCCGCATATAAAATCAAAATCAAAGTCAAAGGCTTTTTTCTTTTGACGTTGACTTCATATGCGGGGTTTAGCCCCGCATATCCTATGAAGCCGAAGGCTTCGTCTAAAAAAGAATTTGACTTTAATAAAATAATATTATGATTAACGAAAAGCAAATAAAAAAATTGTTTTTTAACATGGCGGAAATCATATTATTATGTTGACTTTGATGTTAAAAATAAAAACCCTAACCATATTTAGGAGTAATACATGCTATATTCCGCCGAAGTAGAACACATGTGCCGCGTCGCCAAAGGCGCGGACCATGGGCCGGCCCCCATTCCCGAAGAGGGAAAGTGGGTGCAGGCCAAGGAGATCAAAGACATATCCGGTCTGACCCACGGTATCGGCTGGTGCGCCCCGCAGCAGGGGTGCTGCAAACTCACCCTCAACGTTAAAGACGGCGTCATCCAGGAGGCGCTCGTAGAGACCATCGGCTGTTCGGGCATGACCCACTCCGCCGCGATGGCCGCCGAGATACTCTCGGGCAAGACCGTCCTCGAGGCCCTCAACACCGACCTCGTCTGCGACGCCATCAACACGGCGATGCGCGAGCTCTTCCTCCAGATCGCCTACGGACGCACCCAGACGGCCTTCTCCGAGGGCGGCCTGCCCATCGGCGCCGGTCTCGAAGACCTCGGCAAGGGGCTGCGCTCTCAGGTCGGAACCATGTACGGCACGGTCGCCAAAGGCGTCCGCTACCTCGAAATGGCCGAGGGCTTCGTCACCCGCTTAGCCTTGGACAAGGAAGACTTAGTCATCGGATACGAGTTCGTTAACCTCGGCAAGGTGATGGAGTCCGTCAGCAAAGGCGTCGATCCCAAAGAGGCAATTGCCAAGGCCACCGGCACTTACGGCAGGTTCACGAAAGAGGACGGCGCGGTCAAACACATTAACCCCAGACACGAATAAACGGAGGCGATAACAAAAATGGCTCTATTCGAAAGCTATGAGAGAAGGATAAACCAGATCACGCCCGTGCTCCAGAAGTACGGCTTAGGCACTCTGGAGGAGGCGCGCAAACTCTGCGAGGATCGCGGCGTGGACGCGTATAACATCGTCAAAGGCATTCAGACCATCTGCTTCGAGAACGCCTGCTGGGCCTACATATTGGGCGCGGCGATAGCGTTCAAGAAGGGCGAAAAGAAGGCCAGCGAGATAGCCAAGACGCTCGGCGAGGGCATGCAGGCCTTCTGCATCCCCGGTTCCGTCGCCGACGACCGCAAAGTCGGCCTCGGCCACGGCAACCTCGCCTCGATGTTGCTCGAGGAGGAGACGAAGTGCTTCGCCTTCTTGGCCGGCCACGAGTCCTTCGCCGCCGCCGAGGGCGCCATAGGCCTTGCCAAGAGCGCCAACAAGGCCCGCAAGACCCCGCTCAAGGTGATACTCAACGGCTTGGGCAAGGACGCCGCCCAGATCATCTCGAGGATCAACGGCTTCACCTACGTCCAGACGAAGTTCGACTATTACACGAGCAAGCTGAACGTGGTCAAGGAGATCAAGTACAGCGAAGGCGCGAGGGCCGCCGTGCGGTGCTACGGCGCCGACGACGTCCGCGAGGGCGTGGCCATCAACTGGGCGGAGGGAGTCGACGTCTCCATCACCGGAAACTCGACCAACCCCACGCGCTTCCAGCACCCCGTGGCCGGAACGTACAAGAAAGAGTGCATGGAGAAAGGCAAGAAGTACTTCTCCGTAGCCTCCGGCGGCGGCACGGGCCGTACGCTGCACCCCGACAACATGGCCGCCGGCCCCGCCTCCTACGGCATGACCGACACCATGGGCCGGATGCACTCCGACGCCCAGTTCGCCGGCTCGTCGTCGGTTCCCGCTCACGTGGAAATGATGGGCTTCCTCGGCATGGGCAACAACCCCATGGTAGGCGCGTCGGTTGCTGTCGCGGTGGCGGTGGAGCAGGCGTCTAAGTAATCGTCAAAGTAATGTTTGGATCGTAGCGAGCGGAGCGCCCCGGCGGGGCGCTCCTGCCCGCGCAACCCCAAAAAATCCCACTCGGCGTGTTAATTTACCCAAAAGATTTTAAAGATTTTGATTTTAATGATTTTAATTAACCTTTGATTTATATTATCATAAATGGCGCCCGATACCACAATCAAATTGATCCTACTGACCGTACTGACCGCAGTTTTCGCATCGGCGCAGGGCGTCGTGCGTGTCGCCACATTGGACGACCTTCGCAAGATCGGCAGCTCCGAGGCCTATCCCCTCTACGGCGACTACGAGCTTGTCTGCGACATAGACGCCTCCGACAGCCGCCGCCGCCCGTTTGTTCCCATCGGGGGCAACGGGCGCCCCTTCACGGGGCGTTTTTTCAGCCGGGGCGGGGCAGTCTACGTTATCCGCGATCTATATATAAACAGACCGGCCTCCGGGCACGTGGGGCTCTTCGGCGTCGTGGGCTATGACGCCGAGGTGTCTAACGTCGGGGTGGCCGCCGACACGATAATCGGCAGCTACGCCGTGGGCGCGCTGGCCGGGAGTAACAACGGCACTATCGTCAACTGCTACGGAACCGGGACCGTCTTAGCGCGCCGCAATGAGAGCGACGTCGGCGGGCTTGTGGGGGTGAACAGCGGCGGGATTTACGAGAGCTACTCCGCGGCGGAGGTTCAAGGGAGGGATAATGTCGGCGGGCTCGTCGGGTTGCTTCGGATATCGGCGGCGGGGGAAATACGGCAGTGCTTCGCCTTGGGACGGGTTGTCGGGGCCTCTAATGTCGGCGGGCTCGTGGGGCAGGTATTCGGCGGGCGGGTGCGCGAGAGCTTTTCCGCCGGGCGCGTGTCGGGCGGCGGAACCGCCGGGGGGCTGATTGGGTTGGATTTCGCCTCTACGCCGCTATGGAGCGACAGGGGGGTATTTATTGATAAAGAGGGGGATGCGGTTTACGTAAGGCCGGCTGAAGTGAGCGGCTCTTTTTGGGACACGGAGGCCTCCGGGCAGGGCGCGTCGGCGGGCGGCGAGGGGCGTAGCGGCGTTCAGATGCGTTCGCGAAACACCTTTGCCGGATGGGATTTCGGCGGCGTGTGGGCGATTGAGGAGGGTTTTGGGTACCCGCAGCTCATTAGGGCGCCGTACACCACGCGGAAGCTTGCCTACGCGGTCGACGGGGAGTTTTGCGGGAGATTGAAGATAAACGGGCCGCAGGGCACCGTCGAGCTTTACCGCTACGGCGTTGAGGCCGTGCCGGGATCCGCCGGCCCGAAGGTTACGGCGGAGGCGTGGGAGGGGTGCCGCTTTGTGGGTTGGAGCGACGGCGCGTTGGGGACTGTCAGGGTTGACACGGTGCGCGGCGATGCGAAGTTCACCGCCAAATTCGATCGATCCGGCGGGCCCGCTCTCCGTAAATACAGGTATGTGGCATGGGCGGGCGGCTCGCTGACCGCGTCCGGTGTTTCCGGCTATGTTTCGATAATTGATACCTCCGTGGCCGGAATCGGGGCGTTTGTCGTCGCCGCCGCGCCGGAGCGCGGCTACCGGTTTGCGAGTTGGAGCGACGGCTTTGAGGGCGTAGTGCGCGCGGACGCCGTTCCGCCGAATGCCCCGCCGGCGGCGCGTTTTGCCGAAGCCGGAACCGGCGGGGAGGCCGTGGAGGTCTCCCGGTACGCCGACCTATTCCTTATAGGCAAGTACGTGACGCACCCGTTAGACGGAATCTATGAGCTGACCTGCGACATAGCGATACCCGCGACCGGGCGTTTTGAGCCCATAGGGTCGGAGTCGGCGCCCTTTACCGGGGTGTTTCGCGGAAACGGATATAAGATAAGCGGCATAGACATGGGCCGAGGCGGCAACGTCGGCGATTTCACGGGTCTGTTCGGGTACGCGGAAGGCGCCGACATCCGCGATCTGTTCGTTGAGGGGAGCGTGGCCGGTATTGACAACGCCGGCATGCTCGCCGGAATGTGCGTGAACACAGTTATAGAGGGTTGCGGCGCCGCCGGATCGGTCCGCGGCCGGTCGGGTGTGGGCGGTCTTGTGGGCCGCAGCGCCGCTTCGCTGATAAGTCGCAGCTACTCGACGGCGTCGGTCGCGGGATCCGGGCAGGAGGTCGGCGGTCTTGTCGGCGGGGCGTCGGAGTCGTTTCTGACGCGGAGCTATGCCTCGGGCTCCGTCATCGGGGCCTCATACGTCGGCGGGGCGGTGGGCTGGGGATCGGGCGGCTATGTGCAGGATTGCCACGCGCTCGGAAACGTCTCCGGAGAGGGGGCCGCCGGCGGTTTTATATGCCGTACGGGAGGCGGGATCGGCGTGTTGCGCGCTTACTCCGCCGGGTTGGTAATAGGCGCCGGTCTGGGTTCGGGCGGTTTCTCTGGAACGCTCGGCGGCGGAAGCGGCGGCTCGGCGGGCGGCGCGGTGTCTATAAACGGTTGCTACTGGGACGCGGAACGGTCGGGGATGGACGTGTCGGTCGGAGGGATCGGCAAAAGCGCCGCGGAGATGCGTCTGAAAAGCACGTACGCGGGATGGGATTTCGACGGCGTCTGGGAGATGACCGAAGGAGATTATCCGAGATTGTCGGGATTTGCCCGGGATTCGATTCAAGAGGCCTTTTTCGAGCAATGGCGCGTGTCGACACCGGCGGCTCGGAACAATGCCAAGCCGCTTGTGCGGGTGTCGGGGAGGGCGGTCTATGTGAACGCTAGACCCGGGGCGCCGGTACGGATCAATTTGATTGACATGAGGGGAAAGACGGTCGCGAGGTACGATGTCGCGGGGACGAAGAAGCTGTCGTTGGATAAGTTGGCGTCAGGTAGGTACATAGTGGAGGCGAGGCTGCGCGGCAGGCGGGAGTTTGTGTCGCCTGTGAGGATTTTTAAATGAGAAGGGCGTCGGTATTAATATTGACGGCATTGTCGCCGCTGCTGTTTTTGACACCGCTGAGGGCGTACGCGGGTATTGCGTTTATGGACACGGTGTCGTCGTGCCCGGCTGTTATAAAGAATGTCATTACCGTCGAGATGCTGCTGTCGGATGATTTTGCGCCGTGGGATATAACGGACGGTATGGATAAAGTTAATACTGTTGATACGATTAATACCGTTGTTATTATCAATACAGACACAATAGGTATTATCGATACGATTAATACGGTTACGACAGTTGATACGGCGGGCACCGTCGTAATTATTGATACAAGTGATATTTCTGACGACGAACGCGCCCGAGCGGTCCCTTCGACTTCGCTCAGGGACCAGGCAACCCGGACGGTCGCTGAGCGGCGGTCCCTGAGCGAAGTCGAAGGGAGTCGAAGCGACTGGACGCCTGATAATGCGAAAAAGATAAAGATGAAATTCGGGCGCCGCGCCGCGTTCAACCATTCGCGGGTGTCCAACGTGCTGATACGTGTTTATAAGCACGACGGCGATGATTTTACGCATTATGAATACGGCAACCAGGCGAGTTTCGGTATCGGTTTTGAGGTTGCTGGGGTGATTGATTGGGTGTTTTCCGACGTATTGGCGTTGAACGTTTCGCCCGGCGTTATCTTTCGGAAGCCGATTAACACGGCTGTAGTCGGTACAAGCGAAGTGGCCCTGTCGATTCCCGTGTTGGCCGAGTGGGGCCCGTTTGGCGGAGTCGCCGCTAAACCGTCTCACGGGGCGTCGCAGTCGGATGCTTTCACGAAGCCGTGGGGTAGCATGTACGGTTTGCGGCAATTGCGATTATTCGGCGGTTTTTGTATCGGCGTGCCTGTTTACGCTTGGGTGAAGTGGAACGGCGAGGAGAGCTCGCGGTTCAAAGATCGCTCCGCGGCGGATTTCGGTCTCGTGGGCGGCGTCGGGTTGTACGTCAGCGACAGGGCGTTTGTTGACGTGAGGGGAATTTTCGGGATCACCGGATACGACGGCGTCGATGGGCGCCGGTTGAATCAGTTGGCGATAGGGGTGAATTATGTTAAGTGAAGCGGGCCGGCGGCGTACGTTTGCGATAGTATCCCACCCCGACGCGGGCAAGACGACGCTGACGGAGAAACTATTGCTCTACGGAGGCGCGCTGCACTTGGCGGGGACGGTCACCGCTCGGAAGAAAGAGCGGGCCACGGTCTCGGACTGGATGGAGCTTGAACGCAAACGCGGCATCTCCGTCAGCTCCACCGTGCTGAATTTTGACTACGGCGGCTACCGCGTCAACCTATTAGACACGCCCGGCCACAAGGATTTCTCGGAGGACACTTACCGCGTGCTTACCGCGGTTGACTCGGTAATTATGGTCATAGACGGCGGCAAGGGCATAGAGGGCCAAACGCGCAAGCTCTTTGAGGTTTGCCGCCGCAGGAATACGCCTGTTTTCACATTTGTCAACAAGATGGACCGCCCCGCGCTCGACACGCTGGCGCTGCTTGACGAGATAGAGCGGGTGCTGAATATCCGCGCCTACCCTATGAACCTGCCTATGGGCTCCGGCGTTGACTTCAGGGGAATCTTTGACCGCAGAGCCGCGGCGGCCTGCTTTTACGAGCGCGTCCCCGGCGGGGCGTACCGCGCGCCGGAGGCCGTGAGCGGCGGCATCGGCGACCCCGTGGTGCGCGACGCCCTCACCCCCTCCGTATACGCCGCGCTTTGCGAGGAGGCTCTGATGGTGGAACACGCCGGAAGCTCGTTCTCGCCGGAGGACGTTCTGGCGGGCCTCACGACGCCCGTCTTCTTCGGCAGCGCCGCGAACAACTTCGGGGTGCAGCTTCTGCTCGACGGCTTCTTGGAGTTTTCCCCGCCCCCCCAGCCGAGAATGAGCCGAGGCGCGGCGGTAAACCCCGAATCGGAACTCTTTTCCGGCTTCGTCTTCAAAATCCAAGCCAACATGGACCCCAAGCACCGCGACAGGATGGCCTTCGTGCGAATAGTCTCAGGCCGCTTCGAGCGAGGCATGACCGCCGTCAACACCCGCACCGGCAAATCGATGCGCTTAGCCAACTCAAGCGCCATCTTCGGACGCGAGCGCACCACGGTCGACGAAGCCTTCGCCGGCGACGTCATCGGCGTCTTAGGCTTAGACGCCCTGCGGATAGGCGACACGCTCTGTGGAGACTCAAGCGTTATGTATGATGAAATACCGGTCTTCCCGCCCGAATGCTTCGCGATAATCCACAATCCCAGCCCCGCAAACTACAAACGCTTCCGCGAGGGCCTGACGCAGCTGGCGCTGGAGGGCCTTGTCAAACTCTACGAAATCCCCGCCGGCCACCAAAGAATATCGCTCCTCGGAGCCGTGGGCCCGCTGCAATTTGATTTAGTCCAATACAGATTAGAGTCCGAGTACAACGCCGCGTCAAGAATAGAAAATACGGATTGGACGATGGTTAAGGGGATAAAAATGAACGGTGTCGACGCGGTGGATGAAAAGTCGTTGCATATACCCACGGGGGCGCGTTTGGCGTTGGATAGCGACGGGCGGCAGGTAATGCTGTTCCCGACCGAATGGCACCTTCGATTCTTTGAGGAGCATAACGAGGGGGTGGCTATCGGTGAATAATACTATTTAAATCTTTAAAATCTTTAAAATCTTTAAAATCTTTAAAATCTTTAAAATCAAATTCTTTTTTAGACGAAGCCCCTTCGGGGCTTCATAGGATATGCGGGGCTAAACCCCGCATATAAAGTCAAAAGCAACACCTCTCGTAGTCCCCATTCCGCGCGCCGTAAGTAAGCTGGCCCGGGATCTCTCGTCGTACCGCAGTGCTCTCGTCGTTTATACTATAATGGACGGTTGGTTTGTCGCCGCCCGTAGGCAAAAACCACAAAAGAAAGGTTTTGAAATGACGGACGATTCACAAAATCCCTCCGATATCGGTTACCAAGCGAATCGCCGGTATCGAGATGAGTTATTCAGGGCTATATTCTCAGAACCCGCGTGGTTCGTATCGCTCTACAACGCGATAAGGGGCACGAACTTCACGGCGGACGACCTTATTTTGGAGACGACGCTGTCCGATCCGCTCTTCGTCGGGTTACGTAACGACGTATCGTTTTTGGTCGGTTCCAGATTGGTAGTGTTCATGGAGCACCAGTCGACCGTGAGCCGGAACATAGCG